>JAZDHY010000116.1:0-24705 GCA_043805435.1 bacterium
TTAAATTGATTTTTGAAAAAATTGTACAGATATTTACGTATATCGTTTTTAGAAATAAGTAAATTAAATTTATTTCAAATAAAAATAGGATAGCAGGGGATGAAAAGATACTTGTATTTATCATTGACACCCGAAGCATTAATTGCTTCAATGTTACCTCCCGAAGAATTTGGGAATTATTTGGCTGTCGGTACAAAAAAGCGTACCCGGGGTCAAGCAATGTTTTTTGAAGTAGATCCAAATTTTGAAAGCGAATATTTTAATTTGAAAGATATTGAAGAAAAGTGTATCCCTTATCCTGACGGGAAGTTAAAAAGCACTTTCTATTTATCTATTTATCGCGTGTTGGAAAATATTCCATTAAAAAATTTGCTCAATTTATATTTAGTTACCGATGACGGTAAAGTATTAACTTTGGAAAAATCGGAATATAATCAAGTTAATGGGGATAATTTGCATTTATATCAGCAGCTGTCTCCTGTTACTCCTCAAATTGCAAGCAAATATAACCCCATTGAATTTATGAAATTTGTAACTAATCGTACCCAGCCGATTTCTGTGCCTAAATTAGTTTTTGTTGAACTGATTCTTGATGATTTGGCAAATAATCCGGAAACTGCATCGGCCGAAAATTTACCTTATTCAAATATTGATCACTTACGTGATTGTTTAGTTAGTATAAATATTGATAAAACTAAACCTACTAAAACTGTTATTAGGTATTTACAAGGTGATATTTTATATCGCACTTGTAAAAATGGATTTTTTGTTGGTGATCAAGAAAATTTACTCTATTATCATTTCCCGGAAAAAGAAGAACTGCAAGGCAAGTATTATCCTTGGTGGCGCAGTGCTCTTGTTGTTGGATTTGGATAATGTAACTATTGAATCAATACTATGGAGAATAAAAATGTTAGATAATTTGTTTTGGTTAGTTCCGGCTAACTCTGTTTTGGCACTGATATTTGCGTATTATTTTTATAGGCAGATGCTTAATGCAAGTGAAGGAACCGATAGGATGAAAACTATTGCTTCCTATGTTCGAAAAGGAGCAATGGCTTACCTTAAACAGCAATATAAGGTTGTCGGTTTCTTTTTTATAATAATGACAATTATTTTTGCCGTAATGGCATACGGTTTTGGCGTCCAAAATAAATGGGTTCCATTTGCGTTTATTACGGGCGGATTTTTTTCTGCTTTATCCGGTTTTTTTGGTATGAAAACTGCCACTTATGCTTCGGCACGTACTGCTCATGCTGCTTCTAAATCATTAAATGATGGTCTTAGAGTTGCTTTTAGAAGTGGTGCCGTTATGGGATTAGTTGTAGTTGGTCTTGGTTTATTAGATATTTCGATTTGGTTTTTTGTACTAAATTATATTTATCCAAATGCTGCTGACGGTCATAACTTAATTTTAGTAACAACAACAATGCTTACTTTTGGAATGGGTGCCTCAACACAGGCATTATTTGCAAGAGTAGGTGGTGGTATTTTTACAAAAGCTGCAGATGTTGGCGGCGATTTAGTTGGAAAAGTTGAAGCAGGTATTCCTGAAGATGATCCACGTAACCCTGCTACTATTGCCGATAACGTTGGCGATAATGTGGGTGATGTTGCCGGTATGGGTGCAGATTTATACGAATCATATTGCGGTTCTATTTTGGCTACTGCTGCACTGGGTGCCGCTGCATTTATGAATGAACCTGCTTTCCAAATGAAGGCGGTTATTGCCCCAATGCTTGTTGCCGCCATTGGTATTCTTCTTTCTATTGTTGGTATTTTTATTGTTAAAACTAAAGAAGGAGCAACACAAAAACAATTATTAAGTTCATTATCAACAGGTATTAATACTTCGGGTGCGTTAATTGTTGTGGCTTCTTTTGCAATTATGTATGGCCTTAATATGCCAAATTGGTTAGGTTTGTGGGGTGCTATTGTTGTTGGGTTGGTTACAGGTATTGTTATTGGAAAAGCTACCGAATATTATACTTCATCTTCATATAAACCTACTCGTTCTATTGCTGAAAGTTCAAAAACAGGAGCTGCAACCGTAATAATTTCAGGTCTTGGAATGGGAATGATTTCTACCGCTATTCCTGTTCTTGCTGTTGTACTTGGAATTGCTTTTGCCTTTTTATTTGCTTCCGGTTTCGATTTTACGAATGTTAGTTTCGGATTATATGGCATTGGTATTGCTTCGGTAGGTATGTTAAGTACACTTGGAATTACATTGGCAACAGATGCATATGGACCAATTGCTGATAACGCCGGTGGAAATGCCGAAATGAGTGGTCTTGACCCTGAAGTAAGAAAAAGAACAGATGCTTTGGATTCGCTTGGCAATACAACTGCTGCAACCGGTAAAGGTTTTGCAATTGGTTCTGCTGCTCTTACTGCTTTAGCTTTACTTGCTTCATACGTTGAAGAATTAAAGATGGGGTTAATGCGCATTGGAACAGATGTTATTCAAGTTTCCGAAAATGTTACTAAATCTGTTAGAGATGCCAATTTAACCGATTTTATGATTTATTATAATATTAATTTAATGAATCCTCTTGTTTTAGGCGGAATGTTTATTGGATCAATGATGGCATTTTTATTCTGCGGAATGACAATGAATGCCGTTGGACGTGCTGCTCAAAAAATGGTTGATGAAGTTAGAAGACAATTTAAAGCGATTCCCGGCATTTTAGAAGGTAAAAACGAACCTGATTATGCACGCTGCGTTGAAATTTCAACTAAAGGTGCTCAGATGGAAATGATTGTTCCTTCTGTTTTAGCTATTGTTGCTCCTATTTTAACCGGTTTGTTAATTGGTGTTCCGGGTGTTATGGGTTTATTAACAGGTGCTTTGAGTACCGGTTTTGTTCTTGCAGTATTTATGGCTAACTCAGGCGGTGCTTGGGATAATGCAAAAAAATATGTTGAAGAAGGAAATCTTGGTGGTAAAGGCTCTTCGGCTCATAAAGCTACTGTAATTGGTGATACGGTTGGTGACCCTTTTAAAGATACTTCCGGTCCTAGCTTAAATATTTTAATTAAATTAATGAGTATGGTTGCAATTGTATTTAGCGGTTTAACTGTTGCGTTTTCTTTAATTAAATAATTTATTTGTTTTTATATTTTTTAAGCCTCAAAGGTGTGTTTTTCCCTTTGAGGTTTTTTATTTTAAACTAATTAGATTAATAATTATACAATCGCTAAACAAATTAATTATTTCATTAGATTATACAAAATTGATTATTTTATATTAAATTGGCAATATGATTTATTTTAATTACATTTGTAATTAATAAAATAACAAGGAGTTAAAAATGGCAGACGAAAAAAAACCTGTTAATAATGATGAAACCGAATCACAATATTCGATGGATACCCATTTGATTTATGGTAAAAATATTACCAATAAATGGGATTACTCACATCATGTTACAGCACCTATATCATCTTCAACAACATTCAGATTGGATAGTGTGGAAAGAGGTGCGCAGGGGTTTATTCAATTTGCGCATCCGGACCAATTAATTGATGATATTGCTCCAATATTTATTTATGACAGATTAGGAGAACCCAACAAAGATATTTTAGAAGAAAATCTTTCATTTATTGAAAGAGGAGAAATTGCTGTTTCTTTTGCTTCAGGAATGGCAGCCATTTCGGCTGTATTGGGTATTTTAACAAAATCCGGAGACGAAATTATTACTCATCCTACTTTGTATGGATGTACTATCTCTTTATTTAATAATTGGTATACAAGATATAACATTAATGTAGTTACAGCAGATTTGACAAATATAAATAACTTAAAAACTGTAATTAATTCAAAAACACGTGTTATTTATTTTGAAACTCCGGCTAACCCAAATTTAGATATTATTGATTTAAAAGCAATTGCTGATTACATTAAAGAAATTAACGTAAATAGAAGTGTTAACGAAAAAATTTATGTTGTTGTTGATAACACATTTTCAACTCCTTACTGTCAACGACCTCTTGAATTTGGAGTAGATTTTGTTGTATATTCTTTAACAAAGGGAATTGGCGGTTTTGGCACGGATATGGGCGGTGCAGTTATTGGTAAAAGAAGTTTTAGAAATTTATTGCTGTTATATAGAAAAGATTTTGGAGCCGTATTAAATACAAAAAGTGCTTGGGCAATATTAACTTACGGTTTACCTACTTTAGCTTTAAGAATGAAAAAAATGATAGAAACAGCGTTTAAGGTTGCTTTATACCTTAATCAACACCCTAAAATAAAATTTGTAAATTATCCCGGTCTTCCAAATTATAAATTTTACGAATTAGCAAAAAAACAGATGTTGGATTTTGATGGAAACTTTGCCCCCGGCAGTATGATCTATTTTGGATTGGCCGGTAAAGATCCTGCGGAAACCAAAGAAAACGGCAAAAAATTTATGAATTATGCGGCTGATAATGCATACACTATGACTTTAGCCGTAAGTTTGGGCCATACCCGAACCCTAATTGAACATCCGGCTTCAATGACACATTCGGTTGTTCCTCCTGAACTATTAGCGGAAAAAGGGATTGATCCGGGTGGGGTTAGATTAGCAATCGGTTTAGAAAACCCTGATGATATTATTAGTGATTTGGAAAAATCTTTGAGTATAATTTAATTGATTAAGTGTATTTTGATTTTTGTTTTATTTATCCCTTTGTTAATTACTGCTCAAACTGAGTATCAAATTACTAAAGGTGATACGGCTTATGCAATAATTAATTATTGTGGTACTGAATATTTGCTTACTAATACCGGTGTTTGTTTGTTAAAAACCAACAAAGACAGTACCACAATAAATGATTTTTATACCGATTATTATAGACGTATTTATAACGATTCAACCCTCCAAAACCCTAATTATATTCAAGAAAACAATGATAATCAAATCAATATTTTTCCGCTTGTTGATGTTAATAGCTGGATAAATAACAATTTGTTAAATATTAATTCTACTAATTTAATTTTTAAAACCGAAACTCAATATTTGCTGGATAAAAAAGGTACTGCAAATTTTATAGAACAACTGCTTAAAATAAAAAAAAGTAAATAAATTTTTTTTACTGTAACAAATTATTGTAGTATTTAACGGCAGATAAATGTTTTTTTTATCAACAGGCTTATATCAAACGTTCTCAAATAAAACTCTTTACTGTTAGCAAATAAAATCCTATATTTTAATATAAATTAATCAAGTATATATCAATAATCTTGAAAAACGGCTAATATATTTAAAGGTTTTATGGTAATTTTACAAAGTGTTTTATTAAACAAATTTAGTGAAATTAAGTTTGGTTTAAGTACAAAAATAGGATTAAATAGAAAAGCACCTCATTATTTTAACACAAGTAAATCGGTTGATGATGATGAAATAATTGTTGAAGAAAATAGAAATGTTTTTTATCGTCATTTTGGATTATTACCTTCTTTAATTGCTTTACAAAAACAGGAACATACCGATACAATTACAATTGTAGAAAAACCCGGTTTTGTTGGTGAAAGTGATGCTTTAATTACAAATAAACCAAATATTGGTTTGGTGATTTCTACTGCTGATTGCGGAAATATATTTATTTATGACAAAAAAAATAAAGTCATTGCAGGAGTGCATTCGGGTTGGCGGGGTACACAAAAGCAAATTTTATATAAAACTATATCTATTATGAAGGATAAATTTAATTCTAATCCACAGGATTTATTTGTTTATGTGGGTCCCTCAATAAGTAAAGACAATTTTGAAGTTAAGGAAGATGTTTTATGTTTGTTTGATAATAAATATATTAGTTATCAAAACGGCAAATGTTATATTGATATTACATTGTGTAATTTAGATATGCTTTATAATAACGGTATCCCCAATCAAAATATTCAAGTTTCGCAGCTTTGTTCGTATAGAGAACAAAATTTGTTGCATTCATATAGACGAGATGGAAAACATTCCGGCCGTGCATTTGGTTTAATTGTTTTAAAGGAGTATAAATGATCTCGGATAAATTAAAAATATTTTTAGGATATTTACTTATTTGTCTTTTATGGGGTTCAACATGGCTTGTTATAAAAATGGGATTAGAATCCATAACTCCGTTTTTATCAGCCGGTTTAAGGTTTTGTACAGCCGCTTTGTTCTTTTTTATAATTATTAGAATAAAGAACATAAAGGTTGCTACCGATACTTTCTCTTTAAAACTATACTTTGCTATGGGTTTCTTTTCATTTGTAATTCCGTTTGGATTAGTTTATTGGGCGGAAGATTTTATCCCTTCGGGTTTAGCTTCCATCTTATTTGCGGCCTATCCTTTTTTTGTTATTATTTTTACAAAAATATTTTTTCAGGAAGAAGAAGTTAATAAGTATAAAATATTTGGTTCTGTTTTAGGGTTTATTGGAATTGTTGTAATATTTTCGGACGGTTTAAAACTTGATTTCGGAAAAGAATTGTTGGGTTATATAGCAGTTATTATAAGTGCGCTTATGCAGGGTATGGTGGCTGTAGTTATTAAAAAACATGGCAAAAAATTAAATCCTGTTTCTATGAATCTTGTTCCGGTTTTTATTGCCGGTATTGTGCTAACAATATTGGGTTTATTAGTTGAAGATAGAAGTAAACTTGTTTTTGATTTTAACGCATATTTTAGCATCATATATTTAGCACTTTTTGGAACAATTGCCACGTTTTCAACATATTATTGGCTGATGAAAAAGATAAGTGTTGTTTTGTTGTCACTATCCGCATTTATTACCCCTATTGTTGCAGTATTGTTAGGCTGGCTTATTTTAGATGAAATATTAACAGCCCGCGAATTATTTGGAAGTTCTTTAGTGCTTATTGGAATATTATTTGCTAATTTAAAAGGACTGATTTCAATTTTATATGATAAAAAAGTGATTAAATGGAAAATATAATAAAAATACGTAATGCCCGGTTTTATGCTTATCATGGTGTATTAAAAGAAGAACAAAATATTGGTGGTAAATTTGATGCAGATGTTGATATTTATACCGATTTTACTGCGGCTGCTAAAAATGACGACTTAAAAAAAACCGTAAATTATGCCGATGTTTATAATATTATAAACAATATTGTGCATACTAAAAAGTATTATTTAATAGAAACGCTTGCAACTTTAATTGCTGATGGTTTATTAAAAGAATATCCGCAAATATTTAAAATTGCTGTGCGGGTTAGAAAAAGTAATGTTCCTGCGGGTGGTTTAATAGATTATGTTGAAGCAGAGGTGATTAAAAAACATGGTGAATGATATTTACCTTGCTTTGGGTTCAAATATTGGCAATAGACTTAAATATATTAAAGATGCAATTAATCTTATTAAAAGTGATCCAAAAATCTCATTTATGGCTTTATCAAATATTTATTTAACCAAAGCGTATGGAGTGAAGGATCAAAACGACTTTTATAATTGTGTTTGTAAAATTAGTACAGAATACAGTCCATTCGAATTATTAAAGTTTTGTAAAAAAAGTGAAAAGCAAATTGGTAGAATAAAATCAAAAAAATGGGGTCCAAGACAAATAGATATTGACATTTTGTTCTATAATGATGTAGTTTTAAATTCTGATATTTTAACAATTCCGCATAGGGAATTTGAAAAACGGGATTTTTTTATTTGCCCAATGCTTGATATAACTGAAGATTTTATACACCCTCTTTTTAGAGAACCTATAAAATTAATTTATGATAGATTAAAGGAAAAATTTGTTGTAAAAAGGTTTAACATTAACACAAACGAGGAATTAAATTGTCTGAATTAAAATATATTTGTATTGAAGGTGTTATTGGAGCCGGAAAAACCTCTTTAGCAAAAAAAATTGCTGAAAAATTTAACGGCAGGTTAATTAAAGAAGAGTTTGAAATAAATCCATTTTTAGAAAAATTTTACGATAATAGGGAAAAATTTGCTTTTCAAACTCAAATGTTCTTTTTAGTTAATCGGTTTAAACAATTACAATTTATTAATCATGAAGAATTGTTCCACCAATATATTATTTCGGATTATGTTTTTGATAAAGACCGTATTTTTGCTTCCATCAATCTAAGTAACGAAGAATTTAATATCTATGATATTTTGTATAATTCCTTAAATAAAGAGATGCGTAAACCCGATTTAGTTGTATATTTACAAGCCGGTGTTGATAAGTTGGTTGCAAATATAAAAAAAAGGGGAAGAAGGATGGAAAAGCATATTGCAAAAGATTATCTTGCAGAGCTTTCAGAGGCATATAATAATTATTTTTTCAAGTATAGTAATACACCATTATTAATTGTTAATACAAACGAAATTGACTTTGTAAATAACCAAAATGATTTTGATGATTTGTGTAATGCTATTTTTAGAGAAGACCGAGGATTTATGGAATATCTAAATCCTCAAGTGAGGTTTTAAATGATAAGATTTTTAATTTGGGCTTTATTAATTTATTTACTGTATAAATTAATAAAAAGTTATTTCCCTAAAAAAAAGACAACCAATACAAATTTTTATTCGCAGACAAACAAAAACGAAAAAAAAGAATATAAAATTAAGGCAGAAGATATTATTGAAGCTGATTATGAGGAAATAAAAATAAATAAAGAAAATGTTCAAAACAAAGAAAATATTAAAGACTCCGAATAACTCTTGTTAAAAATGAAATCTCTAATTGTAGAAGTTTTAAATAAATTATTTGGAATAAAAGAATCAAATCTTAAATCGCTTCCATTAATAAAATCCGTATTTGTTGTGCGCCAGCATAATCAATTTGGTGATTTACTTGCTAGCAGTGCTTTATTTGTTGCAATTAAAGAAAAATATCCAAATTCAAAATTAACGGTATTGGTTAGTCCGCAAAATTATTATGCAGTTACAAAAAATAAATATATTGATACCGTATTTATTTTTAACAAAAAAAAGTTATTTAACCCATTCTATTTAAGTAAACTAATTAATATTCTTAAACAAAAATACGATTTGGCAATTATCCCTTCTACTGTGTCATTATCATTTACAAGCTCATTATTAGGCCGTTTATCAAATTCAAAAATAAGAATTGGAGCAAGTGAACTGAACGGCATCAAAAATAAATATTCGGCTTTTTTTGATATTAGGGTTCCGCTGGATTGGCGTTTATATCCAGATCAGCATGTTGCCGATTTTGGTTTGGAAATTGTCCGTAATTTTGGAATTACAACAACTAAATTTGCTCCCGTTATTTCTTTTGATAAAGATGACCTAAATTTTGCTCTGAGCTTTTTAAAATCAATTACTAAAACACAATATAACTATATTGTGGGTTTACACGTTGGTGCAGGAAAACCAAAAAACAGATGGTCTTTAGATAAATATATTAATGTAATTAAAAATCTTATAGAAAAATATAAAACAATGGTTTATTGCACCGGTAGCAGCAGTGATAAAACCGAAATTGATTATATAAAAAATAATTTAGGTTACAATATAGGTTATTGTATTGACAAAAAAATACCTGAATTAGCAGCAATAATTTCTGTTTCCGATTTGTTTATTACTAACGATACCGGTGTTATGCATGTTGCCGGAAGTACAAATACGCCGCAAATTTCTATTTTTGGACCAACCAATCCATATAATTGGGCTCCGGTTGGCAAAAATAAATATATTTGCAAAACTCAATCCGAGCTGATTGATGACGTAACGGTTGAAGAAGTGTTAATTTTGTGTGAAAAATTATTAGGAAAAAAATAAAAACAGATATGAATAAAAAAACCACAATAGCAGCAATTGATATTGGCACTAATTCTATACACATGATTATTGCCAATGTTGATGATGACGGAAATATTGATTTAATACATAGAAAAAGAGAAGTTGTTAGACTGGGTGACAGTACTTTTGGAGTTCTTGGTCGTTTAAGTGCCGAATCGATGGATAAAGCGATTAATACACTTAAAAAATATTTGTCGGTTGCAATAATATATAAAGCTGTTGTTTTAACTTGCGCTACAAGTGCTGTACGAGAGGCTGCAAATGGTGAAGAATTTATTAATAAAATTAAGGACGAGATAAATCTTGACGTTCAGATAATTAATGGAGAGGATGAAGCCTATTTAATCTATTCGGGAATCAGTAAAGCTTTAAACTTGGAAAATCACTTGATTATGGCATTTGATATTGGCGGAGGCAGTACTGAATTTATTGTTGGCAATCATAAAGAGATTCTTTTTTCAAAAAGTATCCCTATTGGTGCTGTACGCCAATCTAAAATGTTCTTTAATGATTTTGTTTTAACCCCACAAAATATTAACCAATGCCGTAATTATGTTAAACAGGTTTTGCATAATGAAGTTTTTGAACAAATAAATATGTATAAAATTGAAAAATATGCAGGTGCTTCCGGTACAATTTATTCAACTTATTTAATGATAGAAAAAAAAGAAGCCGGTGTATATCTTGAAAGTATTAATGGCGGAATTATTAAATCTAAAAATCTATTTAAGTTAGAAAATGAAATTTTGTCTAAAAATACAAAAGAAGAAAGATTAAATCTTAAAGGTTTGGAAAATAAACGTGCGGATATTTTTCCGGCCGGAATTATTATTTTATCTGAAATATTTAGAACGTTTAACATAGAACAAATAGTGCTTTCTACCTATGCTATGCGTGAAGGAATGATTATTAACTACGCAAAAACAAATAAAGTTAGTTAGAGGAATAATTATGAAAAATGTATTAATTCTTGGTGCAGGTCAAAGTTCTCCTTATTTAATTTCTTATATGTTGGAACAAGCGGAAATGTTTGATTGGTTTATAACTGTTGGTGATAAAGATTTTAATTTAGCTAACGAAAGAATAAACAGACACCCGCGCGGAAATGCCGTCGAATTTGATGTTAACGATGAAATGCTGAGAAAATCTTTAATAAATAAATGTGATATAGTTATAAATTTTTTGGCTCCTGTTTTTCAATATCAAATTGCTCTTGAATGTTTGGATATGGGAAAGCATTGTGTTACTGCTTCTTACGAAAATCCTCGAACAAGAGATTTACATAAAGATGCAATGCGAAAAGGCATTATTATATTAAATGAAATGGGTTTGGACCCGGGAATTGATCATATTTGGGCCATGTCAATTATTGATAAGGTTAGGGCAAACAACGGAATTGTTACTTCAATTTTATCATATGGAAGCGGGTTGCCTGCACCGGAATCTGTTACAAATCCATTAAAATACGCAATTACTTGGAATCCTCGAAATGTTGCTATGGCTGGTGAATCGGGTGCACAATATATGGAAAACGGAAAAATTAAAGTTTTAACTCAAGCACAAGTTTTTAATCGCACTTGGTCGGTTGATGTTGATGGAGTTGGTAGGCTTGAAGCTTATCCTAATAGAGATTCGTTAATTTATATTGATGTTTTTAATCTTAAGTATATTCATACAATGATTAGAGGTACTTTACGTTATCCCGGCTGGAGCGAAACATGGAGCCAATTGGTTAAGCTCGGTATGCCGAATGAAACTATGAGGATTCCTCATTTAAATGAAATTTCTTATGCTGAGTTTACCGAAATGTTTTTACCTCTTAATGCAAACGGTACAAAATTAGACACTAGAGTCGCTAACTTTTTAGGAATTAATCCTACCGGCAAAATTATGGATAATTTACGCTGGCTGGGATTGTTTACAAATGAAAAAATCGATTCCGACCCTAAAACTGCTTCAGAAGTTTTGGTAAATATTCTGAAGAAAAAATTAATTCTGCCGGATGGTGGTAAAGACATGGTCATTCTAATTCATGATCTTGATGTTGAATATCCAAAAGAAAATAAAAAAGAAAGAATAGTTTCTACCATGGTGGAATATGGTGACCCTGACGGTTTTACTGCAATTGCAAAAACTGTGGGACTTCCTGCCGCCATTGCTGCAAAATTAATACTTAACGATCAACTTCCATTATCGGGATGTTATATACCTATTGAACCTGTTATATATACTAAAGTAATAGAAGAACTAAAAAAAGAAGGTATTGACTTTAAGGAAAGAGTAGAGACAAGAGAATAAACTTAACATACCAAATAATTATTCCAAATATTAATATCTACTAGTTTCCAACACTTGTAGATATTAATTTCTTAAAACAATTCTAAGTTGTACTTATTCCAATCATATAATTCATAGAACTTTCATAAAATTCGTTTTTTTTTTGTTTATTAATGAACAAAAATTAAAAAAATTCATTATTTTCCAAAAATATTAAACTTTTTTAATTAAATTTCGATTATATTAGAAAAGTAAAGTTAAATTTCATTTATTTCATCTTTTAAATCATTTTTTTCATTTATCGAAAAGAATCATTTATTTTCTTAATTGTAATTTATACCATATAATAAAATTATTTAAAGAGGCATCAAAATGAAAATATTTAAAAAGTCTTTAGCAGCCAAAATAATTCTACTTATAATATTTACCATATTGCCAATAATAGCAATATTTAATTTTATTATATTACCAAAAATAGAAGCCAGTTATTACCAAAGCAGGCAAATGGAACTTAAAAGCAGTGTAGAAACTGCTTATGGCATTTTAATAAACTACAATCAAAAAGTTAACAGCGGTAAACTTTCTCTTCAGGAAGCCCAAGATTTAGCCATTGGAGAAATTAATTCGCTTAGATATGGCGAGAATGGTTATTATTTTATATTTGATATGAAGTGTGTTTTAATGGCACATGGAAGTACACCCGAAAAAAGAGGTGAAAATTGGACAAATAAAGAAGACAAAATAGGTAATAAATATATTAAAGATATGGTTGACATTTCTTTGTCAAAAGGGGAGGGATATACAACTTATTATTTCCCTCGTTTAGGTACTGAAATTCCTTTACCAAAACAATCATATGTTAAATATTTTAGCGAATGGAAGTGTTTTATTGGCAGTGGTTTATATATTGATGATATTGAAGAGCAGATATCTGCTTTGGAAGGCGATACACTTTGGGCTATAATTGTTGGAGCATTAATAGCATTTGTTATTGGATTTATTTTTAGTAAAAGAATAACAACACCTATTAAAGATTTGAATAATGCCGCTCAAAAAGTATCGCAGGGTAACGTTGAGGTGAGTGTTGATATAAAAAGCGAAGATGAAGTCGGTCAATTGGCAACAGCATTTAATAAAATGGTAATCAACATAAAAACAGCATTAATAAATGTCAAAGAAAAAAGTGAAATTGCTGAAAAGGCCGCTAAAGAAGCAGAGCTATCAAAAAATGCTGCCGAAAAGCAAAAAATGTATTTATCAAAAAGTGTTGATGTTCTATTAGTCAGTATGGAAAAATTTTCGGAAGGTGATTTAACTGTGCAATTAAATATAGAAAACGATGATGAAATAGGAAGATTATTTAACGGATTTAACAGAGCAGTGAATAATATTAGTGAAATGCTGCTAAAGGTTAATGATGCTGTTGAAGCTACTGCAAGTGCCTCTAATCAAATATCATCTTCTACCGAAGAGATGGCTGCGGGTGCACAAGAACAAAGTTCTCAAACAACAGAAGTTGCAGGTGCAGTTGAAGAAATGACCAGAACAATTTTTGAAAACAGCAAAAATACTTCTTATGCAGCCTTAACCGCAAAAAATGCCGGTAATGATGCATTAGAAGGTGGAAGAGTTGTTAATGAAACTATTGAAGGTATGAATAAAATTGCTATGGTAGTAAAACAATCCGCCGATACAGTATATACTTTAGGGCAAAATAGCGATAAAATTGGTGAAATTGTTCAAGTAATTAACGATATTGCCGACCAAACAAATTTGTTGGCCTTAAATGCAGCTATTGAAGCAGCCCGCGCAGGTGAACAGGGACGTGGTTTTGCGGTTGTTGCCGATGAAGTTCGTAAACTTGCCGAAAGAACTAGTAAGGCTACTAAAGAAATTGCCGGAATGATTAAGACAATTCAAAAGGATACCGGCGAAGCTGTTGATTCTATGAAGCGTGGTACTACTGAAGTTGAAAACGGAAAAAATAAAGCTGCTCAAGCCGGTGTTGTTTTAGATAAAATTGTTGAAGGTGCAAAAAAAGTTGCAGACGTTATCATTCAGGTTGCAGCTTCCGGTGAACAACAAGCCGCAACTGTTGAAGAAATTGGCAAAAACATCGAATCGATCAATAATGTTACTAACGAATCTTCTAATGGAATTCAACAAATTGCAACTGCCGCTGAAGATTTAAACAGACTTACTTTTGAATTACAAGAACTAGTTTCTAAATTTAAATTAACCAGTCATTCCGGTGGAACACAAATGGTTAAAAAAAGTAGATTTTAATAAAATTAAAACTCAATAAAGAACTGTTAATTAATTATTTAATATCTTAAAAAAGGGAAAAATATGAAATTTTTATTTATACTATTTGTAACTATAATAACATTGTTGCCGCAAAAATCATTCTCTCAAACGGAAACTAATGATTTTTCAATAAAATTTGGGGGTTATGTAAATTTACAGGCAATCTATGATTCAAGGCAGGTAGTTGCTGTACGCGAAGGGCATTTTTTATTATACCCAAAGGCGGTAGTGCTTAATTCTAAGGGAGAAGATATTAACAAAATTGATAATTTTCAGATGGCAGCAATTCAAACAAGAGTTTCTGCAAAGGTAACAGGCGGTACTTTTTTGGGGGCAAAAACAAGTGGTTTGGTTGAAGTTGAATTTATGGGAAATTCCGACGCTGATGTAAACGGTTTAAGAATTAGACATGCTTTTGTAGATTTTAAATGGAGTGCTGTTTCATTGTTGGTGGGACAGTATTGGAATCCTTTATTTGTTCCGGAAAGTTTTCCCGATCAAATTGGTTCTAATGGCGGCGCACCATTTCAACCTTTTGCAAGAAACCCTCAAATAAGACTTTCCTATCAATTGGGAAACCTAAAAACAATTGTTGCTGCTGCTGCCGAACGCGATTATGTAAGTATTGGACCTAAAGGGAGCAGTAACGAATATTTAAAAAATTCTAAAATACCTGCATTGTATTTACAATTTCAATTAAAAGAAAACGAACATCTATTTGGTTTATCAGGTGAATACAAATCTCTATTACCAACGGCAGTTACTTCAAAAAACTTTATCTCAACTAATAAGATTAATAGTTATGCTATTGCAGGTTTTTCTAAATTTGTATTTAAACCGTTTGTTATTAAGTTAGAAGGAGTTTACGGTACAAATTTAGCCAATTATACTATGCTGGGTGGTTATGCCGTTAAACAAATTGATACAGTTACTCAAATAGAAAATTATACTCCAATAAAAACTTTTTCGGCTTGGATTGATTTAATTTTTGGAAACGAGCTGGAATTTGCAGTTTTTGCCGGTTATACTAAAAATTTGGGTTCCGATGATAAAATTGTGGGTAATTATTATTCGCGTGGATCTGATATTGATAATGTATTCAGAGTCGCTCCCCGCATTCAATATAAAGAAGGAAATGTAAAACTTGCTTTTGAAGTTGAATACACTTCTGCTGCTTATGGTAAAAAAGATTTATATGGTAAAGTATCTAATACAACAAATGCCGAAAATATAAGAGTTTATACGTCTGTATTTTATTTTCTTAATTTTTAATTAAATACAAAATTCTTCTTCTGTTATATCCAAACATTAAACAGTTATGTCTAATTGTAGAACGAGCTTCAGCTCGTTCTACTTTTTAATAATAATAACTTATCCACAAAAAAAAGAGTTAATTTTTAACTAAAAATAAAAATTTCTTCTGTAATATCCAAACATTAAACAGTTATGTCTAATTGTAGAACGAGCTTCACAGACTATGTGAAAATTGGGGATAAATATTAAATTACGTCTATTAGGCAATAAAAAATTATGTCACCCCGATGGGGTTTTTACGATTTTTTTTCGTTTTTGCTATAATCATGTCATCCCTCTGGGATTAAAAACATATAGTAACATATTACAATAAAATGGGTTAACGTATATATATTGCACATAAGCACGGCAGAGAAGTGCCTTGTTTGTAACCATACGCACCTCCACCAATTCCCACATATTTTGTCACATTACTGCTGTTTTTAATTTTTACACAGCCTGTAAAGTTCGCACTACAAAAAGAATACCTGTTAATTGTAGAGAGTTTAGCAATAGCAGAAATCTCGCAAGCAGTTTTAGAAACTTCTATTGCAGTGCCGAATTTTTCAGCTTGTATGCCCAATTGTAGCGCAAGCTTCAGCTTGCAAGCAGTTTTTCATATGTCTGCAAGGAAAAGATATAAGTTTGCGAACAGTGTTATAATTGGGGATAAATATCTAATTACATGTATTAGGCAATAAAAAATTATGTCACCCCGATGGGGTTTTTACGATTGTTTTTTTCGTTTTTGCTATAATCATGTCATCCCTCTGGGATTAAAAACATACAATACCGTACTTTAGCATACAATTATTCCTCTAAAGCACGGCAGAGCCGTACCCTGTTTGTAACCATACGCATCACCACCAATTCCCACATATTTTATCACATTACTGCTGTTTTTTAATTTTAACACAGTTTGTTTAGGATATGGGGAATTTACATGTATATAATATATGCGGTTAAATTATCCATAACCTTATATTAAAAAAGAGATTACAGAATATAACAATATCTAATGCAAAATACGTGATTCTTATTATTGTAAAAAAAACTAAAAAAATTTCAAAAATTACCAATATTTTAATACAACATATAAAGATTGGCATAAATAATTTACTTATATTTGGCTAAAAGAAATTATTGTAATAAATTAGTTTTTTAGCTACTTTTAAATATACAAAAAACAAAAATAACCAAAGGTGAGTTATGAAAATGGATTGGAACACTTTCGTCGGTCACACAGTAAATGTGACTATGAATGAAAATTATGGCGTTGTTTACGGGCAATGTAAACCTGAAGAACAACCCGGTTTTTATGAAATTGTTTTTAAAACAGGCAAATTAATTGCTGCATACGAAGATGGTTTACATCTTGAAGCCGAAAAAGAAGGTACTGTTTTTCAAATTTTTGTGTTTTTTAGTTCCATTAAATGTGTCGAAATAATTTAATCTATTATTATAATTTTTTGTAATCGGGAACTTGTATGAAATTAAAAGTTGGCGTTATTGGTGCAGGACATTTGGGTAAGCTGCATATTAAGATGTTTAAAAGTATTGAAAATGTTGAATTAGTCGGTTTGTTTGATATTAATGTGGAAATGGCAGAGAAAGCTTCATCCGAATATGATGTAAAGTGTTTTACTTCAGTTGAGGAATTATTAACTTTAGTTGATGCGGTTTCAATTGTGTCAACTACAAGTGCACATTACATGGTTGTTAAAGCAGCGTTATTAGCCGGTAAACATGTTTTTGTGGAAAAACCTATAACTACTACAATAGCAGAAGCCGAAGAGATTGTAGAATTAGCAAAACTTAAAAATCTTATTTTACAAGTCGGCCATATTGAAAGATTTAATCCGGCATTATTATCGTTGGATAAATATAATCTTGAACCCAAATTTGTTCAATCGGATAGACTTGCACAATTTAATCCTCGTGGTACCGATGTTGCCGTTGTTTTGGATTTGATGATTCATGATATTGATATTATTTTAAGTTTAATTAAAAGTGAAGTTAAAGAAGTTCATGCAAGTGGTATTGCTGTTGTTTCCGATACAATTGATATAGCTAATGCACGCATTGAATTTGAAAATGGTGCTGTTGCAAACGTTACGGCAAGTAGAATTTCGCAAAAAAGAATGCGAAAAATGCGAATGTTCCAAAAAGATGCATATATCACCTTAGATTTTAATTCGGGTGTTTCTGAAATATATAGATTAGTTAATCCGGAAGTTATTACTAGCGGTAATTTTATTTCTTTTGGTGAAATGGGGATAGGAGATAAGAAAAAAATGGTTGTTTATGAACAACCTGAACTTCTTGAAGTAAATGCTCTAAAATACGAATTGCAGTTATTTGCAAATTGCGTTTTAGAAAATAAAAAACCTGTTGTAAGCGGTGTGGACGGACTTAAGGCATTAATTGTTGCACAAAAAATTATTTCAAAAATTGAAGAGCAAAAAATATTATGAAAAAAAAATTATTATTAGTTATTGGCCTGGCCGTAATACTTGCAGGTTGCAATATTGTTAAAACATATCAAAATCTAACAAGATTACAGTTTAAAGTTGGAAAAATTGAAAATGTAAAAGTATCAAATATCTCTGTTTCAAATAAAAGCAAATTAAGCGATTTTAATCCACTGGATATTCTTAGTCTTACTTCAAAAGTAGCAAAAGGAGAATTTCCGGTTTCGATGACTGTTAATATTGACGCAAAAAACCCTAGTGAAGGTCAGGGTGGCGGAGTTTCCGACAACACAATCACTTTAAAATCGTTCCCATGGAAGCTTTATATTGATGATGTTGAAACAATTTCCGGTAATATTTCGCAGCCTATTTATGTGCCTAGCAAAGGAGAAAATGTAATTATTCCTATCGAAGTTAGTATCGACTTAATGAAATTTTTCAAACAGCAAGGATTGGATAAAATGGTTAATTTGGTACTGGCTTTAGGCGGTTCAAATAAATCGTCCAGCAAAGTAAAATTTGTTGTACGACCAACAATAGGAACACCAATAGGTGATTTCCGATATCCGAATGATATTACTATTGTAGATTATAAATTTAACTAAAGGATCTTTAATGGGTAAAAAAGATTTATTTTCCATTGGTGTTGATTTAGGCGGTACAAGTATAAAAATAGGACTTGTTTCTAAAAAAGGCGAAATTGTTAAGCAACTTTGTGTTGAATCAAAAGCAAGTGAAGGACCAAAGTCTGTTGTAAAACAAATTGCATATGGAATTGAAAAACTTTTAGAAGGTAATAAAAAAAATATTGCCGGAGTTGGAATTGGTGCGCCGGGTTCTGTTACTTTAAAAAAAGGTATTGTTGAAAATCCACCTAACTTTGCAAAGTGGGAAAAAGTTGCACTGGGCAGTTTATTAAAGAAAAAAATTGATATGGATGTTTTTGTAGAAAATGATGCAAACGCAGCCGCTATTGGTGAGTTAATTTTTGGTGCCGGTAAAAAATTTAATAATTTTATTATGATTACTTTAGGAACAGGTTTTGGCGGAGGGATTATTTATGACAAAAAAATATTCCGTGGCGAAACAGGTTCGGCCGGTGAACTGGGTCATGTAACAATAAATTATGCAGGAAATAAATGTAATTGCGGTTCATTTGGCTGTGTTGAAGCATATACGGGCAATAATTATTTGATTAATAATGTTAAAGCCGAAATTGAAAAGCATAAAGATTCTAAAATATTTGAAATTATTGAAAATAATCTTGATATTTTGTCTCCTCTGCACATACATCAAGCTGCACTGCTTGGCGATAATTATGCCTTTGGGGTAATTAAAAGAATGGGGCAGTATATTGGTTATAGCCTTGTTTCTGCAATTAACATTTTAGATATTAGTACTGTTATTGTAGGTGGTGGTGTAGCCGGTTTTGGTAATTTATTGTTTGATGAAATATTAAATACTGTTAATGAAAGAATATTAATTCCTAAAAAAGGTAAAATTAAAATTATTCCTGCTATGTATAAAAATAATGCCGGTATAATGGGTGCATCTGCTTTAGTGTATTACAGGATATAAAAGCAGAGCATTTTAATAACTGATGAAAAAACTACTTATTTATTTTTTTATTTTTATCCCTCTATTTATTTATGGAAACATAAATTTTTTAAATAGCAGGGATTCTTTATTCTTAAACTCAACGGGTTTGGATTCATCCAATATTAAAAATAATGTTGACTCCCTTTCTGTTATCGACTCGGTATCTGTAATTGACAGTGCTAAAAGCGGAGATGATATAGACGCCGTAGTTATTGCTACAGCGGTTGATTCATTAACCTTTGATATTGAAAATAAAAAAATGTATTTGTATGGTGCGGGAGTAGTAACATATAAAAATAGCGAACTAAAAAGCGGTAAAATAAATGTCGATTTTATTACAAACGATGTACATGCCGAAGGTAGAATTGACACAACAGGAGGCAAGGAAAAAATTGTTGAAACTCCTGTTTTAAAAGATGGCGGTGAAAATTACGAAGGGGCAAGGTTAAAATACAATTTTAAAAGTAAAAAGGGGTTTATTTCTATTGCAAAAAACAGAATGGGCGATGTTAGATATGAAGGAAATAAAGTAAATAAAGTTGATAAAGACACATATTTTATTGAAGACGGGATTTATACTACCTGTAATGCCGATACACCACATACGCATTTTGCTGCTAAACAAATGAAAGTGATACATAAGGATAAAATTATAGCTAAATGGATTTTTATGTATATAGGAGGTGTTCCTTTGCCAATACCAATTCCTTTTGCTGTTTTTCCTAGTGAATCGGGAAGAAGATCGGGAATTATTATTCCCGCTTACGGATCTACTGCCGATAGAGGACAATTTTTTAGAGGTTTTGGTTATTTTTGGGCTATTAACGACTATTTGGATTTTGTTTTAAAGGGTGATTATTATACAAGAGGAGGTTATGGGTTACATGGTACGTCTCGTTATGCAAAAAGATATTCGCTTTCCGGTAATTTAGCCCTCAATTACTCTAAACGATTTACTGGTGAAGTTGGGGATCCTACAAGGACTGATGATAATAATTACAGTATTTATTTAGCGCATAATCAAATAATTGACCCAACAATGAATTTGGTGCTTAATTTAAGTTTTATGTCTGCTACTTACTACCAAAATAACAGTTCAAATTATAACGATTTATTAACTCAAAACATAACTTCTAATGCAACCTTTAGCAAACGATGGGAAGAAAGTGGTAACAGTTTATCGTTAAATTACTACAGAAGTCAAAATTTATCAACTGGTAATATTACGGAAAAATTGCCAAGTTTAACTTTTAATAAAAACTTTTCGTATCCGTTTAGAGATGAAGAATCGACTGAAAAAAACATGGCTTGGTACGAATACATTGGGTACTCTTATAATGGTAGATTAGAAAATAACCGTATTAAAACAGGCGGTAATTTACGCATAAGGGGCGGTGTTCAGCACGATTTAAGTATAAGTGCCTCTCCAAAATTAGGTTATTTTACAATTTCTCCAAATTTAAGTTATACTGAACGGTGGTATAATAAAAGAATTGTTAAAAGTTATGTGTATAATGATTCCCCAAAAATATTTGATTCGGTTGGTACAGTTGAAACAAATGATAAAAAGGAAATAAGTTTAGTAAGGACTTTTAGTTTGGGCGTATCAGCTTCTACAAAAGTTTATGGAATGATGCCAATAAATAATTTTGGTATTGATGCCGTTAGGCATACCATTACACCCAGTATTACCTATCGTTATTCGCCCGATTTTTCAAAAAAATTTTGGGGTTATTATGACAACTTGATTGACAGGTATGGAAATAATACTCGGTACAATAAATTTGAAAATGAGGTGTTTGGCGGACCAACTAGTTCGGAAGAGCAAAGTATTGGTTTTGGCATTGGCAACCTTTTTGAAATGAAAACTCTAAAAGATCCTACTGATACCACATCACAGGCACAAAAAATTAAATTGATGAGTATTAACGCAAGTATTGGGTACAATTTTGCCGCAGATAGTTTAAAGTTGTCTGATTTATCATTAAGTTATAATACGCAGATTGGTGAATACTTAAATATTTCAGGTTCTACGGGATATACTTTTTATGCTTATTCCGGCGGCACAAAAATTAATAAATTTTTGTCATCTCAAGGAAGGGGTTTATTACGATTAACTTATTTTACTGTTGGTTTGTCAACTAATTTATCGGGTGATAAATTAATGGGAACGGAAAAATCTAACGAAAAAAAACCGAAAGGTGAAAGCGAAAACGAAGAAGTGTTTGATGATATGGCCTTAAATGGAAGTGAATATATTGCGTTATATGATGAACAACCACCCGATTTTAAAATTCCTTGGACATTAGGTCTTAATTTTAATTATTCGTTTAATAAACAGAATCCGACTAATGTAACAAAATCTACAAATCTTAGCGCAAATGCAAGTATAAGTTTAACTGAAAAATGGAAACTAACAGTTAGAGGCAGTTATGATTTTGAAGACCACGAGGTTTCGGCTCCACAAATTACCATTAACAGAGATCTGCATTGTTGGGAAATGAATTTTACATGGAACCCGTTAGGACTTTACAGAGGTTTTAATTTTGAAATACGTATGAAAGCGCCGGAATTAAGAGATATAAAGGTTACTAAGACCTCAGGACAATTTAGCGGTCTTAGATAATATGAAAAATAATTATTTGATTGACGGTAATAATATAATTCATAAAATGCCAAAACTTTATAAACTTGCCAAAAAAAGCGAACAGGGTACCAGAGAAAAATTAACATTTTTGCTTGATAGATATTTTTATAACAAAAATATTAATTGTACAGTATATTTTGATGGTTTTGTTAAAGAAGCAATAAAAACCAATAAAATAAAAATACAATATTCCAACAATAAAACAGCCGATGATTTAATACGTAACGATATTGAAGGTGCAAAAAATCCACGGCAATTTACAATAGTTTCTTCCGATTTGGGTATTACGGACCTTGCCCGAGTATGTTCGTGCAAAATAATAAAAAGCGAAGATTTTGGTAAATTATTGGATAATGAAAATGAAAATTCTGGTTTTTGTGAAAATAAAGAAAATGAAATAATTAAATCTTTAAATAATGAAAATTGGACTGATTTGTTTTTAAAAGGGAAAAAATAAAATGAAAAAAATATTATTTTTTATCATGTTTTTGATTTTACAAAATTATTATGCACAGGTGAATATTATGAGTTTAGAAATGTTAAAAGATTCTATTAAACAGATTATTAGCACCAATAAAGGTGACTATGCCGTATTGTTTCAGGATTTAAAAAACCCGAATAATTCTGTTTTTATTAATGAAAAGGAAGATTTTCATACTGCAAGTACTATGAAAACACCAGTAATGATTGAAGTGTTTAACCAAATTAGTATGGGTAAATTTAAGTTAGAGGATACAATACTTGTAAAAAATGAGTTTAAAAGTATTGTTGACGGCAGTTTATATAGCATGGATATAAGTCGGGATACCGGAGACTTGATATATGAACAACTTGATAAATATGTTACAATTAAATATTTAGTAACAAAAATGATAACCGTTAGCAGCAATTTGGCAACAAATATTCTAATTGATTTAGTAGATGCAAAAAATGTTAATAATAGTATGCGTAAATTAGGTGCAAATGATATACAAATTTTACGCGGCGTTGAAGATATGAAGGCTTTTGAAAAAAAATTAAATAACACAACTACTGCTTACGATATGTTTTTGATTTATAAGGTCTTGTATAATAATGAAATATTAAATCAAAATTATTGTAATCAAATGATTGATATACTTAAACAGCAGGAACATAATACAATTATTCCCGGTTTGCTGCCAAAGGGAACTGTTGTTGCACATAAAACCGGTACAATTGATTACGTTGTACACGACTGTGGAATTGTATATCCAATTAACGGCAATGATTATATATTAATTTATTTATCAAAAAATGTTGAATCAAATAGTCTAAGCATCAAAACAGGTGCTAAAATTTCTAAATTAATTTATGATTATATAATGTTTATGTGAGTAATTTATTAAAAACTGTTTAATTATTTTGCAAATAATGTTATTTTTAAATAATAAAAGATAATAATTTAATTTTAAGAAGGGCTGATGAAAAAAAGATTAACGTTTTTTATTTTTACACTATTTTTTCTTAATTCGATTGTTTGTGCAATGGACACCGTTGCGGTTAAACTGGTTGGGAATGGTGTTAAATATTATGAACTTGAAACCAACGAACCTTTATCAATTCATTTATTGGAAATTGATCTGACTAAAAATTTATCGTTGGAGTTAGCAATTGCTAATGACGGCTTAGGTATTGGCGGCGAGTGTGTTTCAAAGATGGCAAAAAGGAAAATGAATGAGGGGAAAATAATCTTATCCGGTGTTAATGGTGATTTTTTTGGCGGGGATCCCCAACAAGCAGAAAATTCGATGATTATTAACGGAGTTTTTGCTAAAGGTACTAATATTGGCAGAACTATGTTTGCAATTGATAATTATAATAAACCATTTATTGATTCACTTCCTTTTACTGGATACTTTAAAATAAATGAAAAACAAATAAAATTATCATATCTAAATATTTTGCCAATTATTGATGAATCGGCTATTATTAATAATTTCTTTAAAGACGATATTAAATTAAGAGAAAACCAAACGGCACTTCTTTTAGCACCAATTTCTGAAATAAAACCAAATATGTTAAATAGTTTTAAAATTGTTAATGTTTACACAAAAGAATTACCCAAAATACTTTTAGCGGACAGATATTTAGTTATAACCCCGACATATTTTTTAGATTTGAAGAATATGAAAAAAGACAATGTAATTAATATCTTTTTAGGGACAAAACCGGAAATCAAAGACCTCCATACTTTACAGACTGTGTTAAAATTAAGTTTTCGCTTTTTCTGCAAAATTACCCCAAAGGGGGAATAAATACATATAAAAATTTATTTTTTATAACTTTTTCAAAAAATATCTATTTTTGATCAAAAAAGCAAAAAAACACCTG
>JAZDHY010000117.1:0-28660 GCA_043805435.1 bacterium
AGATTTTGTGGTTCGTTTTTACAAAGATATAAATTTTTTTATACCTACTCAATACATTTTTTCTTACGGTTTTATTTCGGAGTTGTTATTTACCGTCGGAGCCTGTGGTGTTATTTTTGGTTCAGGCTCCGCCTGCGTATCATTTAACACTTAAAATTATTTTGTCAGCACCATTTTTTTAACCATAACGGTATTTCCTAAACTTAAGGCGTATAAATATACTCCTGAAGAAACATATCTTCCATTACTGTCTTTTCCATTCCATTGAACTTCGTAAGTTCCTTTACCGCGAATATCAACACGTAATACACAAATCAATTGGCCGATTGAGTTAAAAATTCGTATATCAGCGGCTTCGTAAATATCGTCATTAACCATAAACCGTATAGTAGTTGAAGGATTAAACGGGTTAGGATAGTTACCCAATAGTTCAAAACTTCCTACAATTGTTTTATCATCGGTACTATTATCGTCTTCAATATCTCCAACAACACCGCCTGAAAAACTTGTGAATTCGCTAATAACTCCGTATAATTGGCTTATAGTTACTATTTGGGCTTTAATAGCAATTGCTTCGGGTGAGGTTGCATTTAGATTATAATATTGCACTAATAAATGTTCAATTTTACTTTTAGCCCAAATTTTAGTTAAAAATTGAAATTCCGGGCTTGAAGTGCCGGAAAAATTATAAGCATAATTGTATTCAATATTATTGCCAAATGCATTACCGGTTAATCTTACGTTGGTTTGACCTGCTTGAAGGTATCTTCCTGAAATAATCATCTGTTTGCCTTTATATAAATCGGGCAAATCTACCGGATAAATTTGGTGGGCAATATTAGGTTGAAATGAAATTTGGGGGTTTAATAATACCGGATTACGTATTGTTAAATAAAAATCGGAAATAACCTGCTGAAGTTGGCTGGTACCTAAAAATGTTGCAAATCCATTATTGTTTGAAGCAATTAAATTTAACAACTGTCTGTTAGCTCCGCCAATGCCAAAATTGTAAATACAAATTGTGGCTCCTGATTGGGTTATCAGCCCTTGTATATAAGTGTTAAGTTCATTTGTATTCGTAATTCCAGCCGTTGGTTCGCCGTCGGTAAAAAATATTATAATATTTGCATAGGTATTTCCGGTATTTGTAAATTGAGTAATTGCGGTATTAAATGCACCGGAAATATTTGTTGATCCGCTTGCCTGCATATTTTGAATATAAGATAAAGCGGCATTTTTATTTGTTTGGTTAAAATCTACATGTTGGGGCATAAAAGATGTTACGTCGGCAGCAAATGAAACAATATTAAATTTATCACCCTCATTTAAGTTGTTTACAACAAAATTTGCGGCTTCTTTTGCTTGATCCATCGAACTGCCCATCATACTGCCTGATCGATCCACAATAAATGTAAATCTTTTATTAATAACTGTTGTATTTTCACTTGGATCGGGTTCCACAACAAAGGTAAAAAACCCGCTCCCTAAGTTATCGGGTACTACGGAATCTGGAATAAAAGTACTAAATCCAAATAATCCAAGTTGAGAAAGCGATAAACTGTAATTTACGCTAAAATCTGTATTTGCTTGTGTTTCCATGGAATTATAATAAATTTGTGCATTATTACCATCGTTTGTAATTGCAGCACCGGTGTGGCTGGTAAAAAGAATACTTTCGATTGTTCTATCGGAATGCAGCTTAAAATCAAATACCTGATCAATTAATACTTGAGTTTGTATTTTTCTGTAATCGTTTGGGTAAGAAAAATATACTTTGCCAAACTGATAATCCAATAATTGTACATAAGTAAGTTCAATTATTATTGTAGAATCTTTACTGATTTGAGTTGGAATACTGAAATATAGAGGAGTTGCCCCTAAATATTGCTGAATGTTAACGTTTGTATTTCCGCCCGGATGAGATGTGTCTTGCGGAGTTGCGGAGATATTGGCCATGTACCAAGTATTATTAACTTTCCACTTTAGTTGTGTTGCGCTTGCTGAATTATTAAGAGGAAAACCATACTTAACTTTTAAATCGAACCCGATATTATTTAAAAATGTTTGAGTAGTTTTAATAACCGCTACCTGATTGTTAACGGTTACTTCAACTTTACTGTTCATTAATCTTAAGCATGTTTTTGTTTGATCGTTATATATTGCTACTCCATTTGCAAAAATGGGTATAGTAAGTAGATAAATTAAAACAAATAAATATTTTTTCATTTCAAAACCCTATTAAATTAGTTACCTACCAAAAGTTAATAAAAAAAATGTATCAACACAAGTAAAGTTAGTCAACTATTTTAATGATGGCCGGTTTTGTGCTTTAGGTCACTAATTAATGGACAAATGACAAATCAAAAGGTAAGTTCAACAGGTAATTTGGATTACTTTTTTAAAATAATATTTAACAAATGTTTTTTTTAATAAATAAAATACTTAAATTAAAATTTATTTATTAGATAGGAGTATAAATGCATAAAGGGATTTTAAATTTCTTTATTATGTGTTTATTTCTTTTTCAGTTAAGTTGTATTGAAGACGAAAAAATAGTTAATTCAAATACTGTAGTAAAAAGCAAAATTGAACAAGTGTTAAGTGCTGAATGGGGAGATGTTGTAAATAAGCAAAATTTATTAATAAAAGGATATGCAATTTATGTAAACAGCTCTAAGGGACTTTTTTATATAAGTGTTGGCGAGTTAAAAAATAGTACAACCTTAACAAAATACATAATTGGTGAAAATATAAATTCGTTTATTGCATCGTCCATTTTACTCCTTTACCAGCAAAAAAAATTAAATTTGGATAGTTATATTACAAGTTTAATACCAAATAGTACCGAACCGTATATTCCTGAATCGCGAGAATATAACATTCCTTATAAAAACAATATCTCTATTAGAAAACTTTTACTGCACAGATCTGGTGTTTTTGACCTTTTGTACGAAAATATTCCGGTAACTGTAAATGCACCTTTTGCGGGTAAAAATTATTTTAATTACGTTATTGATCAGTTAAAAGAACCCGATACTGTTTTTAATACCGATGAATTATTCAAAATAATTTCGAAATATAAACTTTACAGCTTTGAACCCGGGGTAAGTTTCCGGCATTCTAATATGGGTTATGCTCTTTTAGCAAAAATAAGTGAAAGAGTTACCGGTAAAACATATTATGACTTTATTAATGAAAATTTTTTATTGCCTAACGGTTTAATACATACTAAATGTTATTCTTTTATTAAACAAAAAAGTGTTGAAGATACAGTCTTAAATATTGCCAAAAATACAAAAATTAATTCGGTTAATAATGTTTTGGGGGGTGTAATCACAAATATTGAGGATTTGACAAGGTGGTACACTAAACTTTTTAGGGGTAAAGCCGGAATTAGTGAAAATAACGTAAAATATCTAATAATGAACTCTTTGCCAACCGAAAATCCAAACTTGTTTTATGGTTTGGGATGTATATATTTGCCAAAGCTGGGATATGGAAATTTTGGTGAATATAACGGACTTTGGAATTTATATATGTATAATCCTGAAGAAAATGTGACATTTGGGATTTTTGCTTTTACCGATAATAAAAACACAAATAAAGATGAAATGTTAACTAAATTATATTCAATAGCTGAAAATGCAAAAAAAGCATTAAGCGAAGATTAAATCCAATCCTAAAGTTTAATATAAGCCCCAAAGTTTGAACTAAAACGATTTGTTTAACGTTAAATTAAAATAATATGGCAAGGACTTTTTTGTGGAAAAATTATTATATTAAAATTAACACAAAAATAACTGCACATAACCTTGTATTATCTTATTTTTGGCATGTAAAACAAAATTATTGAGGAACTTTAATGGATATTAAAAAATCATTCGGCCTAAACGAAAACGGCACAAATGAAATTGTAAAAACTAAAAGACTAAAACAATATATTAATCTAAAATTGGCTGCTTTAGGCCAGCCGACATTTATTGATTATAACGAAAATAAATTTTTTGATTTAGCAAACGATCTTATTAAAAATTATAAAGAAAAAAACCGCCTTTTATCCAATTATTTATGTCCTGCCGACCAAAGAATACAGGATTTTATTGATTCGTATTTGCGCGAGTACAAGGAAAAAATCAATTTACGCTTACCGTCAAATACATTTACCGTTGACAGCCATGGAATATCGAGGATGCTTTCTTTACCACCCGATAAAGATGAATTTGTATCGGATATAATCAGATCGTATCGTATTAAACAAGGTGTTTTGCATAATCCCAAATCGGATAGAAGAACAACTGTTGGTGTTTTTCATGTTGCCGAAGGCGGGATGGCAATCCCTGACGATAAAAAAGCAGTTCCTAAAAATGTTTTTGCAACATTATTACTTTGCGCATTAAACCCGCCAAAAGATTTGTTAGAGTTGCCATTTACTGCTTCACAAAAGGAACACGCGGAACTTTTTGTATCCGTATTACTGCGTCCGGTTGTAAGCCCCGAAGTGCCCGGAGTAAGTAAAGAAAAAAGGATGGAAATAAGATTTTTTGCACCGGGTAATTTGGTTAGTAATATTGATTTTGTTGAATCGATATTTGGAAATGCGGGAGATCCGTATTTGCCGGAAAATGATGCTGCTTTGGATATTGAAGGCTGGTCGGGACATACCGGCTGCGTTGTTTTGGCTCCGCATCTTACAAATTGCACAAAAAAAGAACTTGGACTGCCAAATATAAAAGATGCAACAGAACGTCAAAAACGGGACGGAATGTGCTGGCAAAATGAAGACGAAAAATATAATGACGGCGGTTCATTTAAAATTACAGCCAGAACAGAAGAAGGTGTTATAATAACAATTATTGCAGATAATTATTTTGGTTATTCAAAAAAAGAAGTTAAAACTCAAATTAGTTATGTTGCAAATTTATTTGGCAATGTTGAAGAAGAACATGCCGGTGGTACAATTGCATTTCCAAGTTACAAGTTAGGTGATGAATTCCATGATGATAGTCAAATAATTACCGATGGTCAAACTTTTGATAAGATGACAGAGATGTATTCATCCTTTATGGAGCTTACCGCAGATGGATACGCTGTTGATAAAAATTTTAATGATATTTATTATGTGCCGGAAGATGCTTACTTTAATTTGGTTGATCAAAAAATAAGATGGGTAAAAAACGGAAAAGAAGAAACATTAAGTCTTCATCCAGATAATACTTATATTTTACCTGCCGGATACAAAATAAGGATGGAAAAAAATCCTGCAATTCCTACTTGGAGATTAACGGGTACGGTTGCAGAAGGAACTTTTTGTCATAAACCAAGTACGGTTTCCGGTGGAGGGAAATCGGAAATATCAAAATCCATAAATGATTCGATTTTATACGGACCGTTTTTTATTGCCGATTATGAAAATGATTTTAACAAAGTTGAAGAAGTAATTAATAAAGATTACAGTAAAAGATACAAAATTAAAGATAAAGAACCGGGTACCAGCAGACCGTTATTAAGCTCAAAACGTTCATTAGGGTCGGTTATTAAATTATTAACCCCATCGCCAATACAATATACCGATGAATATAACGAATGGTTAAATGAGATCCCTCATTTTGTTAAAGGGTTGGTGTATTTAATAAAACGTTTTTATAAACCTCAATGGGGTTCGGATTGGAAAACATATTTTTCGGTTGATATAATAGACGGGAAGTATGGCAATGAACTGAAATTTAACAGAAGAAAGGTTGTTGCAAGTTATTTGCGTATTGGACTGCTTAAGGATAATGCCTGGCGTACATTTAAATTAAGGCAGGATTTTTTAGCCGCCGATAAAATACAAATGGAAGACGATATTACTTCCTCAATTGTAATACCTGCAAGCAAATTAAATTATTTAAGTAAGGAATATGATAATTATTCTGTAAAATTTACGGAAAATTGTGAATACAGATTGTTCCAAAGACCTGATGAAGCAATTCATCGCGGATTTGATAAACAAGCCGAAGCAGATTTGGCTACACCAAATACTTTTATATCTAATTTTGAACCTTTAACAATTAATGATGCAATTTCTATAATGCATGATGCAATTGAATACGATAAATATACTACTCCAATTAAAAGGTTAATTGAAGATGTTGTAAAAAGTAACGACTGTACTTATTTTGTTTCTTCATCTCATCCAAGAATATTTGAAGGAAGTCCTTCCAAAAACATGAGGTATCTGCAAAACAGACCGGATTTGGTTAATCATAAAGAAAAATATATAGCAGAAGTTGGTACTAGATTGTTTAGAAAAGTTCCTGCAGATAAACCCGTTTTATATCCTGTAAATTCTGTTTTGGCCGGCAGAAGAAATAATCCTCCCGAAAAAGGGGTTCGATCTCTTGCGGTTTATAACCCTATTCATTTTCAAGAATTACCTGAATTATTTATGGATTTTATTTGTAGTTTAACGGGTAAATCGCCTTCAACTACAGGAGCTGGTTCGGAGGGCGCTTTAACAAAAGGTCCGTTTAACGCACTTTTACCAATTAAAGATTTGAATAACGCACTTGTTTCCTATCTGTTAACCGGTTATGACGGTTATACTACCGCAGCAGGATATGTTGGTCCAAAATATAAAGTTGACCATGATATTAGTTTATTAATTCCTGAAATTTGGAGCAGGTTAAGAACTGATGAAAGAGATCATAAGCATTTAATTAATAATGAATGTATGGAAAAATTGGAAGATTTTGAATACAAAGGGCAAAAAGTTTTAGCCAGCAGGCTTGGTTACAGAATTACCGGACGTTTTGTTAGAACATATTTTGGCAGAGTTTTTGAAAATCCCGATGCGGTTTTTAATGAGGAAATGTTAAAACCCGAATTGCAAGATATGGATTCTTTTGTTGACGGTGTTCAAAATATAGTTGAAGCACAACAACGTGTTGCAGAACAATACTTTAGAGACGGCAGTATTGACCTCGCATGTCCTCCTTTAAAAGCATTGTTAAACATTATGGCTTATGGAAATTACCAGGGTAAACTGATTGAAGATGATGAAATTAGAAGTTTGTTTACTCTTAAAGGGCTGCTTGAAAGCGAATGGTATAATGATAGACTGCTGAACAAACAATTAAATGATATTGCTCTTGCGCAAAAAAGTATTCATTATTTAAATAATTATCTGGATAACTCTATAAATCTTTTAGATAGTGATATTAGCGAGATTCGTGAAAAAATACATGTTGTTCAAGAAAAATTAAGATACTATAAATCGAGCGCATATCTTAAAAATTTAGAAGGGTATATTGGATTAGATACTCTTTAATAATTAATAGTGATATAAAATTTGTGAAGCCTCTTCCGTTAAAAGAAGGGGCTTTTTTATTTTTATGAGATGTTTATGTATAAAAAAAAATAATACCGAATTTTGCATTAGATATTATAATATTCTGTAATCTATTTATTGATAGAAGGTTATGGAAAATTTAATTACATTTATAATATATACGTAAATATCAAATTAAGTTTATGTAACTGTAAAAAAATCATATCACCCAGATGAGATTTTCACAATTATATTTTCATTTTTGATATAACCATGTCAATCCAGTGGGATTATATAATACTACGTAAAATATTATAAAACAATGCGATAACGTTTGTTAATTTGTAAGAGTTGCTTTAGATTAGTGCTATTTTTGTAACCGATCGAACCATTACCAATTCCCGATACAGCTGCACCGTGTCATGTTCCTTTTTTTTTGTTTTTGCAGTAATTTTTCGGTTTTAGAACAGTATGTTTAAGGTGTGGTTTAAAAGCTATATCGCTGGGTATTAAACAAAAACTATAATTACTCAATATGCACAAATAATTTAATAATAAAACAATTTATTCAGCCTGCAATACATATAATTGACAAAAAAAATAACAGTAATGGAGAATAAATATTATTTATACTTGAGTGGCTTCGATTTACAAATTACATGATTCAAGTTTAAGATTAGACTTTTATTTTGACTATTATAATACCCAAATAATTCTTATTCGTCAAAATGTATTTACCGAAAACAACTTATATCCAATTGATTATGTCTTACTTATTTACTAATAACACATTTTTATTAATTATCCCAATAATTGGGGATGAACCTCCATAAAAATAGCTAATTATGATAATTGAATGGAGCAAACGTAAATAATACCTTTATACTTGAAAAATAGAAAAATATGGTTAACAAAAATAAAATGATTGAAATAAAAGAGCAAACGGGTTTTTAATTTACTTAAACAAATTACAAAAAATATGAATATGATTATCAGTGAATCGCAAAACGGTAAAGTTATTAAATGTAAATGTTGCAATAAAATCTCCATAGAATTTAATAATTTAAATTTCAGTTTTACAGACGCAGAATTTAAAATATTTTCTGAATATATAAAGGATATTGACGGTGAGTATTTGGAAAAAGCGAACGTTAATTCAATTTATAATAGAAAAATAGTAATTTCAGTTGGACATAAAAATATCAGATTATTGTTAAAACGGCACGAGCTGCTGGAATTAAGGGAGTTACTTTTACCGGAATTTCATAACTTGCCAAAATATAATAAGTTATTTTACCGGATATACTGCAATTGAAAAAGAGTATTATTCCCTTAATAGACAAAATGGAATCAGCTTTAATAATCTATCTAAACAGTATGTAAATTTATAAGTAGAAATATTGGAACTTCAAAAAAAACACTACAGTAAATAAAAGGAATTAAAATTAATATGTACAAAACGGAAGAACAATTTAAACCCGTTACGCATTCATAATTTAGAAGTACGGTATTAATGCTTTAATCCCATTTTTAAGGGATAATATAAGTGATTTTTACCAAATAGTAATGATTGAAAATAAATCATTTATTGGATAGATTTGATTTAGTAGAATTAGAAAATACAAAATGGTCAAGTTAATAAAAACAAATAATAAATATTATATAATGAGCAAAATAAAAAAATGTAACACACTAATTTATAGATTCTTTTTTACGTATTATATTTTTTTTCTTATTGTAGCTACATTGCACAACGATATTACATTTGTTTGGGGAAGTAACAATTGTGAAACGATAAGCCAAGAAAATCCTATAAAATATTATGATCCTTATATGGATAATAATGCGATCTGCCAATTAGGGGTATTTTCATCTCTGTTGTATTTTGCGGAAGGTACTAATGATTTGTTGATTGGACTAACACTTAAACATGTTTTAAGTATAACAGTAAATAATTCTAAAAAAAGTGTTTACAAAGCATGGAATTTAAGTTTACGGGCACCCCCTTCAAAATAACATAACAAAAATATAGGGACATGATAGAAAAAAGTATTGTTCCTGCCATTATTACTGATTTTAATGTTTTATATAATAAAATGAGATTTAATATATGAACTTTAAAATTTGCAGTAACTTTATTAAATAATTTTAAAAAGTAATTAAAATGAGTTAAAAAAAATGAAAAATAACGTAATAATACATAAAATCTTCTTTGCTTTTGCTTTTTATTTGTTTATTGGTAATATTTGTTTTGCGGATGTTCCTCCTGCCGGAAAAATAATAACCGGAAGGATAATAGACGCGGCAACAAAAGAACCTCTTGGAGGAGTTAATGTTTTGGTTAAAAATACAAATATTGGTGTTGCTACAAATGCCGATGGATTATTTTCAATTAAAAATATACATGCAACAAAAATTGATCTGCAAATAAGTATTGTGGGGTATAAAGCACTGGAATCTAAAATAGACAGCCGAAAAGATCAAATGGAAAACCTTTTGTTTGAATTAAAACAATCGATGATTGAAATGGGATCTGTAGTTGTAACAGGTACAAACTCACTTCATCTTTACGAGAATGCATCTGTAAAGACAGAAATAATTCCAAGAAAACTTATTCAACAGCAAAATGCGTGTAATCTTGCGGAGGCACTTGGATTGCAGACCGGGGTGATGGTTGAAAATGACTGTAACAATTGCAATTTTACCCAAGTACGAATATTAGGCTTTGACGGTAAATATTCGCAGGTGTTGATAGATGGTGACCCGGTTATCAGTTCGCTTGGAGGGGTTTATGGATTGGAGCATTATCCGGAAGAAATGATTGAGCAAATTGAAATTGTAAAAGGAGGCGGATCTTCTTTATATGGCGGAGGAGCAGTTGCCGGAACCATAAATATGATGACAAGACGTCCTGCATTTAATTCTACTCAAATTAGTTATTCGGGTAGTTCGGCAGACGGGGCGTATGATCAGCGGGTTGGAGCACTTGCCGAGATAATAAGCACCAACAACAATTCCGGCTTTTATGTTTACGGTTCAACACGTAGTAGAAATGAATATGACAGGAATGGAGACGGATATACCGAGCTTGGTATTTTAAAAAACGAAACCATTGGTTTTAACGGATTTGTTAAACCATTTAACAATTCGGAAATACAAGTCTCATTTCATAGAATATTTGAAGAAAGGCGAGGAGGAGGGGAACTTGAAAAACCGGTTCATGAATCGAGTATTGCGGAAATGGTTAAACATTATAAATGGGGCGGAAAGTTAAAATGGATACAAAAAATTTCGCCGGTATTTGAATATAAAATTAATTATGCTTTTAGTATTCTGCAAAGAGATTCGTATTATGGCGGATTATCCGAAGATACACCGGAGGCACGACTTGAAGCTTTAAACTATTACGGTTTTTCAGATAACCCGCTTCATACCGGTGGAGTTCAGTTTAATTACATAATAGGTTCCAACTCAATAACAGCAGGTGCACAATACGACCACGATAAACTGCTTGATAAAAGTGTGTCAAATGCTGCTTATTATGTTGATGAAACATTCAAAAACTTTGGTATCTATCTTCAGGATGAACTTTCACTTGATGAACTTGATCGTTTACAGTTAGTTGCCGGAATAAGGTTTGACGACCATTCGGCACTGGACAGCTGGATTGTGAGCCCGAGAATAAATGTAAAATATAAATTGCTTGATGCTTTTACATTACGTGCCGGTTACACAACCGGATTTAAGGCACCGCAAATTTTTGATGAAGATTTGCATATTTGCGGACTTGAAGGCACGCAGCGTGTGATTAGAAACTCATCCGGTTTAAAAGAGGAAAAAAGTTCTTCATTCAACTTAGGTTTAGAATATCAGGATTTTATAGGTGATATGCCAATCTTGTTTGGTTTGACCGGCTTTTATACAAAATTAACCGATGCATATGCTGACGAATTTATTTCTGCAAATGGTACCATTGAATATTGGGAACGTATTAATAGCAGCGGTGCAGACGCAAAAGGAGTAGAAATTGATTTGGGGATTAAACCGGTTAATCAGTTGGAAATAAGAACCGGATTTACAATAAAGGAAAATAAATATAAAGATGAAGTAACAGATTTTAATACAAAAGAGTTTTTGAGAACACCAAATGCTTTTGGTTATATGCGGGTTGCATACGATATTACAAAATCATTAAATGCATTTGTGTCTTTTAAATATACCGGTCCAATGTATGTATCTCACGAGGTAGTTGTGGATTATCAAGAAGATCCATTGCTTGTGCTTAAACATACCAACGAATTTGTTGAGGTGGATGTTTCTATAACAAAAAAAATAGAATTATTTGATGATGTAACAAGCGAACTTGCGCTTGGAGTTAAGAATATTACAGATTCATATCAAGATGACCTTGATTATGGAATTACACGTGACCCCGGTTATGTTTACGGGCCATCACAACCAAGAACAGTTTATTTTTCAATTAATTTATCTTTATAAATAAATGGAGGCGGCATCCGTTTACCCAACAACGGGTGCCGTAAAATAATATGGAAATAGGAATTTATAATCTTTGGATTCTGTTTGTGCCGGCATATGGTATAATTTGGTTAACAATGATAAAAATAAACAAAAAACGAGGAATACCGATTGAAGATCCTAAGTTAGTAGGTTTATATGGAAAACGTCAACTGTTTTTTGGATTTTTGCCTCATTTACTGCTTGTTTTTATGTCTTTTTTTGTGCCAATAATAATTAGTACTTTCTTTTTTTTAGGCACTGTATTATTTCTATTAGGGTTTGTTATTGATATTGTTGCAATAAGTTCGTTTGCGTTTGATAAGAACTTGTTAAACACTAGTGGTGTTTATTCAATTTCTAGAAATCCAATGTATTTGGGCGGATTTTTTATGATTGCAGGGCTAAATTTATTAGGTTTTTCGCATTCACCTGAGTCGATACTTTTTCTTTCTTTTTCGCTGTTTTGGTGTGTTGGTACGCACGTTTCGGTATTAACAGAAGAGGGCTTTTTAGAGGGGAAATATGGAAATGACTATTTACAGTATAAAAATAGAACATCAAGATATTTTGGACTTAAAAAAAATAAAAATTAAAAGACCAAAAGATTTATTAATGATTGATAAACATTACAGGCGGCGTATGGAAACTACAAGAATGCTTACAATAGTAGTTAAAAACAAGGTTAAAATTAAGATAATAGAAACCGGTGGATTTTGTATAATAAATAATGATAGAAGAAAATTTGTGAATGAACAATTATTTTATGGTTTTATTAATCACTATTTAAAATGCATTAAATATGAAAAAAAAGTGGATGAGGCAAAACTTGAAGCATTGGAAAGATTTGACATGGAGTTTTTGATGGAGGGTATAAGTGATTTTCAGTCAATAATTGAGAGTGATAATTTTTTAGATTTTTTCAAATATCGTTCCGTGAAAGTTGCCTAAAGGAATAAAAATGTTAAAAAATAAAAAAACAAAAGGGGGTTTTTTTAGACTTAATGAAATTGTGGGAACAAAAAAATGGTGGCTTTTTGGGTCCATGATAATAGCTGTTGCTGCCTCCATAGCGCAATTTGTACCGTACATAGCCATTTACAAAATTTTAATTGAATTAGCTTTGTATGCTTCCAACCCAAAACTAATAAATAAAGATGTTATATGGTATTGGGGGTATATCAGTTTTTTTAGTGTGTGTATATACGGGGTTTTGTTATACGTGTCAAACATGCTTTCGCATATTGCAGCTTTTAATATATTATACAATATGCGTGTTTTAATTACCCTTAAATTGGTAAAATTACCTTTAGGTTTTTTTTCAAAAAATCCTCGGGCGAAATAAAAAAAATTAAGATATGGCGTTTATAATAGAATTTTAATTCAACTTATTAAAGTTGTGAATATAAAAAATATAAAAAAAGGTTAAAGAATAATTTGAAAAAAAATAAATATAATTTAGTTGATAGAACAAATAATGAACAAACTGAGGTAATGTGCAAATTTGGCGAACTGATTCATCTGGGCGGTTATTTTAATAATTGGTTTAAGGGTTTGCGTAACCCGTGTTATTTGATGTTTGCAATTGATAATGATACAAACAATTTATTTTTACGTTTGATGGAAAGCGGAAATAAAAGCAGCGCAAAACAAATGATGCTGGAATATATTAGTATATTTGGACTGCCACGCAGGGTATATATTGATTACAGGACAGTGTTTTATAGCGAAAATCATTTAAAAGAACTAACTGGGATCTTAAAAAAGACGGGTTGTAAAATGGTATTTACGCGTTCAGTAAAAGTTAAAGAAAGAATTGAGGAGAATTATAGAAGGGTCTTTTCGATTCTTCCCGATCTGTTAGAGCAGAAGTCTGTTTTCAGTATTGAGGAAGCTAATATATTTCTTTCTGAACAATTTATTGGCGAATATAATAAGAAATATTCTATTTTAGACAATACTTTAAATTCTTATCACTTGATATTTAAAAATACTATTATTAATAAAGTAAATAATAATGAAGAAAATTTAACAGAAGAGTTAAATAATATTGCCGGTAGAAAACCAAGTCAATTTTGTCGTATAATCCCCCTTAAAGTAATTGAAAACTTAACTTTATTGGTGAATGCAAAAGATGCCGATTCGGTAAAAAGTATCCGTACGGAAATATACCATCCATGGATGCAGAGAAATAAATTATTATTTAAGTAATGTTTTTAAGTGTTGTTAGGCTGCAACAAAACATATCGTCGGTGTGGTTTGATAAAATGAAATATTTTAATGGTTTTTATTTTAGTTTTAATTAAGAATTATGAAGTATATTAAATAATAAATAAAACAATATTTAGCTGCTATAAGTTGAAATGCAGTTGTTTTTGTATATATCTGTCTTTTATCAGAAATTAAGAGATAAATAGCAGTATTCCATTTATTTTTGTCTATTTATTTCCTAAATTTAATAAGCAAAAACAAAATATTGTTGTATAACTTTTTGTAAATAATTAAACAAACAATAAAAAATGATGTGTAAAAAAAATACAATCTTTGTTTTACCTGATATGAAAGCAGCAGATATTATATTAAATAATCCATATTTGATGATATTGCTGGAACATTTTGAAATTAATTTTGAAATGCGAGAAAAAAGTGTAAAACAAATTTGCAAAGAAAAAAATATTAATTTAGATTTATTTTTAACACTGGCAAATCTTTTTAACGGGCATACAACAGATAATAAATCTAATTATTCGTTTGAGGAAATAAAAACGATTATAGTATTTTTAAAGAAAAGTCATCAAAATTATCTTGAAGAAAAATATCCTAAAATTGAACTTTGCCTAAAAAAAATGCTTGAACTTAACGACCACCCGCAGGTATTAATGGCCGAAAAGTTTTTTTGTGAATATTACAATGAGGTTAAAGAACACTTTAATTATGAGAATAAAGTTGTATTCCCATATGTGATTTCGCTTCATTCAATTATTAATAACGGACAACCAAATTTACTTGAAGGAAGTTATTCGGTTGCTGAATATAAAGAACACCACGATAATATAGAAGAAAAGCTTGAAGATCTCAAAAGTTTGCTTATTAAATATCTGCCGGTTAAAAATGACCAAATAATTAGACGAGAATTATTGTTCGGGTTATTTAGCCTTGAATATGACTTGAATATTCATGCTCAAATTGAGGATAATATTCTTATTCCACTTGTTGAACTAATGGAACAACATATTAAACACTTAAAATGATAAACAATAACCTGAATATAATGATTGTTGAACCATCCTTTATTGTTTATGAAGGATTAGTAAATATATTAAGCAAAAGTCTTAAGTGTCTTCATTTTACAAAAGCAAATAATCTTAACGATATACATCAAAATAACTTAGTAAAAAATATTGATATTGTATTTATCAATCCGGGTTTAATCCAAAACCAAGTTAAACTGCTGCAAAATATAAAAAAAGATTTTAGTACGGTAAAATGGGTCGGAATTGTTTATATTTTATACGATCAAAAACTATTAAACTTATTTGATTCGTTAATTTATTTAGATGACACTCCGGATAAGATTGCCAACTCAATCCAAAAATTATTAAACTCGTCAGTGCATAGTGAACAAAATCAGCAAGAAACACTTTCGGCAAGGGAAATTGAAGTATTAAAACTTCTTGTTGCGGGAAATGCAATAAAAGAGATTGCCGATAAATTATTTTTAAGCACTCACACGGTAATTAGTCATCGAAAAAACATATCGCAAAAAACAGGAATTAAATCGGTATCGGGGTTAACTATTTATGCTGTTGTTAATAACTTAATTACTTTAGAAAGTTTTGAGTGATGGGTTTTTAATCACAACAAATAGGGAGGGTTGTTTATAACTTTCATCATTTAAAGTGATTGAACTAAAATGACTAATTAATTAGTTTAGTACTATATTATATTATTTCCATGAGAAATTTAGGCAGTAATTAATTATAGCAGGTATTTTTAGTTTTGAATAAAAACTTAGTGAAATGTATGACTAAAATTTAGATTTTATGAAAAGGAAAATATTTTGATAACGACAATTATTAAAGAATATAAACTTTCGGATTTAAAAACCGGCGAAACCGGAATAATAACAAAAGTTTTAGGACATGGTGCCTTTAGAAAACGTATAACCGAAATGGGATTTGTTAAAGGGAAAAAAGTTAAAGTAATTAAAAATGCTCCTTTGCAGGATCCTATTGAATACGAAATTATGGATTATAGAGTATCTTTGCGCCGTAGTGAAGCCCAGTTAGTGGAAGTTATTGCACCGGATATGGCTTATACTTTGGAAGAAGTTAAATTTGAAGGCATGATAGACGATGAAGGCTTAAAAATTACTGCCGGTGAAAAAGGAAACACTATTAATGTGGCTTTGGTTGGAAATCCTAATAGCGGAAAAACAACATTATACAACTATGCGTCCGGTTCGCACGAACGTGTAGGAAATTATGGCGGAGTTACCGTAGATGCGCGTGAGGCTACCTTTAAGCAGGCGGAGTACACCTTTAAAATTGTTGACCTGCCCGGAACATATTCTATTACCGAATATACTCCTGAAGAGTTATATGTACGTTCGCATATAATAGATAAAATGCCCGACGTTGTTGTTAATGTGGTTGATGCTTCAAATCTTGAGAGAAATTTATACTTAACAACACAGTTGATAGATATGAATATTAAGGTGGTTATTGCCTTAAATATGTCCGATGAACTAAAAAAAACCGGAGCCAAGTTTGATTATAATGCTTTAGGGCAGATGATTGGTATTCCAATTATTCCAACCGTGGCTTCTTCGGGTAAAGGTATTAAAGAATTATTTGATAAAATAATTGATGTTTATGAAGACAGGGATCCGATTGTAAGGCATATACATATTAATTACGGTGCCAATATTGAAAAAGCTATCCAAAGTATTCAACCGTTAATACGCGAAAACAGAGAAATAACCGATAAATTTTCGTCTCGTTATCTTTCAATAAAATTATTGGAAAATGATAAAACCACTTTTAAACATATCGAAAAATATTCCAACAGTAAAAAGATAAAAAAAGAAATTGACTTGGCTATAAAGGAACTGGAAAAAGAATACAGCGAAAAATCGAGCAGTATTATTACGGATGCCAAATATGGATTTATTGCAGGTGCTTTGCAAGAAACTTTTATACCCGGAATTGAAGAAAGCAGAAAAACTACTGCACAAATAGATTTGTTTTTAACCAATAAATTTTTAGGTTTCCCGATATTTATATTTTTTATGTGGGTAATGTTTCAGGCAACATTTTCTGTTGGTAGTTATCCTATGGATTGGATTGATGCCGGAGTAACTGCTCTTTCTTCGTTTATTCAAAATATAATGCCCGCCGGAGCCTTACGCAGTTTAATTGTGGACGGAGTAATTGGAGGGGTTGGCGGTGTGATTATATTTTTGCCAAATATCCTTATTTTGTTCTTTTTTATTTCGTTTATGGAAGACTCCGGTTATATGGCACGTGCATCGTTTATTATGGATAAACTTATGCATAAAATAGGGTTGCACGGCAAATCTTTTATTCCAATTGTTATGGGATTTGGCTGTAATGTGCCTTCAATAATGGCTACTAGAACACTGGAAAACAGGAAAGACAGAATACTTACAATGTTAATAATTCCGTTTATGTCCTGCAGTGCTCGTTTACCGGTTTATGTATTATTAATTTCGGCATTTTTTCCCAAAAATCAAGGATTGGTTCTAATTTCAATCTATGTAATTGGGGTTATTATTGCGGTATTGGTTGCTTTGGTTATGAAAAAAATATTTTTTGCCAAAGAAGATGTTCCTTTTGTGATGGAACTACCTCCTTATAGGATTCCAACTGTGCGGAATACGGCAGCCCACATGTGGCATAAAGGTGCGCAATATCTTCATAAAATGGGAACGGTTATTTTGCTTGCTTCCATTCTTATTTGGGGACTTGGTTATTTCCCCCGCGATGTTAATTATTCAAAAGATTATATCAAACAGATTGAGAACACAAATAGTAATAATTATTTAAGTGAAAAAGAAAAAGAAATACATATTTCCGAGTTAAAACTTCAAAAAGAATCGGAAAGACAAGAAAATTCGTATATAGGCAGAATGGGACATTTTATTCAGCCTGTTTTAACTCCTTTGGGTTTTGATTGGAAAATTGGGGTTAGTATTTTAACCGGATTGGCAGCAAAAGAAATTGTTGTTGGAACAATGGGAGTTTTATATCAAGCGGATTTTGATGCCGATGAAGAATCGGGCAGTCTGCAAAACAAATTAAAAGAGCAGGTGCATAACCATGGGGAACTAAAAGGAGAAAAAGTGTTCACGCCGCTGGTTGCTTATGTATTTATGTTATTCGTTTTAATTTATTTCCCTTGTGTTGCCGTTGTTGCCGCAATTAAAAAAGAAGCCGGGTTAAAATGGGCTTTATTTACAATGGTTTATACAACTGCTATTGCGTGGGTGGTATCGTTTTTAACATATCAAATTGGTATGTTTTTTTAATTAGGTAAAAGGATTTTTTAGGATGTTACAAGATATATTGGTATTTATTATATTGGCTGCTGCGGTTGTAGTTGTAGTGTATAAAATGAAAAAATCGGCCGCAAATAAAAAAATAAATAGCGGTTGTTCAGGATGTTCGGATTGCGAGCTGAAAAACAGGTGTGATAATGGGAAAAAGAATACAGATTAAACCATTGTCTGAACCATGATTTATAGGATTGAAGGATTACCATGATATTTATGATTTTTTTTGAATACATTTCGGATAATTTCATCCTTACCAAAAACAATATTATCCACAAAGTTTATCGTATCAAACCCTCCTCGTAGAGGAGATCTGTTAATAGGTCTGTTAATAGCAAAAATAATAATAAAGTTCAATAATAATAAAGTACAATAATATTTTTGTTAAAATAATCAAATATTTATTAAAAATTAAATATATACATTTGATAAAAAAATAGTATATTTATTTGGAAAAAAGTATTATTTATACTAAGTAAATATATTATGGAAAAATGAATTTTTTACAAGAAAATATTGGGTCAGCAAGGGATAATCTAAAAAGTCCAGTTCATGATTGGTATAAGTTTACTGCGGGATTTTCATTCAAATTCGTTGAAGAGATAATAAATCACGAAAACCTAAGACAAAAACGTAACTCGGTTATATATGATCCCTTTGCGGGGTGTGGTACAACATTAGTTTCTTGCCAAAAAGAGGGGATTTCTGCTGTTGGTAACGAAGGGCAAGAATTTATGTATGATATTATAAAAGCTAAATTAAATTGGTCTATTGAAGAATTAACATACCAAAAGTATTTATTTGAAATTCAAGATTATATCTTTAGTTTTGGTGAATATGTTTTGAAAGAAAATGTTCATCCTTTATTATTTACATTATATTCAACTGAAGCCTTAAGATTATTATATTTAATAAAAGATTATGTGCTTAAAATAGTAGAAGAAGACTATAGGTTATTTTTTAAACTTGCATTAAGTCAAACATTACATAAAGTTTCTATCTATCCAATTGCAGCTCCTTATATTTCGCGAAATAAAGAGTTGCTAAACAGAAGAGACGTTTGGGAAGTTTTTCAAGAAATCTGTGCTAAAATGTTTTTTGATACTCAAAAACTTAAGAACAAAAAACAATCTTCAAAAATTTACCTGCACGATTCGCGTGACCTTAATAAGAATATTAAAACTAATTCCTGCAAAGTATGTATTACTTCACCACCATATCTAAATAATTTAGATTATGGAGAAGTATCAAAAGTTCATACGCATTTTTTTGGAATAACAAATAGCTGGAATGACATAACAATAAATGTGAGGAAAAAACTTGTAACAGGTTCTACAACTCATTATAAAGATAACGAGTTCAGTCTTGATTGGTTTTTACAGACCGACTTTGCAATTAATAACAAAAATATTATTGACAAACTCATTCATAATTATCAAAATATTAAAGAAATTTCTGCTACACGTTTAGGGAAAAAAAGTTTTGAAATTTTGATGTTATTATATTTTATGGACATGTATAATGTTTTGATTGAATTAAGACGTATCTTAAAACCAATTGGAAAGGCTTATTTAATTTTAGGTGATTCCGCTCCATATGGTATTTACATACCAACTACAGAAATAATAGGTGAAATAGCAATAAATTGTGGATTCACTAGTTTTGAGATTTTTAAGCTTAGAAGTCGGGGAGGAAAGTGGAAATCGCTTAAATATCGTCATTCTTTAGAATTATCGGAAAGTGTCTTAATATTAAAATGAAGAATATAATTAATATTGATAAATCTATATCTATACCTATTAAATTAGTTACAGAAAAAGAGGAAGATAGGGAAAATAATAAAAAATGGAGTTTCTCCTTTGTGTATTATTTTACTGAAATACGTGATATATATTTGATGTTGAAAAATTTTTTAGAGATAGAAAATGATTTTGGAAAATCTAAGAGTTTTTTAGGTGCTTTTGCTGAGTACTGTCGAAAAAAAGAGCTACCTTATGTGAAAAAAAAATGGAGTGATAGAAAAGTACTAGAGGTGTTAAACGCATTAAAAAATTTTGGCTTGATAAATAATATTGACAACAGTATAAAAAAAAATGTCTTCCAAGATGTTAATATTGGTGACAAAAATATCAGCTCCAAAGATTATGCGGTTTTTAAGGAAATTTATTTTTCGTATTTTAGATTTAAGGAAATTTTCTCGTGGTTTATTGATCCTTCTATTGTTAACAAGAAGGATTTTGTGGATAATCTAAAAGAAGATGAAATAATTAATAATTCGAATGTGTTATTTACATTCTCAAATATTAGTCGGTTTACAGATTCATTTATAACGGAATTAAAAAATGATACACCTATTTATTCTTTAAATAAAGATCAACTTGATGTTGCAAGATTTTGGGATGTGTTTATAAAATGGGGTACGGAGTTAGAATTGATTGAGAAATATAGTTTGGCTCAAATAGACATAAAAACATCAACCACTAAAAATATTTCTTGTGTGTCAATACTGACTAACAATACAATTAAATTAGATTTATATGAATATTTAATAACTAATTATAGAGAAAGTTATATACATATTCCCGATTTAGTTCTACGTTTGATATGTGAATATCGAATTAAACTTAAAAGTATTCACGAATTTATTATAAATAGTTATATTGCAAATAAAGAGAAATTTACACTGGATAGAACTTCGGAAATATTTATTAAAAAAAGTGAAATAAAAGAGAATGAAAAAATACTATATCCCATATATATAAATTCTTATATATCACATATTAAGGTGAGAAAATGAAAAAACATGATGGCTTTCGGGACTTTTTGGGTTTTGTTCTTCAAACATCCGAAAAAAAAACAAATTATGAAAAATTAAATTTGAAATTTAATCCATTTCCCAAGTCTGGTACTGCAAATATTAATGACTCGGATGATCTGATTCTTGAATTAGATCCACCATCGGAAGTATTAAATAAAATAGGCCAATATATAAATGATGCTATGAATACAAACGAAAAAAATGGAAGTGACAAATTCTTAGCATCCACAATTATAGGTGATTATGGATCTGGTAAAACGCAACTCTTATTATTTGTTAAAGCCCTACTTAAAACTATTGCCTCGAATAATATACTTGTGGGGAAAAAACCGTATGTTATTTATATTGATAATCCTGGGACAACAATAATGGAATTAATCAGCTCCATAATATTAAAAATTGGGGAGGAGGACCTTAAAAAATTCATTTGGGCAAAGATTATTAAAAAAATTGATGGCGATGATTTATTTAAACAAAGTTTAACGCCTTTTTTAACTGAAATAAATTTTAATGGAGTGGACCCTTTTGATAATAAGAATACAGTATCTTATAAACAATTTATTGATGCGTTTTCGTCAAAAATTACTAACCCAAGAGAAAAAAATAACTTTTTCATCACGATGAAATCTATTTTATTACCAATACTAAAATTGCATAGCGATGATGAAGTTCTAGCTCAATTTTTCTATGAATTTTTATCAACGGATTACGGTGTAAATAAAACGTGGGATGCATTAAGGAGTGGAACTGTAAAACAATTTAATGGAAAAGAAGTCTTTATTATACGTTATATAATTGATATATTAAAAGAGCAAGGTTATACGGATTTTTTTATTTTGGTTGATGAATTTGAAGATATTACAAAAGGTAGATTAACAAAAGATAAAATCGATAATTATTTATCAAATCTACGCACTTTGTTAGATAAACATAGAGAATGGTGCTTGCTTTTTGCAATGACAGGCGAAGCATTACGAAGGCTTGAAATTATTTCTCCCCCGTTAGCTAATAGAATAACAACAATTAAGATCAATCTTGAAGCCTTAGATGAAAAAAGAGCTTGTGAAATAATAAAAAAATATCTTGAACTAGCCAGAATAAAAGATGTCGAAAATTTTTCCCCATTTGAGGTTGGTGGAATAAAAAAAATTTTGAATATATCTAATGGGATTAATCGACTATTCTTGAAGAATTGTTACAGATTGATAGAAGAGGCTTCTAGAACTGGACAAAGTATTGATGACCATTTTGTTGAATATATATCAAGAGAAAATTGAGGGGTGAAATGGAACCATTAAATATTAATGTTGATTCAAAATTTGTTATTAAAATTTTTTTAGATACCAATGTATTAATGCATTTACTTGATAATCGCTATAAAAATCTTAATGCTTTTATTGATTTTATTCGTAATAATAGTTTTATCAGGTTGGTTAGCAGTGAATATGCAATTTTTGAATTAATCGGCACAAGGCAACGTGAACATTATTTTAGGCAAAAAATAAGTAGTGAAGGTTTAAGTAATACGAATATAAGCGATTTGTTTAAGCAATATAGAAATAAAATTGTTTATTCGGAGTATGAAAAATATGCTAATCAAATTCTTGAGTGTGTGAATAACGATATCAATAGAATCAGTGAAGAATTTGAAATTAATTTTCGCTATAGTGGTTTTCATAGGGGGCAATTAATTCCAATAATGGATTTAGTGTGCAATGTTTGTATTGATAATCAAGACAGCCTGATTTTAACTTCGGCAATGTTACCGGAAAGTGACTCATTCGAAAAAGATATAATATTCTTTACAAATGATGAGACATTGGAGTATATTATACAAAGCAGAAAAACATTACTCCATGATGCATTAGTGAAACATGGTATTAATTGTCCTATTCCATTTGAGTCTAAGTTCAAACAAAAATTATTAAACAAAGATAGAGATCTTAATCAAGATGAAATAATTCTGTTTATTAGTACAGTTCTCCGTCAACAAAACGAAAAGCTTTTTCTTGGATATACTTTTATTCCACGACATGATCCTGGCTCCTGCATCGTTGTCATAAAAGTGAAAAAAGATGGTAAGATTCCATCAAATTTTACTATTGCTATTGTTGATAAAAATTTAACTTATTACTACGCAACAAATAAAATCAGTAATTTTCAGCTAAGTGGTAAACCGGTTGATGAAAATACTATATTTACTGAAGACCAAAATATTGTATCATTTAAGATCGAGATACAGTCAACTAATGTAGATGACAATGCCGAACAGTTGGATTTAATAAGAAAAATTAAAGAAGGAGGTAATCTGGTTTTTATACACCCTGATGATGAAGTTGCTGAAAGATTTTTGGAAAGTTAATTTGTAAATATAAGCATAGTAAATAATAGTATTATGTGTTCAGATTATTCTGATTAATGATATGTCCTTTGTTTGTTCTCGTTTTTAAATTCTTAACAAACAAATAATATCTTTTTAATAAAAATATAACTTTATTTCTAATTTATATTAAAAAGATATACCGAAATAAAGTAATGGAAAAAACTGATTAACGGCAACGAATAAGTATATTTTAAGAACTATTTGTAATTATTATTGCACAATTAATTGGGGAAATTTTAACAACTATGGTTATAGAGTAAGATATTTTTAACAAAAGTATTGCATAGTTTAATTTTTTCATTGATTATTTAAAATTACAAAAATGATTTATTTGAATCTAAATATAGCTTTGGTAATTAAAAGCAAACTAATATAATATTTTTGCAATTAAATATTTGGTGACTATGCAATATATATCGGATAATATTATTTCTATATTGTCGTTGTTGATTTCTACGACACTAGTGTTTATCCATTATCGTAACAGTAAACACGTTATGTTTAGGCTTAATATCGATTATTCAAAACAAATTATGGATTGGTATGCAGAAACTGTTTATGTGTTAAAGCTGTTAAAATTGCTAACTGAAAAAGATGGTACACAAGATAATTTGTATATTGAACCTCTCGCTAAATTATCGGCCTTGATTGATAGAGGAAGATTCATTTTTCCTAATATTGATAAAAAAGATGATTTTGGAAAGAAAAAACCATTAGCTTTTCGGGGTTATAGAAATGTCGCATTAGATTTCCTTGTTGCATCATATTCTATATATAATAACCCCCAAAACAGAAAAAAGCGAATAGCTCAAGCTGAAGAGCTAAGTAGATTTTTTTCGTCCATAGTTTTTGATGTGGTTAGACCAACAGACAATCTTCGACAAATTAAAAAAATAACCGATAAATATTTTGTAAAAGAAGAAATTTTCGAAGATTTTATAAAAAATGAAGACTCAAAAATTTTAATGTCAATGTGGGAATAGATATATAGTATTACCCAAAAAAATATTATTTTACTATGCAGTAATTTTTTCAACATATGAATCTAAAACAAGTAAAATATTGCCATTTAAATAAAATTTTAAATAACTCAATCAATTGATTATTACAGGTAGCTCATAATTCTCAATATTAATAAAAAAAATTATATTTTCTGTAAGCAAGTGTGTTTGTTATAATTAAGCTTTAGCAATTATTTAAAAAATAATACTAATTGGGGATTAAATGTGTTTTATAATTAACCTTTGAAATAATGGAATGTCTTATCTAATAAGTTTGTCCGGTATTAAGTGTATAAGCTTTAATAGATGGGAAACTAGATTAACCCCAATAAGTGATTAAAATGTGTCTGATAAGCTAAATTAAAAGGGTATTATGGTTGATTACCCAATATTAGATTGTGTGTGTTCAAAAATATTGGTATTACCTGCACTTTGGGATTCGCAATAATTCAATTCATTCTCCAAATAATTAATACATTCGGCGTAAAAATATTCTTAACAAACAAATAATATCTTTTTAATAAAAATTTATCTTTATTTATAATTTTATTTGTAAATTTCTTTTTATGCTAATAATAATTTTATATTAAAAAGATATGCCGGAACAAAATAATAAAGCTTGGGTAGTTGCTGCGGATATGGGTTATGGTCATCAAAGGGCGGTATATCCGCTTGCCGATATTGCCGAAGGTGGGATAATAACCGTTGGTTCTACTGATGATAGTTTGCCCGCTGAACGAAAATTGTGGAAAAAATTACTTAACGGTTACGAATTGTTTTCGCGGGCGCGCAGCATTCCTATAATTGGCAGACCCATTTTTAGTATTTTGGATAAATTATTGCATATTCCTTCTTTTTATCCTATGCGCGATTTATCCGTTTCTACTTTTCAGGTAACAACTTTGCTTTCTTTTATAACAAAAGGGTTGTGTTCGGGAATGATGGAAAGGATTAGCAAAAAACATTTACCTCTTGTAACTTCCTTTTATGCCCCTGCAATTGCGGCCGATTTAAAAGGTTACGATAAAATTTATTGTATAATTTGCGATGCCGATTTAAATAGAGTTTGGGTGGCAAAAAATCCTTACGACAGCCGAATATTTTATTTTGCACCTTGCGGCAAAGCTGCACAACGGTTACGCGCTTATGGCGTTTCGGACGATAAAATATTTTTAACAGGTTTTCCCCTTTCTAAAACTTTGCTTGGCGATAAAAATTTATCGTTATTAAAAGCGGATCTCGGTCAACGATTATTTTATTTAGACCCAAAACGCAGATTTTTCCATTTGCACGAAAGAAATGTTGAACATTTTTTAGGCAAAGAAAATTTAATATTTAAAAATGACAGAAAATTAACTATTACTTATGCGGTAGGCGGTGCCGGCGCACTTAAAGAAATTGGCGGTAAAATTGCATTTAGCCTAAAAGATAAAATATTAAATGGCCAAATTAAATTAAATTTAGTTGCCGGAATTCGTAAAGAAGTTAATGAATATTTTGAAAACATTAAAAAAACAATTGGTATTTCAGATAACAGTATTGAAATAATTTTTGATAATACACTTAACGGTTATTTTGAAAAATTTAACAATGTTATACGTACAACCGATGTTTTGTGGACAAAACCAAGCGAGCTTTCATTTTATTGCGGATTGGGATTACCTATAATTATAACATCCGCAATTGGTTCGCAGGAAATATTTAACAGTAAATGGCTTAAAGAATTAAACGTGGGCATTAAGCAGGAAAATCCCGATTATACAAAAGACTGGTTGTTTGATATGTTAAACAGCGGAAGACTTGCCGAAGCTGCTTGGTCGGGGTTTTTGAAATCAAGAAAACTTGGTACTTATAAAATTGAAGAAATTATTGAAACTGGAAAAATGAGTGCCGATGAATCGTATGTGTTTAGATAAAAAACTAATATTATTTCGGAAAAGATGATATGGAAGAAAACGATAAAATAGAAAAATATATGTTTTTTTATCTGCGTACAGGCGGCGGACATTTAGCCCCTGCTAAGTCGGCCGCAAATTATATTGAAAAAACGTACCCAAATAAAATTAAAACCGTACTTGTGGACGGCCTTAAAGAAGCTCCGTTTTATGCCCGATTTATTGTTGAAGACGGTTACAGAATTTTGCAAAATAAAGCAAAATGGTATTTTGAGTTTTTATACGGAATTAATAAAATACCCGGATTTGCAAAAATAAACAGTATGTTAGTATCGGGCAGAGTATTGCCGTACATTAAAAATCAGATATTAACGGAAAAACCGGATAAAATTGTAATATTCCATTTCTTTTTAATAAAACCGGTTTATAAAATATTAAAAGAATATAATCTAAATATTCCCGTTATAACAGTAGTTACGGACCCTTATTCAGCCCATCCGGTTTGGTTTTTAACTAAAGAACAAAATATTGTTGTATTCAGTAATAAAGTAAAAAAATATGCACAAAAGAAAAAAATTTCGGGTAAAAACTTACATGTGTTTGATTTTATTTTAGACGAAAAGTATTCCGCCCCAATGGATAATAAACTTGTTCCGGTATTAAAAGAAAAATATGGTTATGATATTACTAAAAAAATGGTTTTAATTGTCGGCGGGGGAGATGGAATTCCAAGAGGGGAAAAAATTGTAAAAGAGCTTATTAAAAATATTGATTATGCCGAAGTTGCTTTAGTGTGTGGAAAAAATAAACGATTGTTTACCTACGCAGCAAAATTAAAGAAAAAAAATAATTATTCTAATTTACATGTTTACGGTTATGTTGATTATATTTATGATTTATTAAATATTTCCGATATTGTAATTACCAAATGCGGTGCCTCAACTTTTATGGAAATTTTGCTGACCGGGAAAATTCCTATTATAAATGATTATATCTGGGAGCAGGAAAAAGGTAATGTTGATTATCTTGTTGAAAACAATATGGGTATATTTGAAAAAAACATTAATAATTTGCCTTCCATTATTGCCGATTTAATTAATAAAGAAGAATATTATAATTTTTATGTTAACAACATTAAAAAAGCAAAACTAAAAAACGGGCTGCAGGATTTTTGCGAATTTATTGTGAAGTTTAAGTAATAAACAAAAACCAACAGATAATGTTAAATTTTGAATTTTTAATGTTAAATTATTGATTAAAACCACAAAAAAAACGTTGTAGTTTTAATTATTTTAGAAATAAAAAAATATCATTTTGATAATACTAATATGGACCTCCGCTGGTGGATGTCACATAAGTCTGATTTTTGAAATTCTCTGCTACAATAATCCTCACTCGCTAAACACATAGTCAACTGTAAACTATGATATACTGATATTTTATATAAAAGACATTCCCCTCTCTTTTTAAGAGAGGGGATTAAGGGGCGGTGCCCGGCTGAATTTTAGACGGGTGAGTTCCTTTTTTGTACTTATGCGACACCCACCGCTGGAGTTATGGGGCTTTGTGGTTGTGCGTGTGGTTACAAACATGGCACGGCTCTGCCGTGCTTCTGTCGAATAAATAAATGTTATAGCATTGTATTATAATATGTTACCTGGTAACAAATAATCTAGTGGGGATGATGTGATAATAGCAAAAATAAAAAACAATCGTAAAATCAAACGGAGTTACATGGTCTGTAATATCACGTTAGCCATTATTTGATATTTATCTCCACTTTCCAACATGAATTCTTATCAAGTTGTCAATTTTGCCTTAAACCCAGATTTTGCAATAGAAAGCAATAGAGTTGAAATTTTTAATCATCCAAGCCAATAAGTGAGGAAAAAACTCAGGGCTGAAACCCGTTTTATTTGTTTTGTTAGCCCCCAGCATGAATGCTGGGGTTATTTAAACGGGGATAAATAATAACATAAACATTATATTTATAATGAGTTATAAGGAGTTTAAATAACCACGTCCTTTACAGACTGTGTTAAAATTAAGTTTTCGCTTTTTCTGCAAAATTACCCCAAAGGGGGAATAAATACATATAAAAATTTATTTTTTATAACTTTTTCAAAAAATATCTATTTTTGATCAAAAAAGCAAAAAAACACCTG
>JAZDHY010000118.1:0-24240 GCA_043805435.1 bacterium
ATTTAATAATAAAGAATTTATTAAAATTAACAGACTTTTGACCTATTTATTAAAACAATTTTTTGTATTTTTACAGTTTTGATTATAATGAGGAAGAATGAAAGCATTAAAACGTTTATATGATTGGGTACTCCACTGGGCAGAAACTCCATATGGCCCAATAGCACTTTTTATTTTGGCTTTTGCAGAATCATCTTTTTTTCCAATACCACCCGATGCCCTATTAATTGCATTGGTTTTAGGTGCACGTAAAAAGGCTTTTAAGTTTGCAGCCTACTGTACGGCTGCATCGGTTTTAGGTGCTCTTTTAGGGTATTCCATTGGTTATTTTATTTGGTGGAGTGGTGTTAATCAGTTTTCAGACGTGGCAATGTTCTTTTTTAATAATATTCCCGGTTTTAGCACAAAACTTTTTTATAGTGTAAAAAGTATGTACGATCAATGGAATTTTTGGATTATATTTACTGCGGGTTTTACTCCTATTCCTTATAAAGTATTCACAATAACCGGTGGAGCTTTTCAAATTAATTTATTTTTATTTCTGTTAGCTTCAGTTATAAGCAGAGCAGCACGCTTCTTTTTAGTAGCGTTTTTAATTTGGAAATTTGGGCCGCAAATAGAAAAGTTTATTGAAAAATATTTTAATCTTTTGGCAATTGGCTTTACGGTTTTATTAATTGGTGGTTTTGTTGTAATTAAATATCTAATTTAATCTATTTTTATTGTTCATATAATTGGTTATATTATACAATTATATTATTAATTTGAGAAGGATAAATGTATGGAAATTGAATTTATTGGTGCTGCACAAACCGTTACCGGTTCAATGCATTTAGTTAGGACAAACGGATACACTTTTTTATTAGACAGCGGTTTATATCAAGGTAAACGAAAAGAAGCGTTTGAATTAAACCGTACATTTGATTTGTTTGACCCCGAAGAAATTGATTTTATTATTCTGTCACATGCTCATATTGACCATGCCGGGAATTTACCTTCTTTAGTTAAACGTGGTTTTAAAGGGAATATTTACGCAACATTTGCTACACTCGATTTATGTTCCGTAATGTTGTTGGATAGTGCTCATATTCAAGTAAAAGATACCGAGTTTGTAAATAAAAAAAGAAAAAAACATGGTCAAAATCTTTTTGAACCGTTATATGTTGAAGAAGATGTTCACCAAACCATGCGCCAATTTGTTGGTGTTAATTATCATCGCGAATTTGTAATAAATGAAGGCATTAAGGTAACTTTTTTTGACGCCGGTCATATACTTGGTTCTTCTTTGGTGTTTTTATCTATAAATGAAAATGGCAGATTAATAAATTTTGGATTTTCGGGCGATTTAGGCCGGAAAAACATGCCTATTCTTAAAGATCCTGAAAAAATACCCGATATTGAATATTTTATATGCGAATCGACTTATGGAGGCAGATTTCACGATACTCCGCATAATAGCGAAAATAGATTAGCCGAAATAATTAATAAAGCTCATGCAAGAAACGGTAAAATTATTATTCCTGCTTTTAGTGTCGGCAGAACTCAAGAATTGGTTTTTTCAATTAATAAAATTTTTGAATCGAAAAAAGCGGCAAAACTGCCTGTTTATGTAGATAGTCCCCTTTCTGTAAATGCAACTAATATCTTTCGTAAACATCAAGAATGTTTTGATACAGAAATTTCGCAATTTATGTTAAAAAGCGAAGATCCTTTTGGATTTAACGAACTTCATTACATTTCGGACGTATCCGATTCCAAAAGACTAAATGAAAGCAGGCAGCCTTGTATTATTATAAGTAGTTCCGGTATGTGCGAAGCGGGTAGAATTTTACATCATTTGAGTAATAATATCGAAAATCCTAACAATATTATATTAATGGTTGGATATGCCGCAGCCGAAACTTTAGGAAGAAGACTTATTGAAGGATCTAAATTAGTTAAAATATTTGGTGACGAACGACAAGTTAACGCCGAAATTATTGTGATGAACTCTTTTTCTGCTCATGCAGATAGTAACGAACTAATTGAATACGTAAATCAATTTGATAAAAGCAGATTGCAAAATATATTTTTAGTTCACGGGGATCGTGATCAGCAAGATAAATACAAAACTCGCTTAAACGACATTGGTTTTAAGAAGGTTACAATACCTGCACGTGGAGATGTTTTTACTTTATAACTAAATTTTATAACATTAATATGGTTAATTTTAGTTTTTATACTTAAATAGATTAATGAAAAACCACCGAATCTATATTTTTTTAATTTATTTTTTATTATCTGCCCAATCCTTTGTTGGGCAGATAATTCCTCGTGATAGCTCAAATTTTAGCCAGTCAGTTTATCAGCAAAACAGTTTAAATAATTTATTTAATAAACAATTAAATACTTATATATTAAATACCGATTTAATATTTTCATCACGCAGCAATAATCTCTTTTGGGGTATAAAAGAAAATTATTCATCAACAATTAACATAACATCTTTTAACAACGTAAAAGATGAACAATATTTTTCTTTTATTACAGATTACAGAATATCGCAATTATTACAACCAGGCATTCTAATTAAACACTCAATTTATTCGGACGACAGAAAAATTGATATTAATCAGGCATCAAACCTTAATGCAATACTTTATACCAAAATTTACCCAATAAATAAAATACAAATAACCCCCTATTTTGGTTATTCCGATAATCAGCAAGTTTCCGAAAATAACCAAGGCCTTATTTATGGTATTGAAGGAAATGTAAATAGATTAAAGATAAGTGATATTAATTTGTTTTCTAATGCAAAATTTGAAAATGAGGATATCAGTCCACGCAAAAATCAGCTGCGTTTTATCAATTTTAATCTCGAAAATGAATTTGATGAAGGACTGAAAAACAATATTTCGGTTTATTATACTTCCTTACGGCGTGATTTTTATTTTGAACCCGATACGGTTACTGCTGCTTTTTTTAAGATCAATAATAATATTCAAACAAGAACCGAATCAAATTATTATTTACAAGAACGAATTTTTTATTATGCCCCACAATCAAATATAGGATTTGATATAAGCGGTAAAGTATCGTGGCGTGATATTGATAAATCGACCCGATATATTTACGTTAATAACGCTGCGCCAAGTACATTCGACTCTAAAATAAATGAATTTAGGCTCGATTTTAATGCTTCTTTGGAATATCGTAACGATTTTATGTCATCAAACATTAGGTTGGTTTATTCCGAACAAGAAGAAAAACATATTGCTAAAAGGATTAATGGCGTAAGTAATATCTTTTACGATGAAAGAAATGACCTTGAAAAACAATTAAATAATAAAGCTAAACAAAGTACAATAACTATTACTAATAATTTTTCAATATCAGAAAAAGACGAGTTATCTATAAGTTTATTTCATAGAAAATTAGTGTACGATACACCAAGTGAAAAAAACTTTGACGATAGGGATGAACTTTTAACAATGTTACGAGTTTATTATTTGAGAAGTATAAGTCCGTTTTTTGATTTTTTTGTTAATTTAGAAGGTAATTTTAATAAAATAGTCTATTTATTTGCCGAAAGGAGTTCAAATAATAATGTTAAGCGTGTAATAAAATTAGCGTCAGGAGGTTATTATTCGGGAAAATATTTTGCATCGTCAAACAGCGTAGAAGTATCTGCAAATTATGTTGTGTACGATTTTGAAGATTTAAATCCTACTTACCAAAGTTATGCTTTTAGGCAGTTTCAATACAGAGATTCAACTGGTATAAATCTCGATAAAAATATTTCCTGCGTAGTAAATGGTTATATAAAATTAAGCGAACAAGGTGATTTTAATTGGGCGGATTTTTCGGGTAAACCACAGCGTTTTTTAAAAGAAATTTTTACAGAACCAAAAATTTTTTATAAAATTAAAAATGCCAAATTTGGTATTGGATTAAGATATTTTGAACTTTCTACTTACACTTATACAAGTGCAACAAATAAAAAACTTGAGACAAAATATAGAAGTATTGCACCTTTAAGCGAAATAACATACATTATTGTACCTAAATTAAATATTAAAGTAAATTGTTGGTACGAGTATATTAGAAACGAAAAAAACAATATGCGAACCCAAACATACATGAATATTGATTTACAATGGAAATTTTAATGATTTCTATGCTTTATAAAAAATTGCCTTGCTTTGTATAAGTAGGAATTTTATTTTGTAGTTATAAGATATAAAATAACCGTTTAATTTTTGGAGTAAAATTTGAGCATAAAAATATATCAAAAATCAATTATTAGTGATCCTAATTTAATGCCCGAAGTTGAAGAATTTTTACTGGGCGTAGTAGCAGATGTACACCTTTCAGATGAACAATTAAATTACCTTACTCTTTCAGTTGCAGAAGCAACATCCAACTGTATTGTACATGGAAATAAGTTAAACCCTTCAAAAAATATTTTTATTAAAATAAGTATTGATGAAAATTCAATTACTATTTGTTTAAAAGATGAAGGAAAAGGTTTTATGTTGGAAAATGTTCCCAATCCTACAACACCTGAAAATATTTTAAAGGATAATGGCCGTGGAATACATATTATGAAAACTTTTTTAACTGATTTACAATATAACTTTACACCAACCGGAACTGAAGCAATTCTTGTGCTGAAATATAAATAGTTAGATTAATTTGAACAATCTTTATTTAATTAGTGTTTAAATTAAAAATTGTTAAAACAGGAGCATTAAAATGGGAAGAAAAAAAATATCTCTTATTGGCGGCGGACAAATTGGTGGTGTATTAACACAACTTATTGCGCAAAAAGAACTTGCAGATGTAGTTTTGTTTGATGTAGTATCTGATCTACCACACGGCAAAGTTTTGGATATTGCAGAAGCTTCGCGAATTGACTTATTTGATATAAATATGCAGGGAACTAATGATTATAAAGATTTAGCCGGTTCGGATTTAATTATTATTACTGCCGGTTTGCCTCGTAAACCCGGGATGAGCAGAGATGATTTGTTAGTCTCAAATGCAAAAATAATGCGTTCGGTTGCAGAAAATGTAAAAGAATTTGCACCTGATGCAATTGTACTTATTATTAGCAATCCTTTGGATGCAATGGTTACATTATTTCAAAAAATTTCCGGTTTCCCTTTTAATAAGGTTTTTGGACAAGCCGGTGTATTAGATTCATCCAGATTTTCGACATTTATTGCATGGGAACTTAATGTATCCGTTAAAGATGTAAATGCTTTGGTTTTAGGCGGTCACGGCGATACAATGGTGCCGTTAACCAGATATGCAAACGTAAATGGTTTACCTGTAATGGAATTACTTGAACGAAAATATAATAGCAAAGAGAAAGCTCAAGAAATAATGAACGCCATGGTTCAAAGAACTAAAATGGCCGGTGGTGAAGTAGTTAAATTATTAAAGACCGGTTCTGCATTTTATTCACCCGCTTCCGCAGCTATTCAAATGGCCGAAGCAATATTAAAAGATGAAAGACGCATAATTCCTACATGCGCTTATTTAAATGGCCAATTTGGCGTTACCGGATTTTATGTTGGAGTACCTGCAGTACTTGGTCAAAACGGTGTTGAACAAATAATTGAAATTACATTAAACCAAGAAGAGCAGAATGCTTTAAATAATTCGGTCAAGGCTGTAAAAGAATTAGTTGATGATATGGAAAGACTTGGTTTATAAAGTAAAAATGCCCTGTTTTAACGGGGCTTTTTTATTAAACACATTATCTTTTTAAATTTTTTATTAAATTTTTTATTACTCATATTTTTGTGTTGTAAATCACATGGTTTATGTATCCCAAATCACAATATTAATCACCATGCTATTGACATAAAAATATTTATATTATATTAGTATCAGCTATTTAATTGTGTGTGTTAGACAAAGTATTATTCCCCCCCCCGTATCATTATCATTTATTCGGGGTTTGCAAGTTTACTTACAGCCCTGAATAAATGTTTTTCTTTTGATTTTGAACAGAACAACAAAATATTTTCGTATCAATTTCAAAACACAACCAATGTTTGATCAAAAACAAGATAAATTAATTGTTTCTATCTTGTTCAATTATAATATAATTAACCAAAATTTGCATGAGAAATTATTTTATTCTGTAATCTATTTATTAATATAAGGTTATGGAAATTTTAATTGCATTTATTATATACATGTAAATAAAATGACTTTGGGAAAAATAATTTAACAATAATATTCATCAACTTAGGCCTGGAGGCCATAGAGTGTGGTTATTATTCCCCGTGTCTTAAAGCACGTAGTTATTTAAAATCCTTATAACACATTATAAATATACTAATTATATTATTATCTATCCCCATTTAAATAACCCAAGCATTCATGCTGGGGGCTAACGAAACAAATATAACGGGCTTCAGCCCTGAGTTCTTTCCTTACTTATTGGCTTACGTGATTAAAAATTTCAATGCTATTACTTTCTAATGCAAAATTCGGGATTAATAAAGATTTAAGCCATACGGATTGATTTCCGTTTTTCTTTAACACTTGTATTGTTTTTAAAAAATTGCATCTTTTATTACCCCAATAAATAAATATTATTGCTATTTTATCCCCAGCCTGTTGTGTCATAAATCACACTTCAAATGTATCCTAGATCACAATATCATTCACCACGCCATTGACAAATAAAAAATTATATTTATATTGTAATCAGCTATTTAATTGTGTGTTAGAAAAAGCATTATTCCCCCCCGTATCATTATCATTTATTCGGGGTTTGCAGGTTTACTTGCAGCCCTGAATAAATGTTTTTCTTTAGACCTTAATCAACTTTACAATCCATTAGACTATTAATTTTAACCAAATTGATATTTGAACAAAAATACTTATAAAACAATTACATTTTATATAACCTTGTCAATTTGAATATTATTATTTTATCCTAAAACCATTGTGTCAAAAATCACATTAAATATGTATCTCAGATCACAATACCAATTGGTCTGGTATTGACATAAATTAATTTATATATATATTGCATTAAGCTATTTAATAATGTAAAAAGTACAGATAATATTCCCCCCGCATAAAAATCATTTATTCAGGGTTTGCAGGTTAGCCTGCAACCTTGAATAGATGTTATAATAACATTACTGGTTTATTTTTTTTTCGTTTATGATTTTTTCAATTGCATAACATTTATCGCTTCGATCATCAATATTATACCTGAACTAGCATAATATTGGTACTTATATAAAATTTATACCCTATATGATATAAATTTGCAAAAACAAATAATTTAAGTATATGAATTCAAAAAACATTTTATCCGAGTATATTAAGTTAAACAGAAAAAAATTAAAATTGACACAAATAGAACTTGCAGCAAAAGCAGGAGTTGGATTACGTTTTATACGCGATTTGGAACAAGGAAAAGAGACTTTACGGTTGGATAAGGTTAATGATGTATTATTTCTTTTCGGCTGCCAAATTGGGCCGGTAAAAATAATTTACGAGGACAATGATGGTTAAAAGGAAAAAAAAGCTAAAAATAAATCATCTAACAACAAAATCACACTTCCATTTTTGTATTTTTTCACCTATCTAAACAAAATAAACTCTCATCCGGTTTAATATTTACCTTTGAAACCACCGGATTTTTTTTTAAATTTAAGTTTATATTTTTTAGAGGCTTTATGCTTACAAGTATGACCGGTTTTGGCAAAAGTGTAGTAAAACACAACGATTTAATAATAGAAACAGAAGTTAAAAGCTTAAATAGCAGATATTTAGAACTTAGTTTCAAAATGCCTAAAAGTTTAACCCAAAAAGAATTTGAAATACGCGAATTAGTAAAAAGTAAACTTAGCCGTGGAAAAGTTTTTGTAGCTATATATATTTCACGCGATTCCAGTTCAAAAACCAATTCTTACATAGATACAGAAGGTTTAGAAAAAGCTGTTGGAATTTTAACAGAATTAAAAGAAAAGTTGAATATTAAAGACCCTTTAAAAATAGAAAACTTAATTTCGTTCCAAAATTTATATTTAACAGAAACCGTTATTGATGAAGAGAATGAATTTAAGTATGTTCAACAAGCAATTGCTTTGGCAATTGACGACATGAACATTATGCGTAAACGCGAAGGTAATGAACTTGAAATTGACTTAAATAAAAGGGTTAGCTTAATTGAAGAACAGCTAAATTTTGTTGAAAATTCTAATCCGGACATTATAAAGGCTTATTTTGAAAAATTAAAAGAACGTGCAAAACAGCTATCTGCAGATTTAATTGAAAATCCTGACAGACTTAATATGGAATTAGCATTATTAAGCGAACGTTACGATGTTACCGAAGAATGTGTAAGATTACACAGTCATATTATGCAATTCCGCGAAACAATGAATTTGGGTAACGAAGCAGGAAGAAAATTAAACTTTTTGTGTCAAGAGATGAATAGAGAAGCAAACACAATTAACAGCAAATCAATTTCATCGGAAATAACATACAGTGGTATAACAATTAAAGATGAATTAGAAAAAATACGCGAACAAATACAAAACATCGAGTAGAATTTGAAAGGAAATATTATTGTAATATCTGCCCCAAGCGGTACGGGAAAAACTACCATTATAAAAAAAATAATGGATATAATTCCTAATTTGACTTTTTCTATTTCGGCAACAACACGCGATAAAAGAGGTTTTGAAATTGAAGGGAAAGACTATTTTTTTATAAATGAAGAAGAATTTAAACAAAAGATAAATAATGATGAATTTGTAGAATGGGAAAAATTTTACGATTATTATTATGGAACATTAAAGTCGTTTGTTAATACAAACTTAGAAGAGAATAAATCTTTAATATTTGAAGTGGATGTAATTGGTGCGTTAAGAATAAAAAAATGCTATCCCGAATCGGTTTTAATATTTATTGAACCTCCAAGCATTGAGGCATTAAAAGAAAGATTAATTAAACGTAATACTGAAACTGAAGAAGATTTTAAAAAAAGAATTGCACGAGCAGAAATGGAAATCAATTATAAAGAAAAATTTGATTTTTCGGTAATGAATGTTAATCTTGATAATGCAATTGAAGAAGTAAAAAATATAATAATAAATAAATTAAACGGAGTAGATCATGGAAATTAGACCAATTGATTTAAAACAAATTGAAAAAAAAGCTGCTAATGTTTATGAATGCATAAACGTTGTATCAAAAAGAGCACGCCAAATTAACAATGATGTTAAAATTGAGTATCAAAGCCAAATAAAAACTATTGCAAATACAAGTGATGCAAATGATGAAGAAGAAAAAGAAAATCCGGATCAATTAAGATTATCTTTAGAATTTGAAAAAAGAGCAAAACCACATATTCAAGCAATAAATGAATTTTTAGCCGGTGATGTAAATTTCCGTTATAAAAGTAATGAAATCTTATAATAAATCTAATTTAATTATTGATTCTTTATTAACTCAAAAAGAAATTTTTGGTGATGAACTTTATACATCGCTTAATTTGGAAAAAATTAAGACCTCGGGTTTTAGTAAAATAGAACAACCGAGACCGTTAGATTTAAATGTAGAGGAAAAAGAAATTAAAAAAGAACCTGTAATTCATCAAAGTAATATAGATACAGGTTTTATGAATGCAAAAAGTATAGACGAACTGTTTAAAACGATTAATAATTGCAAAAAATGCAGTTTGGGTGAAACCCGTACAAAATTTGTATTTGGCACCGGCAATCCCAATGCAGATATATTACTTGTAGGTGAAGCACCGGGTGCCGAAGAGGATAAAACGGGAGAACCATTTGTTGGAAGAGCCGGTAAATTACTGACTGACATATTAGGAGCTATTGACATAAAACGTGAAGACGTTTTTATTGCTAATATTTTAAAATGCAGACCACCTAACAACAGAACTCCGGTGCCTGAAGAAGTGTTAACTTGTATTCCCTATCTTAAAAAGCAGATTGATTTAATTAAGCCAAAAATGATTCTTTGTTTAGGTGTTACTGCGGCAAACGGATTATTAAACGCAAAAAATTCGTTAACAAAAATGCGCGGAAATGTTTACGAATTTCATAATGTAAAACTTATGGTAACATACCATCCTGCTGCATTATTACGTAATCCTAATTGGAAAAAAGAATGCTGGGAAGATGTTCAGAAATTTAAGAAACTGTATTTAGAAATGATAAAATAATTTAGGTTTTTAATGATTGAAAATGTAACGGCAGGAAGAAAATTACCAAGCGTTCCCGAAGTTGAAGAATTAGTATTAGGAGCAATGTTAATTGATAGAGAAGCTCAATCAAATGCATTTGCATTATTAAAACCGGATGCTTTTTACGAAAGAAAACATCAGGTTATTTTTGAAGCAATGGTTGCACTGGATAGCGAAAAAGAACCTATTGATATTGTTTCGGTATTTGAAGAATTAAAGAAAACCGAAAATAAACCTGATGAAAATTGGGCTGCCTTTTTAGCTTTATTATCGCAAAATATTTCTTCAGCAGCTAATGCAGAATACCATGCCCGATTAGTATTAGAAAAATGGATTTTAAGACAGATTATTGCAGTATCGCACGAATTGGCTGCCAAAGCCTACGACCAGACCGAAGATGTTTTTGATTTACTTGATGCAGCTGAAAGTAAAATATTTAAAGTTGCCGAATCAGGCTTAAAACAAAGTTATACTCCATTTAAAGAAGCAATTCAAGCAGCATTAGAGTATATCGAATCAATTCATTCAAAAAGCATATCGAATTTTGCAGTTCCAACCGGATTTTTTGAATTGGATGAACTTTTGGGTGGTTTACAAAAGTCAGATTTATTAATTGTTGCTGCACGTCCCGCTATGGGTAAAACGGCATTTGCTTTGTCACTTGCACGTAATGCGGCTTTAGACCACAATGTACCAATTGCGCTATTTAGTTTGGAAATGTCCACAATACAGCTTGCCACACGTTTTATATCTTCGGAAGCAAGGATAAATTCGCATAGTTTGCGAACAGGAAAATTTAAAGCCGAAGACGGACAAAAAATAAGTAAAACAGTCGATAGATTAATAAAAGCACCTATTTATATAGATGATACACCCGGCCAATCTGTAATGGAAATAAGAGCTAAATGCCGCAGATTAAAAGCTGAACGAAATATTGGGCTTATTATTATAGATTATTTGCAGCTTATGACAGCCGGAAACAGCAAATACGATAGCAGAGAGCGTGAAATTTCTACAATATCACGATCACTTAAAGGTCTTGCAAAAGAATTAGATGTTCCGGTTATTGCCCTTTCGCAGTTAAATCGTGCCGTAGAAGATCAAAAAGATAAAAAACCAATGTTAAGCCACTTGCGCGAGTCTGGTGCAATTGAGCAGGATGCGGATGTTGTTATGTTTTTATACCGACCGATTGTGTATGGAATCACTCAATTTAGTGATGGAACTTCAACCGAAGGTTGTGCCGAAGTAATTATAGCCAAACACAGAAACGGTCCTACCGGTGAGGCTAGAATGGCCTTTTTATCCGATTTTGCACGATTTGAAAATTTGGAATTAATCCACCGCGATATTCCTAATAATAAAGAAAACTATTCACAAAATAAAAGGGATGTGCCATTTTGAAAAAGTTATTTATTTTTATTTGTATGTTTGTTTATGTGCAATTTTTTGCACAAGATATTTATACCGAACAAGATTCAGTGGTTTGTAAAAATAAATTTGAAATAATGAGCAAAGACGATTTAAGTCAACTGCCAATTGGAATGGTTATTGCTGCAGTCGGAAAATCTTTTATTGGAACTCCATACGTTCCTAATACATTAGAACAAGGTGATGTTGAAAAATTAGTAATCAATTTAACCGGTTTAGATTGTACAACATTTTTAGAAACAACTTTTACTTTAAGCAGGTGTATAAAAAAAAACAAAACCACATTTGAAAATTACAAAAACGAACTTAAATTTATTAGGTACCGAGACGGTATTTTAGACGGCTACCCTTCCCGTTTGCATTATACAAGTGATTGGATAATAAATAACCAAAAAAAGGGTATTGTTAAAAACGTATCACAAGAAATTGGTGGTGTTGTTTATAACAAACAAGTTTTTTTTATGTCTAAAAATGCAGATAAGTATCAAATATTAAAAGCAAATCCTCAGTTTGTTCCTCAGATATTAGATTTTGAAAATGAAATAAATGAAGTTACAAAATATTATATACCAAAAGATAAAATTGCTTCTGTTGAGGAAAAAATAAATACGGGTGATTTTATTGGTTTAACAACCACAATTGAAGGTATGGATGTATCGCATGTAGGCATTGCAATAAAACAAACAGATGGCCATATATATTTTTTACATGCACCAAATATTGGCAAAAAAGTACAATTAACAACAATAACTTTAAGCGAATATGTTGCCAATTTAAGCAAAAATACAGGTATTATTGTGTTTAGGCCTGAAGAAATAAAATAAAAGATTTTTGAAAAATCCTCTGTCATAATTCCCCTTTTTGCAATCAACAAATTTTTTCCAAAATATCTTATTGTAGAAATAATATCGGCAAATAAACAGATGACAAAAACCCCTTACCTAACCATATTTACTTGATTTTTACAGGCGTTATTACATAAATGGAGTACATTCAATAACTATAATTGCTTTATCAAACTTTTCAAAACTCTTATATTTTCCAAATCCTCAAGCTGTTCTTTTCCTTTGGCTGTTTCCAAAACTTTTGGAATAGATTCCAGACGTTTATCATTCATTAATAGCGTAAAACCCTCCAAACCGATAAAACCTTTCCCAATATGTTCATGTCTGTCAACACGGGTGCCTAAACCTTTTTTGCTGTCATTCATATGAAAACATTTTAATCTGTCTAAACCGATTATTTCATCAAAGTCTTTAAATACCGTTTGGTAAGTTTCTTCTTTAGAAATATCATAACCGGCAGCAAAAATATGTGCAGTATCAATACAAACGGACATTCTGTCCTGTTCTTCAATAAGGTCTATAATTTTCCTCAGATGTTCAAATTTATAACCTATTGCTTTCCCCTGTCCGGCAGTTGTTTCGAGCATACTTTTAACCTTAAAGCCATTTGTCTGCTGATGCACTAAGTTTAATGATTCCGCAATAAGTTTTATAGCATCATCTTCTGTATTTACTCTATAAGTACCCGGATGGAAATTTAAATGTGGAACGTCTAACATCTGGCATCTTGTCAATTCGTCTAAAAATGCTTCCCTGGATTTTTGAAGCATTTCAGGATCTTCCGAACATAAATTTATTAAGTACGAATCGTGGGCTACAATAAAATCAATTCCTGAATTTATTCTTTCAGCAGAGAATTTATTTATCTCATTTTCATCTAATTCTTTCCCCTGCCATCTTGTATTATTTTTGGTAAATATTTGAATTGCATTAAATCCAAGTTTTTTAGCCCTTATAATTGCATTACCAACACCACCTTCAATTGAAGTATGAGCACCTAATAATTGTTTCATCTTTCCTCAAAATTTTATAAATTTATAAGTGATAATTATAATTATACATAGGTTAACATGCAAACCTTATTAAAAGTTTATGAAAAAAATGATAGATTGGTTTTAGGATTAATGTCCGGCACCTCACTTGATGGAATTGATATAGCTTTGGTAAAAATTACAGGTAACGGGACAAATACAAAACTAAAATTAATAGCGTACAAAGAATTTCCTTTTCCTGAGGGATTTAAAGATTATGTATTGTTAAATTCGCTTACAAAAAGCAGTAATGTTACCGATATTTGTAAAATCAATTTTTTAGTTCCAAGGATATACGCCAACGCAATAGAACAATTTTGCACGGAATTTGGAATTAGCAAATCGGATATTGATTTAATAGGAACTCATGGTCAAACAATACACCATCTGCCTAAAAAAGAAACCATGTTTGATTTTTCAACCGCATCAACATTACAAGTAGGTGACCCCTCCGTATTAGCCAAATTAACGGGTATTTTAACTGTTGGTGATTTTAGACCGGCCGACATTGCTTTAGGCGGTGAAGGGGCTCCTTTAGTCCCCTATTTTGATTACATTATGTTTTCCTCGCCAACATATAACAGAGCTTTACTTAATATTGGCGGAATCTCAAACTTTACAATTCTTAAAAAAAATTGCACCTCAAATGATATTTTTGCTTTTGATACAGGTCCCGGCAATATGCTTATAGATTATTTGATGAAGCAGAATTATAATGTTTTATATGATAATAATGGCCAAATGGCACAAAAAGGAAAATTAATTGAACCGTTATTAGATGAATTAGAAAAAAACGATATTTATTTAAATAGAACACCACCAAAATCTACCGGACGTGAATACTATAACGAAGAATATTTACAGCCAATTATTCAAAATGTTAAAAGTAAATTTAACAATATAACTATTGAAGATATTATACATACGGTTACTTATTATACCGCCTATACTATATTTAAGAATTATCAAAAATTTGTAATGCCAACAGTTCAAATAGATGAACTTTTTGTAAGCGGCGGTGGTGCTAAAAATCCGGTTATTATGAAATATTTGCAGCAATTATTTGGTAAAAATACAATTGTTAAAAATTGCGATAGTTTAAGCATAACATCCGATTCAAAAGAGGCTGTATGTTTTGCAGTTTTGGCAAATGAAACAATATCAGGGAACCCAAGCAACGTACCAAATGTAACAGGAGCAAGCAAACTAACTATATTAGGTAAAATATGTCTTCCATAAAAGTTTTAGTTACAGGTGCTGCCGGTCAATACGGCGGTTATATTATGAATGAATTTTCAAAATATTTTAAAGTTTTAGGAACGTACAATACTAATAAAACAAATCTATTAAAAGACGTTAATTATGTTCAATTAGATATCACCGATTTTGAAAATACAAGAAAGGTTATTGAGGAATTTGAACCTGATTTTTTAATTCATACGGCATCATTTTCAAATCCCCAATTTGCGGAATTGGCACCACCAAAATTAGTATATTTAACAAATGTACTTGCCACAGAAAACATTGCAAAAGTATGCGAAACCACAGATACAAGATTAATATATATTTCAACTGATCTTGTTTATGCGGGATACAGAGGATCGGTATTAAAAGAAGATGCAAAACTAATTCCGGCTTCTTTATACGCTGAAACAAAATTAGTGGCAGAACAAAAAATTAAAGAGAATTCATCAAATTATACTATATTAAGGAATTCGTTAATGTATGGTATAATGCACGAAATTAACCAAAGTGCATTTAATAAAATGTATTACAGTTTGAAAGCCGGTAAATCGGTTCGTTTATTTTATGATCAGTTCCGCTCTCCTTTAGCATTTTTTGATGGAGCAAGACTTTTAAAGGAATTAATTCAAACTATTTTTTGCGATAATAATATTTTTGAAAATGAAATTGTTAATTTTGGAGGTATTGAAAGGATTTCACGCGCAGAAATGGGAAATATCCTTTGCGAAGAAGCCGGATTTGATAAATCATTATTAGATTTTATCTCATTAGCTGAAATTAACGATTTACCTCAGATAGCCGATGTATCTATTAATATAGATAAGTTATTAAACATAGGATTAATACCGCTTGATGTTAGAAGTTCGGTTAAAAAAATATTAAAAAATATTTAGCACTATTTTATATAAGGTTATTATATTAATGTTTAAATAAGGACGGGTATTTATTGTAAAATATATTTTTTAAAACTAATTAATAATAACCTTAATTTTTTTTACAATAAAATTGAAACAATTCATTTTATACTTTTGTAAAACCAACGTTAAACAAGTAATTAAAATTACGTGAGAGGAATAAGTGGAAATAACAGAATTAAACGAAAAGATAAGAAAAGAAAGTGAGTTTATTGATATATTACTAACCGAAATAGGAAAAGTAATAGTAGGTCAAAAACCAATGGTAGAAAGACTGGTTATCGGTCTCCTATCGAATGGGCACATTTTATTAGAAGGCGTTCCCGGACTTGCTAAAACATTGGCAATTAAAACATTAGCATCTTCAATGAAAGCAAAATTTCAACGTATCCAGTTTACTCCCGATTTATTACCGGCAGATTTAATTGGTACAATGATATATAATCAAAAAGACGGGAATTTTGCAATTAAAAAAGGACCAATTTTTTCGAACTTTATATTAGCAGATGAAATAAACCGTGCTCCCGCAAAAGTACAAAGTGCTTTATTAGAAGCAATGCAGGAACGTCAGGTTACAATTGGGGAGCATACTTATAAATTGGAAGAACCATTTTTGGTTTTAGCCACACAAAACCCAATTGAACAAGAAGGAACATATCCTTTACCTGAAGCACAGGTTGATCGTTTTATGTTAAAAGTGAAAATATCATACCCAAATAGAGAAGAAGAAAAGAAAATTATGAAATTAAATTCGGGAGCAGAAATGCCTGAAATTAACAGAGTAATTACACCGGAAGATATTTTACGAGCACGTAAACTGGTTCAAGAAATTTATCTTGATGAAAAGATAGAAAAATATATATTAGATATTGTTTTTGCAACACGTAATCCAAAAGAATACGGTTTAGAAAAACTAACAGATCTTATAAATTTGGGAGCATCACCACGTGCCTCAATCAATTTAGCTTTAGGAGCACGAGCAATGGCCTTTATTAGAGGACGCGGTTATGTGATTCCGGAAGATGTTAGAAGTATATGTTACGATGTTTTACGGCATCGAATTGCATTAACTTATGAAGCAGAAGCAGAAGAATTAACAACAGAAAACATAATTCAAGAAATTTTAAATACAGTTGAAGTTCCATAGTAAATAGATGCTTACAAAAGAAATAATAAAACAAGTTCGCCAGATTGAAATAAAAACACGCGGCATGGTAAATGAAGTTTTTTCAGGGGAATATCATTCGGTATTCAAAGGGAGAGGAATGGAATTTTCAGAAGTCCGCGAATATCAAATTGGTGATGACATACGAAATATAGACTGGAATGTTACAGCACGTTTAGGTCATCCTTTTATTAAAGTATTTGAAGAAGAAAGAGAATTAACATTAATTTTGTTGGTTGATTTAAGCGGTTCCCTGCAATTTGGGAGCATAAGCAAAACCAAACAGCAGATTGCTGCGGAACTTAGTGCTATTCTTGCATTTTCTGCTTTAAAGAATAACGATAAAGTCGGTTTAATTTTATTTACGGATAGAATTGAAAAATTTGTTCCTCCACGTAAAGGAAAAAGCCACGTGCTGCGTATTATCAGAGAAGTATTATCCTTTGAACCTGAGGGTAATACCACAAATATAAAAGCTGCACTTGAATATTTTAATAGTGCAATTAAAAAGAAAGCAATTGTATTTTTAGTATCCGATTTTATTGATAATGGTTATGAAAAAATAATTAAAACGGTGTCAAAAAAGCATGATTTTGTGACCATTAACCTACAAGACCCCAGGGAGATGGATATCCCCTCTTTAGGATTGGTGCATTTTATGGATTCGGAAACAGGTCAGTTGCGTTTTGTTGATACGGGAAACAAGATGGTTCAAAAGCAAATATTTGAGAACATCCAAATTAGAGAAAAAACTAGAAAACAGCTTTTTAAATCAAGTGGAATTGATACAATTAATATTTCAGGGGTCAATTACCTGAAACCTTTAATTGAATTCTTTAAATTACGCGAGAAAAGATGGTAAAGATAAAATATTATTTATTTTTTGTTTTAATAATTCTTTCAGCACAATTAAAAGCTCAAGAAGTAAATATTAAAGCGTTTACTGATGCAACAAAATATTCTGTTGGTGATTATATAAAATACACAATACAAATTAATCATAACAAAAATATAAAAGTTAACAAACCGAATGTTAAAGATAGTCTTCAAAATATAGAAGTGCTAGGATTAAATCATACTTCAAAAGAACTGGAAAACTCTCAAATTGAAGAAAAATTTGTATATACTTTAGCTAAATACGATAGCGGCAGTGCTTTAATTCCAGCAATTAGAATTGAATTATTAGACAAAAACAACAAAGTTTCAACTATTTATACTAATAAATTGGTGATAGATGTAACAACATTAGAAGTAGATCAGCAAAAAGAGATAATGGATGTTAAAGCTCCTTTAAAAATTGAGTTAAATTGGCTGTTTATTTTAGCAATAGTTTTAATTGCAGTACTATTATTAAGTGCCGGATATTATGGTTACAAATATTACCAAAAGAAAAAACTGATTAAGCAAGGGTTAGTGGAAGTAATTGTAATTCCACCTTACGAAGCAGCTTTAAACTTGTTAAAAGAGCTTGAAGAGAAAAAATTATGGCAAAAAGGACAAGTAAAAGATTACCATACCCAATTAACTTTTATAATTCGTAAATACTTTGAAGATCAATTTAAGTTTAATGCACTTGAAATGACATCAGCCGAAATTATTAATTTTCTTAATTCCAATAATTTCAAATTAGCCGTAACTCAAACAGTTGAGAGATTCTTTTCAAATGCCGATATGGTAAAATTTGCCAAATTTTTACCTTTACCAACTATAAATGAAGCTATGTTAAAAGAAGCTTATACAATAGTTAACGATTCGAAACAGATAAACACCATTGAACCGGAACCGATCATAGAAAATATTGAGGTTAAAGATGTTTAATGGAATTAGTTTTGCCTACCCTATTGTATTATATTTTTTACTGTTGGTACCAATTTATTTATACCTGAAAATCTTTAGATTAAGAAAATTTTTACCAACAATTCATTTTCCTACGTTAAGTGTTTTTAGTAATATTAGACCAACATTAAAAGAAAAATTTTGGTTTACACCCGATTTATTAAGAGGATTAGCAATAGCATTATTTATTGTGGCTTTGGCACGCCCTCAATCATTTACTAGCGGTGAAGATATTTATACCGAAGGAATTGATATTGCAATGGTTCTTGATATTTCGAGCAGCATGCTTGCTGAAGATTTTAAACCAAACAGACTTGAAGCCGCAAAGATAGTTACCGATGATTTTATAAAAGGAAGAACTACTGACAAAATAGGTCTTGTAGTTTTTTCAAGCGAAAGTTTTACACAATGCCCATTAACCATTGATTATGCGGTGTTGCGTAATTTATTAAAAGATATAAAAAGCGGAATGCTTTTAGATGGAACTGCAATTGGAAATGCAATTGCTAACGGGGTAAATCGTTTAAAAGACAGCAAAGCAAAAAGCAAAGTTATTGTACTATTAACCGATGGGGTTAATAACGCCGGACAAATTGACCCTGTAACTGCAGCTCAAATAGCGGCAACATTTGGAATACGCATTTATTGTATTGGTGTAGGTACAATTGGACAAGCCCCTTACCCTTTTCCAACTCCATTTGGAACTAGATATCAAATGGTACCTGTTGAAATTGATGAGAAAATTTTACAGCAGGTTTCATCAATAACTAAGGGTAAATACTTTAGAGCAACCGGAAACCAAAAGCTGGCACAAATTTATAAAGAAATAGATAAATTGGAAAAAACAAGAATTGAAGTAACCAGCTATAGAAATGCTAGAGAGTTGTTTCATGATTGGGTATTAGCCGGTTTATTATTATTGTTTATGGAGTTTTTATTAAATAACACTGTTTTTAGAAAATTACCTAATTAAATTGACTGATAAATATGTTTAGATTTGGACATACTGAATATTTATATATACTGTATCTTATACCTATAATAATAGGTTTATTTTGGTACATTTTAAGAAAAAATAAAAAACAGCTAAACGATTTTGCAGAAAAATCTTTGCATGAAACAATTATCCCTAAATTAAGTTATAAAAAGTTTATTTTAAAGTTTAGTGTATATCTTTTAGCTTTTATTTTAGCAATTTTATCTTTAGCCAGCCCGCAAATTGGAGCACGCTTAGCAGAAGTGAAGCAGACAGGCATTGACGTATTTATTTTATTGGATGTTTCAAAAAGTATGCTAGCCGAAGATATTAGACCAAGCAGATTGGAAAAAGCAAAATTTGAAATTACCCGTTTAATACAAAAACTACGCGGTGATAGAATTGGATTAATTATTTTTAGCGGACAAGCTTACGTTCAATTCCCTCTTACTACCGATTATGCAGCCGCAAATTTATTTTTAAATGCAATTGATGAAAATTCAGTTCCACAGCAAGGAACAGCAATTGCTGCTTCTTTAACAATGGCGTTAAATTCATTTAGAGAAGATGCGAAAACAGAAAAAGCAATAATTGTAATTTCAGATGGTGAAGATCACGAAGGTGATATTGACGCAGCCATTGATGATGCTAATAAAAAAAATGTTAAAATATATACTATCGGTTTAGGCTCACCAACGGGTGCTCCAATACCTGTTTATGCTCAAAACGGTTCTCAATCCGATTATAAGCGTGATAGAGAAGGAAATATTGTTATTACCAAACTAGACGAAACAATATTACAAGAGCTTGCAGAAAAAGGGAATGGCAAATATTTTCGCGGATCAAATACAGAAGACGAACTTGAATTAATTTACAATGAACTTGCCAAAATCGAAAAAACCGAATTCGGTACCACAAAAATTGTAGATTACGAGGATAGGTACTATTTCCTTTTAATTCCGGCTCTTTTATTATTGTTAATTGAAGGGTTTATTACAAGTTCAAAAAGTATGTTTTTAGAAAGACTTTTTAGGAAGGAATGATGAAATTTAATCAATTATTTTTTATTTTTACATTATCAGCTACATTAATTTTTGGTCAATCTGTTAGAAGTTTAAATAATGACGGCGTTGAATCATATAAAAACAAAAAATATAGCGATTCGGAAGTAAATTTTAAGAAGAGTATAGAAAAAGATAAATCCGTTTTTGAAAGTAATTTTAATTTGGGTTCGTCATATTATAAGCAAAAAAGATATGACGAAGCTTTAAAATCATATAACAAAGCATTATCTTTAACAGATGATAAGATGCGCAAATCGAAAGCATATTACAATATGGGTAATGCGTATCTTCAAGATAAAAAAATTGACGAGGCTATTAATTCGTACAAATCTTCGTTAAAATTAGATCCAAAAGATTTAGAAACAAAATATAATTTATCGTATGCATTAAAAATGAAACAGCAACAGCAGCAAAATAAAGATAAAAACCAGAATAACGACGATAAAAACAAAGATAACAAAGATAAAAACAAACAAAACGATCAAAATAAAAACGACGATAAAAATAAAGATAATAAAGATCAGCAAAAAAATCAGGATCAACAAGATAATAAGGACAATCAAAAACAAGATCAAAAACAAAATCAACAGCCTCAGCAGCAAAAAGATAAGCTTACAAAACAGGAAGCTCAACGTATGCTTGAAGCCATGAAAAACAATGAATCCGATTTGCAAAAAAAATTAAGAAAAATTAAGGCTAATTCATCATCTCGCGAAAAAGACTGGTAATTGGAAAAATAAAATTGAAAAATAAAATGAACTTAATTTACACATTTACTAAAAAATTAAAGTTAATTGCATTATTGTGTATAATTTTAATTACGCAAATTAATGCGCAACAATTTACAGCATCAACAGATTATTCCAAAATTGGTGTTAACGACCGTTTTCAGGTTACATTTGCATTAAGTGGAGCCGACAATTCTAATATTACTAATTTTCGTCCGCCATCTTTTTCCGGCTTCAAAATACTGTCCGGCCCAAACCAATCCAGCAGTGTTCAAATAATTAACGGTAAAATGTCTGCCTCATATTCATTTTCCTATATTTTAGTTCCAACATCAATAGGAAAGTTTAAGATAGGATCGGCTTCAATATCCCAAAGCGGGAAGACATTTAACAGTAACGAGCTAAGTATAGAAATAATTCAAGGAAGTTCGACCGGCGCAAAAAATAATAATTCCGGTGATGTAACAAGCGAAGATATAAGAAAAGATCTTTTTATACTTGCAATTCCCGATAAAAATACTGTTTATAAAGGAGATCAAGTAACTGTAACTTACAAAATATTTACCCGCTTAAATATTTCATCTCCGCAAATATCCAAACTACCGCAGTTTAACGGATTTTGGACCGAAGAGCTGGATTTACCAAACAATATTGTTCTTAGTGATGAAATGTATAACGGTGAAAGATTTAAAACGGCGGTTATTAAAAAAGCAGCATTATTCCCAAGTTCATCAGGACAATTAAAAGTAACTCCATTTGAACTTAAAATACCGGTTGTTTTAAAGAAAAAACGAAATTCGCGCAATACAATTGATGATTTTTTTGATGACCCGTTTTTTAGCCGGACAGAAACACGTGAAGAATTAATACGTTCAAACACAATAACAATTAATTCTCTTCCTCTCCCCTCTTCAAATATACCTATATCATTTACGGGCGTTGTTGGCAGTTATACTTTTGAAGCCGCTATTGATAAACAAACCGTTACGCAAAACGAACCGTTTACATTAAAATTAGTTGTTACGGGAAAAGGAAATATTAAATTAGCAGATATCCCTAATATTAAATTACCCGGTGGTTTTGAAAAATATGAACCTAAAACATCGGAAAGGATTAACCGAATTGGAAGTGTTTCGGGCCAAAAAACAATTGAATATCTAATTGTACCTCGTGTTACAGGCCAACACAAAATTCCGCCGGTTGAATTTGCTTTTTTTGATCCAAACAAAAAGACATATGTTGTATTAAAAAGTCCCGAGTTTAATTTATCGGTAAAAAAAGGAAATGGGACTTATGATGCTTCATCAAGTGGGTTGGCAAAAGAAGACATTCAATTATTAAATGAAGATATTAGGTTTATTAAAACAGATCTTGCCGAATTGATTTATGCTAATGACTTTTCGCTTTTAACAAAATGGTTTTGGTTTTTATTAATTGCACCTTTATTATTTTTGTTTGGAGCTATAAAATACATTAAGCAAAAAGAAAAACTCAGCGGTAATCTTCAACTTTCTAAATATAAGAAAGCAGAAAAAGCTGCAAAACTTAGGTTAAAAACTGCCAAATCGTTTTTAGATTTAAATGATTTACCGGGATTTTATAACAGTACTTACAACGCAGTATTTGGATATTTAGAAGATAAACTTGGTATTCAAAAATCGGATTTTACTATTGAAAGTGTTATAAGTGAATTGACAAAACGAAATGTATCGGACGATTTAATTGTTCGTGTTAAAGCATTAGCCGAAAAATGCGAATATGTACGATTTGCTCCTAAAGGTGAATCTCAAGAAACTGCTCATTCATTTTTTGATTTAACGGTAAAATTAATTATAGATTTAGATAATAACATAATTGGCAGGAAAAAGAAATAATGAGAACTTTTAATAAAATTATATTTATTATTATTATATTTTTATTTTCCGGTATTAATTTATTTGCTTCAGATGACAATATGTTGTTAATAATGAAAAAAGCTAATAAACTATACCAGGACCAAAATTACGATGAAGCATTATTAAGTTATAAAAGTATTTTGCATACCGGCTTAGAAAGCAGTGAACTTTATTATAATATTGGAAACACATATTATCGTATCGGTAAACTGGGTTATGCAATTTTAAATTATGAAAAAGCACTAAAACTTTCACCCGGCGATGAGGACATTAAATATAATTTACGAATTGCTTATGCTCATTCGGTAGATAAAATTGAAGAAATACCTCAAGTTTTTTTAATTGAATGGTGGAATTCTTTAGTTATGTTATTTACTGTCAGCGGCTGGTCTATTATATCCATACTTATTTATATTTTATTTATATCTTTAATAGGCGTATATTATTATTTTAGAAACAGTTCGTTCCAAAAACCGGCATTTATGGCAGGTGTAGTAACTCTTTCAGTCTTAATTATTGTATCTATATTATTTATTAACCGAATAACTAAAGAAACCGGCAGCGAATACGGAATACTTGTTGAAAATACCGCAAATGTTAAAGTATCCCCTGATGATAAAAGTAACGATGCGTTTATAATTCATGAAGGTATTAAATTTGTTATTGAAGATAAAGTAAACGACTGGTCAAAAATAAAACTGAATGACGGTAAAATTGGCTGGTTAACTAACAATTATTTCAAATCAATATAGTGATTAGTGATTAGTGATTAGTGATTAGTGATTAGTGATTAGTGATTAGTGATTAGTGATTAGTGATTAGTGATTAGTGATTAGTGATTAGTGATTAGTGATTAGTGATTAGTGATTAGTGATTAGTGAT
>JAZDHY010000119.1:0-102019 GCA_043805435.1 bacterium
ACTTCTCTATTTTAAAGAGGTCATTTTAAGCAAAGGGTCTCCCGACAAGACGGGACGCGCTCACAGAAAGTCCTGCAACAGCAGGACTTCTCTATTTTAAAGAGGTCATTTTAAGCAAAGGGTCTCCCGACAAGACGGGACGCGCTCACAGAAAGTCCTGCAACAGCAGGACTTCTCTATTTTAAAGAGGTCATTTTAAGCAAAGGGTCTCCCGACAAGTCGGAACGCACTCAGGAAGTCGCAAGAAATTGGGGTTTTTTTATTTTAAACAACAAACAAAAGTTTTACAAATGCTCAGGGGTAGAGCCTACCAAAAAACGGTAGGTAAACATTCCCGATTTTAATCGGGAGGGGCAGTGGTTTCCCGACAAGTCTGGACACTCACAGACTTAAAGCCTTGTAAGGAAACAACTTACAGTTTTTAATAAAATAGTATAACTCCTTATTTTATAATGGGTTAACAAATTACACCTTGTTTTTAACATTATTACTGACTATAAAATTCGTTATAAATCTTAATTTTAACCTCCAGATTTTGTTAAAAAACCGCTTTGAACCTCTCAATATTCATCAAAAAATGATTTCCACTTATCAAGTTTTATCAAAAAATCGTTTGAACCTCTCAAAAAGCTTACAAAAAAGCAATTTCACCGTAAAAATTGCATAAAAAATTGATTTCTGATGCCAATAAAGTTTGCAAATATGAATTTAAGAATTGATATTTGAGAAAAATTGTTTTGTCATTCTTTAATCTTAAATCTCCCGATGGCATTTTTAGTTGTAACGAGTTTTTATTTACAACAGTCATAAATACATATAAATGTGGCAAAATTTATTAAAAAAACGAATTTCTGTTTGGCTTAAACATTAATTGACCCCATTCTTTTCAATTTTTCTAAAAAATTGTGTAATTTGGTATTTAATTATATTATATTAACCATTAATAAAAATGAATAAATTATGGGAAAAATAAAGATTATTAATGTATAATTTTATTTCGCTTGAGAGCGGTTATTTACAGGATAGTTTTAACCTTTTTATTACTAAACCACAAAACAAATCAATTTTGGAAATTATTGAATACATTGAAGGTTCGGGGATTAAAGTAATCAACATAGGCAAGGAATTATCATCCAAATTAAAAACAATTAAAAATAAAAGACACATTATTATCGAGTCAAATAATTTATTAAATGACATTATTCAAAATAATGCTGGCGAAATCCCCAATTCTAAAATTAAATTTATTGCAATATATAACTTTGGTATTTTATTAGAACCGAGCATTGGGTTAAATGCAAGTAAAGTATTAAAAGAACTTTCAAAAAATTATGCAATTATTCTGGTATGGGAACATTTTATTCAAGATGGCAACATTCTTCATTGGGGAAACCAAAAAGAGAAATATAAATTTGACTTTTCAGACATATCTATAAAAATATTGGATATTTAATATGAAATATAAAGAACTTATTAATTTTGAACCGATAACATCAGTTGTAAAACTTGCTAGTTCAAGTGACACAAATATTGCAGAAAGCCTAGTTAAAACATTTGTTTTTTCTACAAAGATTAAAGAAGATATAGAAGAAATTGTTATTAAAAATCTCATTCCAAACCCACCATACGAAACTAAAGGAATACAAATTGTGGGTAGTTATGGAACCGGTAAATCGCACTTAATGGCAATGGTAGCTGCAATAGCTGAAAATGAGAATTATATTCAGTGTCTGGCAACGGATTCGCTTAAAAACTTATTCAAAAAAATTGCCGGACACTATAAAGTATTAAAATTTGAAATTGGGACAGATAAGCCGTTAAAAGATGTTTTGTTTAGTCATATTGAAAAATTTCTTTTGGATGAGAATGTTGATTTTACATTTGATTTAAGTTCTAATAATAGCTGGAAAATAATGCTCCAACAGATGATGAGCGAATTTGAAAGTAAATTCCCCAATAGGCATTTTTTAATTGTTATTGACGAAATGCTGGAATATCTAAAAGGACGAAAACCAACCGAACTTAATAACGACCTAATGCTTCTTCGACAGCTTGGAGAGTTATGTGATAATTCCAGATTTAAGATAATGTTTGGAGTACAGGAGATTTTATATCGTTCGCCGGAATTTCAATTCCAAAGTGAGATGCTTAACAAAATTGAAGACAGGTTTGTGGATTTAATTATTACTAAAGATGATGTTTCTTTTGTGGTTAAAGAAAGATTATTGAAAAAAGATTTGAACCAAAAAAATAATATTCGTGAGCATCTATTAAAATTCAGTCACTTGTTTGATGGTATTCATAATGACTTAAATGAGTATGTTGATCTTTTCCCTGTTCATCCAAGTTATATAAATTATTTTGGTAAAATTAAACACGGAAAAGGACAACGGGAAATACTTAAAGTGTTAAGTAATACTTTTGAAAAAATTGCTGAAAATGATGTACCAAATGATACTCCCGGACTTATAACTTATGATACATATTGGAATGAATTAATTGAAAATTCTTCTATGTTAACATTTCCGGATATTAGAACAGTAAAAGATAAAACAGATATTGTTTACGATAGAATTAAAAACCACTTTAAGGGTGCCAGAGAAAATAGAAAACAGCTTGCAATACAAATTTGTAATGCTTTGGCAATTAAAATTTTATGTGATGATTTAGATAAAAGAAATGGTGCTAATGCTCTTAGTCTAAAAGAGGATCTCTGTATTACAATCCCCTATGTGGATGAATCCGATTTGCTTTTAGCTGCTGTTGAAAGTACTGCAAAACAATTATTAACCTCAACAAGCGGACAGTATATTGATCAAGATCCTGTAAGCAGCGATTTTTATCTTAGAACCGAAGGCGGTATTAATATTACCCAAGTTATCCACGATTATGCTGATACTGTTATTAAAAACGACCCTGAAAGAGCAGACCAATATTATTTTGATTTCCTTCAGTACGTAATGGGATTCCAACAAAATACATACAGAACAGGATTTAAGATTTGGGAACACAACCTTAATTGGCAAGATAAAAAAAGTTTCCGCTTGGGTTATATCTTTTTTGGAAATCCAAATGAAAGAAGTACTACAGAACCAATTCAACAGTATTACATTTTCTTTTGTCCAATATTTAGTCCTGCAAGCCGTAACGATGGAGAAGATGAAGTTTATTTCGAAATGTCTGATTTAAGCGATGAATTTAAGGATACAATTTATTTATATGGGGCAGCTAAAGCTCAAGAGACTTCTGCATCATCAAACCAAAAGCAATTATTTAGAAATCAAATAGATGAAAACTTAAAAAAAGCTATTTCTTTGTTTGAAAAAGAATTTGTGAATAAGACGTTGGTTGTTTATAAAGGAATAACCAAATTTCTAAAATCTTATCAATTACTTGGAGAAGGATCAAGTAAAGATATGATATTAAATGATGTAGCCGCTCGTATTCTGAATAAATATTTTAATGATAAATTTCCAGATTACCCGGCTTTTAACGATCTTATACAGCCATTATCTAAAGAAAATTTTGATGGCAGAATTAAAAACGCACTAAAAAAAATCGCAAATATTTCAATACCAAACAGAGATGGAGAAGCCATTTTAAGTGGATTGGGGTTGTGGAATGGACAGAACATAGATACATGTAACAGTAAATATGCAGAAAGTATTAAAACCAAACTTAAAAACCAAGGTGGCGGAACTGTACTTAACAAAACAGATATTATTTATTCACATTATTCTCCAAAAAATTTATGGTATTCTGTTGATTTTAATATTGATTACCAGTTAGAGTTTATTGTGCTTGCTGCTTTAGCTTATAAAGGGGATATTCAAATCACTTGGTCGCAAAATAAAACTTTATCGGCAACTAATATTGAAAGTCTATTGACATTAGTGCCTGATGATTATTTTACATATCAACATATTAAAGAACCGCAAGGGTTACCAGTTAAATACTTAAAAGAGTTATTTAATTGTTTGGATTTGCCTGATTTAACTTCGGATATTGAAAAACCGGACACGTTAACACAAATAATAACACAATCTAAAATAAAAGTAGAAAAGGTTATTAATGCTGAAATGGAATTGTCAAAAGGATTAAAATGCAGAAATATTCCGCTGCTGTCTGAATTGCAAGCCGCGAATATAATGGATGAATTAGACAAATTACATAAATTGCTCGATTCAATTCAACTATATAATACTTTTGGCAAGCTTAAATCGTTTAAGTTTACTGATGAAGAACTTAAAACCGGATTTAATGCATATAAATATTGCGACTTAATTAATAATTTGAAAATACGCGCACAAAAATTTGAAAAACTTATTGGTTATATTAAAAATGCACAAGCCTACATTATTGATAATGAAGAGCAGCTAATTTCTGATATTACTAAAACAATTGAAAATCTTAGTACCGTAATTGTATTAGATAACGATGCGGAGTTAAAGAAATATGAAACTTTGCTTATTTCTTTAATTGATAGGTATGCAGAATATTATATAAGTTCTTACGTTAAATACAGACTATCGCCTGAGGATTACAATAAAAAAGAGAAATTATTAAATAGTACAAGTAAAAAACTTTGTGATATTATTAAAGATTCGGAATTTATTAATCCTGCTGAATATAAAAAGTGGTTAGAAAAAGTTACATCCCTGCAAATGATTGATATATCTTTAACAAAAAACAGGGTTAAAGAAGAACCATATCATAACTTTAATCCACGCGAATACTACAAAAAACCTGCTGCTAAGATATATGAATTGGAAGAACAACTTGAATTGATTTTAGAAAAATGGACAGATACAATTCGTTCAGTTTTTAAGGATCCAAGCATACAGGAAAATATTGGGTTGCTTGCTGATAATGAAAAACTACTTGTTGAAAATTTTAGAGATGACAAAATTGAACTTAAACTTGATAATGCAACTTTGTTGCGTAATCTTATTAACCAACTTGCCAATGGAATTGATAAAGTTGAAATAAATTTAGAAGATTTAGGAAAACAGATAAATAAACCTGTATCACCTAATCAGGCAATTGACCTTTTTACCGATTACATAAATAATCAATGTGCAGGTAAAGAAAGGAATAAAATAAGAATTGTTATTAAATAAAACGTTAAGGGACTTCATGAGTGAGTTAAAATTAAATTTTGAAGAGGAAAATAAACCTGTAAATAAACCTGTAATATGTTTGGGTTTAACATTTAACAACAATGAAGAAAGAAGAGAATATTTTAGAGATGAACTCCGTAAAAAACTGCCGGAATTAAAATTAATTGATGGTTACCCAATTGGGGAAGACGAAGATATTGTTAATTTAAGCGATCCGCCATATTATACCGCATGCCCTAACCCATGGATAAATGATTTTATCGAAGAGTGGGGAAAAGAAAAAGAATTTATTCCAAACAGAAAAGATAATTTTGTAGTTGATGAACCTTATGCAAGTGACATAAGTGAAGGGAAGAATAATCCTATCTATAATGCTCATAGTTACCATACAAAAGTACCACACCCGGCAATTATGCGTTATATTTTACATTATACACAACCGGGAGATATTGTTTTTGATGGTTTTGCAGGTACAGGAATGACTGGAGTTGCTGCACAACTATGTGGTAATCCCGATCTTGCAACAAAAGCAAAGATTGAAAAAGAATGGAATGAAGCCGGATGGGGTAAACCAAGTTGGGGCATCCGAAAAGCCATACTTGGCGATCTTTCCCCTATTGCCTCTTTTATTGCATATAATTATAACACGCCTGCTGATTCAGAATATTTTAAAAATAAAGTTAATCGGACTTTAGAAAATGTTGAAGAAGAATTAGGCTGGATGTATAAAACAATTCACACAGAAGTTAGTTCAAATAAAAACCTTGTTGAAAAATATACCGCAGAGTTAAAAAAATGTAGAAGTACCGTAGAAATAAAAGACTTTTTTGTAATTAACGAGCGTGGACTGGGCAAAATAAATTCTACAGTTTTTAGCGATGTATTTATTTGTCCCGAGTGTGGAAATGAAATTATATTTTGGGAAGTGGCGGTCGAAAAAAATAGTGGTGAAGTAAAAGAAAGTTTTAATTGCCCCCAATGCAATGTTTTGCATACAAAAAGAAGCCTTGATAAAGCATGGATTACTTTATATGATAAAGCACTTGGAGAAACAATAAAGCAGACAAAATCAATACCGGTAATGATAAGCTATTCAGTTGGTAAAAAAAGATTTGAAAAAGCACCCGATTCATTTGATTATGAAATAATAAAACTAATTGACAACATCAATATTTCTAATTGGCACCCAATAGATAGGATGCCTCTTGGAGATGAGTCCAGAAGAAATGATCGAACAGGTATTACTCACATTCACCATTTCTATACAAAAAAAAGTTTAATGTTGATCTCATTTTTAAGAGAAAGACTAATCAATAAGTTGACCTTCTTTTTTACTCCACTATTGATTAATACAACCAAAATGGGGAGATATGGTCAAAGAACTGGAAACGTTTCCGGGACATTATACATCCCTTCATTAAATAAAGAATTAAATATAATTGAATATGCAAATAGAAAATTTTTTGGTGCGAAAGGTTACGAAAAACCATTAGAAATATTATCATCCCTTTGCTTAAATAATTGTACTGTGTTTACTCAGTCAACTACACGTATTAATAATCTAACTAGTAACAGTCTCGATTATATTTTTACTGATCCACCTTTCGGCGCGAATATTATGTATTCAGAACTAAATTATATATGGGAAAGCTGGATAAAAGTAAAAACGAATAATAAACAGGAAGCTATTGAAAACTCTTCACAAATTAAAGGTTTTGTTGAATACAATCAATTAATGCTAAAATGTTTTAAGGAGTATTATAGAGTTCTTAAACCGAGGAAATGGATGACTGTTGAATTTAGCAATACAAGCGCAGCTGTTTGGAATGGAATTCAAACTGGATTACAAAGAGCCGGCTTCATAGTTGCTAATGTTGCTTCTTTAGACAAGCAACAAGGAAGTTTTAAGGCAGTTACTACTACAACTGCCGTCAATCAAGACTTAATTATTAGTTGTTATAAACCCATTGAGAAATTTGACAGTAGCTATATAAAAGAAAAAGAAGTAGCTGTTTGGGATTTTATTAGGGAACATCTTCAGCATTTACCCATACAGATTAGAAATAGTACAAAAAGAACAGCAGTTATAGAAAGAAGTCCCCGGATATTATATGACAGGTTAATAACATTTTATTTGATGCGGAGTTTACAAATACCTATCGATGCTGGAGATTTTCAAATAGGGTTAAAACAAAGATTTACAGAAAGAGATGGGATCTATTTTACTAATGAACAGGCCGTTGAATATGACGAATTGTTTTTTGGATCGAAAGTTGACCATGATAAAATAGTTTTTGATACAATATATTCTGAAAACGATGCTGTGTTGTGGTTACGGGAAAGGTTACAAAATAATTCCCAAACATACCAAGATATTATGCCGGATTTTAGAAAAGCTAACAGAACAAATAAAAAGGGAGAATTTGTAGCAGAACTAAGCACTGTATTAGAAGAAAACTTTATACAAGAAAATGATGGTACTTGGCGTGTACCAAATATGAACGAAGTAAAAGATAGAGAAACATTAAGAAAAAAATCTTTGCTAAAAGAGTTTGAAAAATACAAAAATGAAGCTGAAAATATAAAAATAAAAAAAATTACAGAAATACGTGTTGAAGCTTTACGTACAGGATTTAAGATGTGCTGGGAGAAAATTGATTATAAAACAATTGTAAATATAGCAGAAAAAATACCGCAAAATATATTACTTGAAGATGAGCAATTATTAATGTTTTACGATATAGCAAAAGAAAAATTATAAACAATAGAGGGAAAGATGAAAGCAGATGTTTTAACACTTAGTTCTTCGTTAAATAGTGCCGAAGTGGACTTATATACCATTCCGCAATATCAAAGACCCTATACGTGGGGGAAAGAAAATTTTAGCGTCTTATGGGAAGATTTGTTAAATGCATTTGAAGAGGCAGTAAAAAATAAAAATAGCGAAACCCCTTCTGATAACTATTTCCTTGGTCCTGTTGTATTTGTGAAGAAAAAGAATACAAATAGAAGCATGTACGATATAATTGATGGACAACAAAGGATAACCACTTTTCATATTATTTTATGGTATCTATATAAAAAGTTGACTGATGAAATTGAAAAGAAAAGAGTTTTTCAAATATTAACTTTTTTACAAGAAGAATCGAAATTAAAAGTTTCTGCAAAAGATGCGGCAACCTTCCATCAGATTAGGCATTCTTTGGATATTATTACTGGAAATAGCAAGATGGCTATTTGTGCAAATTACTTTAGAAAAGAAGTAGATTTAATAGTAAATCCCAATGAGTTTTCAGAATTTCTAAGAGAGAAAACGCAATTTATAGTGATTACGGCAGATGATTATAATAAGGCTTGGGATCTTTTTATTGGCCTTAATGGGAAAGGTGAACCACTAAATCCAACAGACCTAGTAAAAGCATATGTGTGTGGCCTATCAAATATAAGTGAACAAATTGGAAATATTTGGGATACACAAATACTCCCGTTAAAAGATGATTCAACACAATTTTTGTTATTTTTAAGCAGATTTAAAGGGAAAAAATTAGTCTCTGAGAACTCATTATTTAGAGAAATCTCAAAGCAATTTCCTACTGTAATTAATGAAAATGCAATTATTGAATTCAGCAGTATCTTTTATTTGTTTTGGTTAAAACCAATTGATGAAATTGAAGATGAATTTGGGGAAGAATTTTCTTTTAGCACAAGAGCAAAAAAACTCTTAAAAATATTAAGAGATTTACAGAGAAGAGATATTACAACATTATTATTTCAATTAGCCGAAGCGTTTGGGAAAATGAGCATATTTGATGATGAAATTTTAAGTATTTTAACTTCGTATCAAATAAGAATGGCAATTTCAAGAAAAAGATCACAAGAGCGTAAGATAATAATCTTTTTTAAGGATATAAAATTCAGGACAGAAATAAAAACAGAAAATATTAATTCAGAAGAAAACAATTGCATGATAGATAAAAAAAATGCACTCGAAAAAATTAAAGAATTTATTAAAACAGACATTCCGAGTGATGAAGAATTTGAAAAATATGTAACTTTAGGCGAATATGGGGGCTCGACTACAAGAATAATACTAAGATGTTATGAAGAGGGGAAAAGAGGTAATAAGGCTTTCTCGGACTTTGAGCTAGAGCATTTAATGCCAAAAACCGGTAGTGATTTTTGGTATGTACAAGCTGGAACATCTGATAAAGATGAATATGCAAAAATTGTAAATAAAATAGGTAATTTATTTGTAATTGATTCAATTACTAATAAACAAATCAAAAACAGAGATTTTAGTTTCAAAAAGGAATTTTATCAAGCAGAACTAAAGGATTGGTCGATTTCACGAGTTACGTCGGATAAAAATAATTGGACAAAAATCGATATTGATAATCGAGCTAAAGAGATAGCAGTTTGGGCTAAAGATTATTGGAAGATTCCTGAATGAGATACCAAGGAAAAGAAGTTGAGGTAATTAATAAAAAGACAATTTTTGGTAAAGAAGTTGCTGAAATAAAAATAATTTCAACTTCTCAAATAATTTCAGTTCCTTTTATTGAATTAGAAACAAATACTGAAAATATTAGTGTTAACGAAATTATATATAAGGTAATTGCAACTAAGATAAAGTCGGAAATATTAAACCAAAAGATTCTTTCTCCTTTTGAAAGCAACGTTATACCATTACCTCATCAGATACTTGCACTTGAAAAAATTATGTCGGGCAATTATTTACGCTTTTTGTTGGCGGATGAAGTAGGAATGGGTAAAACAATTGAAACAGGGTTAGCTCTTAAAGAATTGAAGTTACGGGGAATTGTAAAAAGAAGTTTAATTATTGTGGGTAAAACCGCAATGCTTCAATGGCAGCAGGAATTAAAACATCATTTTAATGAGATTTTTCACATTTATGATACCGAATATATTAATGCATTAGTTAAAACATTTACACGTTTTGAAGCTGATAATGAAATAAATATATGGGGACAACATAATCAGTTAATCGTTTCATTGGATGCATTAAAACCGATAGAATATCGGCAGGGATGGTCGAAGCAGAAAGTTGAAGAATACAATAAATACAGAATTGAAAGCGTATTAGAAGCAGATTTTGACTTAGTTGTAATAGATGAGTGCCACAAGGTTGGCGGTGGTACTCAATTGGTTGGTCGTTTTCAGATGGCTGAAATACTTTGTAATGCAATACCTAATATTTTATTGCTTTCTGCTACACCACACAGGGGGAAAAGTGATCATTTTAGAAGGATATTGCAACTTTTAGACGCGGATGCTTTTTCCGGTGAAGGGATGCCGCCTCTAAGCGAATTAGAACCTTATGTAATACGTACGGAAAAAAGACAAGCAATAGATTATAACGGGAAGCCTCTTTTTAATAAAAGGATTACAAAAAAAATTGATGTTGTTTACGACAACACAAAACATTTACGCCAGCAAAAGTTGTATGACGCTGTAACTGAATATGTGGTAACCGGTTTTAATCTTGCCCAGCAAACCAAAAATAATTCATATGGTTTTGTAATGCTATTATTCCAACGAATGATGAGCAGTTCTACTAAAGCCATTTTGGATGCAATGAAAAAAAGGGTTGAAAGACTTTCAGAAGCAAAAAATGAAATAACAAAAGAAAATACAATTAATAATTTAGAAGAGTTTGGTTTTGAGGGACAATACGAAATTGATTTTGAGCAGAAAGTTATTTCGTATGTAACTGAAACACGTGCTAATTATGATTCGGAATTAATAGTTTTACAAGGGTTAATTCGCCAAGCAATCGATTGCATAAATATGGAGTCCGATGCAAAGGTTGATTTTTTATTAGAGATGTTGGTTGAATTAAAAAAGCAAGAGCAGAATCCGGATGTTAAAATTTTATTATTTACCGAGTTTACAAGTACTCAAGCAATGCTTAAAAAAGATCTTGAAGAAAAAGGTGGTTTTATTTGTGATGTAATTAATGGCTCAATGGATTTTGATGCACGTATTGCAGCATTAAAAAACTTTAAGAATAATGCCCAAATATTAATTGCTACTGATGCTGCCGGCGAGTCTTTAAATATGCAATTTGCATATATAGTAATTAATTATGATATGCCTTGGAATCCAATGATCCTTGAGCAGCGAATTGGTCGTGTTGATAGGATCGGACAATCACATGAGGTTCTTGCTCTAAATATAATGCTTGATAATTCTATAGAAAAAAGAGTTTACGAGGTTATTGAAACAAAACTCAATCAAATTATGAACGAGTTGGGAATTGATAAAACCGCCGATGTTTTAGATAGCACAATGGAAAGAGATGGGATTAATAGATTGTATTTAACATCACTCCTTAATCCTGCCGAATTTGAAAAAGAGAGTAAAAATTGGCTTCAGGAGATTAAAAAGAAATTAAGTGAATATAAAAGTACAGAAGGAGCCCTTCCAAGCTTAAATACAAGCGAAATAACAGTTGAAAAAGTTGAATCATTAAAACATAGTCCAATACCAAATTGGCTGGAAGACCTTACTAAGAACTTCTTAAAATATAAGAATATTCCTTATTTACATCAATGGAATGGGGTGAAATTCAAATTTCCTGGTTTCGCGGAAAACATATATACATTTAATATTAAAGATAGTATAAATGATCCTATTCCCGAACCTGTTTCATTGCAGCATCCAATTATTCAAAGTATTCTATCAGAAGCGGTTCCGTTTAACATTACGCATTGTATACCGATAGTTAAAATTAATAACAAAAAAAACGTTTCAGGTTATTGGAGTGTTTGGCATCTATGTGTAAAAAATGAATTTGAGGCCGAACATTTATTTCAACCAATATTTATTTCCAATGAAGGGGATGTTTTTTTGGCTTTTGCTCAAGACATTTGGTCAAAATTAATACAAGATGAAAATTATTTGGAAATTATTGGAGTATTAAAAAAAGAAGAGAATAAAATAGTATTTACACGATTATCGCAAAAAGCAGAAGAGCTTTTGCAAAATAGATATATTGAAATTGAACAAAGAATTAATGATAATACAAATAAAATTAAAGCCAATAAACAAAAAGCATTTGATTTTAGGGAAAAACAAATTAAAAAAATAGGCATTGAAAATATTAAAAAATCGAGGTTAAACAGACTTTCTAAAGAAAAAGAAGAATGGCTTCAAAATTTTGATTCATCAAAACAAACTGTCCCAGTGTTAAATTGTTTAATTATTTGTAAAGTGCAGAATGAATAGTATTATTGAAAAAGCTAAACAGATGTTAATTTCCAGTTCAAAACCACATACTATTATTGTTGATAATGATGATTTGTTTGGATATGAGGAATTTAATAAGGCAATTGAAGAAGCAGGGTTTGTGATTGTTAAATCTTCTACTGATTTGGATTTGCGAATTCTTTTTGAGTTGCAGGTTAGAGAAAGCAATAAAAGATATTTAATAATTGCTCCTGCTGATTATACTATATTACCTGATATAGAATTATATGTTAATTACAAAGTTATTTGTCTTAAAGATTTAATACAAAACTTGGAACCAAGTGTATTAAAAGGTTTAAGTTTTAATGCATTAAGCTTATCATGTAACATTAAATTATATGAAGATCTTGGACATTTACAAACCATTAAATTTGTTTTAGAAAACATATATAATCTTGATTTTGATACACTCACAAAAGTTAAAGCAAAAGAAAGAATATTAAACGCGTTAATTGTGGTATTCTTAAGTAAGAATAATGTTAACTTGCCCATTGCAAAATATCTTACAGATATCTCCAAACCATATTTCCCTGAATTGGCTAAATCGAAAATTGACAAATATCAATTAATTAACTTCTTAAATGTTAGCTGGTCAAATTATGTAATCTCAAATCAAAGAGATATTGACTTTGAAGATCCAATACTAAACAAAAACTTTAGTTATTTATTTTTATTTGAAATTATTAACGCTATAAAAATTAGTAGTGATCAATTTAATAAAATTCCTCAATCATTAAGAATTGGAGTTTTTACTAATGAAAATGAGAATAATGATACAGAATTAGAAAAGATCACTCAAAACTTAGATGAAAGGATTCAAATTGTTGAAGATTCCAATGAAGAGTGGTTTTCTATTATTCCGATAATAGCTAAGGCTAAATTAAAACAATTACAATCAGAAAACACTACACTTATTGAAAATTTTGCCAAATTAGAAAAAAGAATCAATGATAGATTTCAACAGTTTATTGATAATGTCTATTGGAGTTTATTTACGTATGGTGCGGTTAAAAAACCGATACTTGTTACACGTATATTGGAATACATTATGCTGCAACCGCATAAGAAAAAATGTTTAATAGTTATTGATGGAATGAATTATTGGCAAGGTGAATTAGTAATTAAGGAATTGCAAAAGAAAGGCTTAAATCCAAATATGAAAACAACTTTTGCCTATATCCCAACAATTACTGCATGGTCGCGACAAGCAATATTCAAAGGGAATAAACCGGATTTAAGTGAAAATAATTCGAAGGAAGAACAATTGTTTTATGATTATTGGGTTAAAAACAACTATTCAATAAATCAGATTGAATTCTTAAAGATAGGATTATATAAAAACGATGATGTACATTCGATAAATGATGCTGTAGATATTTTGGGGATAGTAAATAACGACTTGGATGATATGATGCATGGAATTACACTTGGCAATATCGAGTTAAAAAACTCAACACAGCAATGGGTAAAAACAAGTAATATATTTGATGAAATTAATTGCTTGGCGGAAAAGGGATTTAAGGTATATATAACTACTGACCATGGCAATATTTGTGCTTCAGGTATTGGAAACTTAAAAACTTATAATAAAATTGGTACACCTTCAAGAAGCAAAAGACATTTGTTATTCACAAATGAAATTATTAAGGAAAGGTTTTTAGAACAAAACAAAAATCTGAATGTTGGAATTAGAGATAACTCGGTTTATCTAAGGAATGAAGAGGCATTTGCAGTTGAGGGCACAAAATTAATTACTCATGGTGGTTCACATTTTTGGGAAGTCTTAATTCCCTTTATAGAAATAATATGAAAGAAAATGAAAAATATTTAGGCATTAATCAGCCTATTCCTTTTACTATACTTGATGAAATATTGTATAATTATTTTAATAATAAAGTTTTATCAAACGAAGAAGTTAAAAGATTAATAAAAGAATATTTAATCGGCGATAACCGCATAGATAAAGCTTTAAGTCATATAAATGTTCTTCTTACTAAAAATCAGGAAATACTGCATAAGATTAAAAAAATTATTGGTAATGAAGGTTATTTGAAATTAACAAACAATGATAGATTATGTATAGCAACATGTTTTGTTGCATTAACATTTCCAGTAACTTATGATTTCATGAATGTATTAGGAGTTGGCTTTAAGGTTCAGCAAAAGATAAACCGTAATTATATAGATCAAAAACTAACATCCACTTATGGCAGTAATAGAGGGATTTATAATGCGGTTGATGCTTTAATAAAGATGCTTATAGATTTTAGACTTATTACGCGAAAAAAAAACGGGGTTTTTGAAATTGCTCCTGTTAAAAACATTAGTAATCCACTTATTAATGAATTATATGTTTATACAGACATTAAACTATCCGGTACTAAAGCGATATTATTAGACGAATTAGTTTATAAACCTTGGTATATGTTTTTTTCTGCAAACATTATGGAACAATCTAAATTAAATTTTCTTAATATAATAGAAATGAGAGGAAATGAAAAATATCTTTCTGTTAAAAAACTAGAAGTTTGAACACATATTGTTAATTAAAGGACAGTGAAGTAAAAAAAAGTTTAGCTGGTAATTAAAATTTTATTATATAAAATAGGGAATGAATATATTGAAGTAAATATTTCGAATAAAAATGAAATTGATGATGTAATGTATTTAATTCAACAAGCGTACGATAAACAAGTGGGAGAGTAAAAATTTATCTAATAATATTTTTTAAATTTATTGGTTAATAAATAAAACAACAAACAAAAGTGTTACTAGGAAAGAAAAAATTGGTATAATATGGATTAATACTAATAATGAGACTGATAAAAACCACTTATAAATTTCCCCCCTTTTACTTGTATAAGAACCTTAGTAATAACCAACAACAATCAGGGATAATTATACAGTATCGTTTTTTTAGGGGGCAAACCAAAATTAGCAGTTCGGAAAAACGGGGTGTTTGTTAATGCCGGCAATTTTTTCAATCAAATATTAATAAGCATTTTAATCACACAACTCATAGTTATTACATATAAGGGGTTTACCAATAATTTTGCACTATTACAGTTTGCGCTTTTATAAAAATAGTTATAATTTTGGACATGTTAAAACAAGAAAAGTTATATAATAGAATTAACTTATTTTTTATCTAAAATTTTTGTAATTATCAATAGACTAAATTATTATGAAACAAAATGAACCAAATAAAATATTGGCGGCGGTGTGCGGATTATTTTGTCCGTCGTGTACCGTATATATTGCCTCCAATGAGGAACCGGCTAGATTAGAAAGACAGGCAAAAGCAATGAATAAAACAATTGAAGAAACAAGATGTGAGGGCTGCCGATCTGAAAAGAGAAATTCATATTGTGCTAATTGCCATATGTTTAAATGTGCAAAAGAAAAAGGAATTGATTTTTGTGCAAATTGCGACATGTATCCGTGTACCGAATTAAAAGAGTTTCAATCTAAGTTTCCACATAGGCTGGAATTATGGAAAGACAGCGAAAAAATAAAGGCCGAAGGATATGAAAAATGGTTTGTGGAATCTTATGAAAATTATACGTGTGAGTTTTGCGGAACAATAAATTCGGGCTGGGATATTAAATGCAGAAATTGCGGGTCTGTTCCAAGCTGTAATTATATAAATAACAATATTACGGAAATAAAAAAAAGAATGAATTTGGTTTAGCTGTTATTTTAATTTTTTTGGCAGTATTAAATGCTAAAGCACTGAGGTAAACAAATGCGTTAAATTTACAATATAACACATTTAGAATGACTTTTTTTTATTAAAATTTAGCAGAAATTTAAAAATTAAATAAGATATTTGTATTTTGCAATTATTATATTTTAATCATAAATTTAGTGATGTTATGACTTATTATACTTGTTTGTTAATATGTTTGTTTATCTTCAACTGCAATAATCTTTGGGCACAGGTACCGCTTAAAATTAATATAAATACAAAACAAGCCGAGTTGTTTCTTGCAGTAATGCAAAAAATAGACTCTTCAAAACAAAAATTATATCCCGGTAAAAACGAATTAAGTAAAAACGAATCCGAACTTTTAAGAGAAAAACTAATATCGAATAAAACCTTTGGTGTTTTAGTTGATTCCTTAATAAATCATCCTGTTTATAATAGTATTGCCAAAAACGTAAAATGCAAAATAGATTCTAATTTGTATGAGGAAAAAGAAGCATACAGACAGGTCTTTTATAACCTTTATGATAAATCAATGCGTTTTACAGCAGATATGCAGGTTACATGGATTAATTTTTTCCACTCACCATTAAAAGATACTGCCTTACTAATAATAAAAAAAATATCTAATAATGCGGAAATGTATGGAAAAGAAATATCTGCATTAGTAAAAGATTATTTACCTAAAAACTTCCAATATGAAGAATCAATTGAATTATATATAGGATTTGACGGAAACAGAGGAAGCATTAATGATGGTAAAATAATTTTTATGGACGGTGTTTTTACTGGTTTTACAAATCCCGAACTGTTTAAGCTTACTCTTGCGCACGAAACACACCATGCGGAGTATGGCAGATATTTGGAAACTAAATACCCAAAGCTAAACCACCTTGAAGAAATAAATCCACTTTTAAAATGGCAGTTAAGCATAATTTTAGAAGGGACAGCCCAACAAATCAACTTTGATTCGTATCAAAATGAGGCTAAAGAGCTTTATAATAATAACAAACTTTTACAAGAACTTTATGATGAATGGATAAAATTATTTAGGGGATATTCAAATTCTATAAATCCCAAAGAATATTACGAAAAGTATAACAATTATTATTCTAACGAATTTGCATTAAAAAAAATAAACGAATATTGCCCCAATCCGGTTATTAGCAAAAAAATCATCAGTAGAAGACCATCATTTGTTTATTATCTTGGATATAATCTGTTTAATACAATTTTATTAAAGGGTGGGACTGATTCTTTAATAAATTGTGTAAGCGAGCCGGAATCTTTACTTGAGTGTTACAATAAATATATGGAAAATCAAAACATCATTCCGCTAATTCCAAATGATATGGTAAAGTTGTGGCGTGTAAATTTTGAAGCAGCCAAATAAGCATAATTTTTATTCTAATTATATTTTTTAACTAATAAAAAAGACTATAATATGAAAATTGAAACTGATTTAGAACTTATTAAAAAAATGGGTATATTGAAAGAAAAGGAAAATATGGAGTTTCGGGTTTATCTAAAAAATATGAGTGTTGGAACCAAAAAAATGGATAGATTGGTTCACAAAATAAACGATGAAGTAACTTCCCAAATTGATTGTACATTATGTGCCAATTGTTGTAAAATAACTACCACCTGTTTTGATGAAGAGGATGTTGCAAAGTTTTCTGCCGGTTTAAATCAAAACATTGAACAATTTAAAACCACTTATTTAATTCCATCCGAAGATGAAGAAGGATGTTACGATACTAATATTTTACCCTGTCCGTTTTTAGAGGACAATAAATGCTCTAATTATATCAACAGGCCTAAAGAATGCAAATCGTATCCACATTTGCAAAACGAAGAATTTACTTTTAGGTTATTTGGGGTTGTAGCTAATTATTCAAGGTGCCCGATTGTATATAATGTTTATGAAAAATTAAAACAATTATTGTGGCGAAAAGATTGGAGATGAAATTTAATATAATATTGTTGCAAATTTCATATATAAATTAAAATTTTAAGTATTAATAATATCCTGTTATGTAAACTGTTATTTATGTGAATACTTTTAAAAAATAGGCTACTGGAGTATTTATGGGATTAAAAGAAATAAAACAAGAACTAAACAAATAATGACTGCTTTGGTTAATAGGACTGATAATGTTGGTTATGGATTGGGTAAAATGGTTACATATATTTATTTACGTTATTGTGAAAATTTAAACTAATAAAAAATATGGCATATATAAAAGAACATTATGATAAAATATTAAGCGAATATTATTCGTGGGTGTTTGGTGGTTTGGAGAATAATATAAAAGATAACATAGAATTTTTTTTATCTTCCGGGTTAATTCCAAGACAAGGCGGAATAGCTTTGGATTTAGGAGCAGGATCCGGGTTCCAATCAATTCCATTAGGCCAATTAGGATATAAAATAATATCAATAGATTTTAGCGAAGAACTTTTAGCTGAAATAAAACAGAATAGTAATGGTCTGCAAATAACTACAATTAATGATGATATACTAAATTTTAAAAAATATGTTACAAATAATGTTGAATTATGTGTTTGTATGGGCGATACTTTAACACATCTTACTTCACTTGAAGACGTAAAAAAATTATTGAGTGATGTTTTTGATGTATTAGAAAAACAGGGGACGTTTGTTTTGTCGTTTCGTGACCTTACTAAACAACTAACCGGCCTTGATCGAATTATTCCCGTTAGAAGTGAAAAGGATAAAATATTTACTTGTTTTTTAGAATACGAAAAAGATAAAGTAAAAGTTACCGATATATTATACCAATATAAAAACAAAGAATGGCAAATAAAAAAAAGCTATTATCGAAAAATAAAAATATCTAAAGAATGGATTATTACCCAAATGGAGGATATTGGTTACCTAATTGTACAATCAAGCGTAGATAATGGAATGGTAAAAATTATTGCCAAAAAAGAATAATAAAATGAATCTTAAAACGGGTATTAACGAATATTTAATAAATATTAAAAAGCATAAAATTTATTTTAAATGTAAGTTTAATCCAAATTCAAACGAAGTTGTTTTGTTTATTCATGGCCTTGCCTGCTCGTTGGATTCTTTCCGGAATGTGTTTGACGAAGATTATTTTCCCAATAAATCATTACTACTGGTTGATTTGGCCGGCTTTGGAAAGTCTTCAAAAATGGAAACATTTTCGTATTTAATGCAAGACCAGGCTTTAATAATTGAAGAATTATTAACACACTTACCGCATTGGAATATACATATTGCTGCACATAGTATGGGAGGGGCAATTGCTTTGTTAATGCTGCCAAATATATTATCCCGTGTTTTATCATTTTCCAATATCGAGGGTAATTTAGTTAGCGAAGATTGTGGTGCTTTAAGCAGGGGAATATCATCAATCTCTTACGAAAAATATAAAAATGACTTATTCCCTAAGCAATTAATTGAATTTGAAGGTCATCAGCAGCTGCGTTTTGAGGAGACAACTCCTTTTGCAGTATATAATAGTGCAAAATCGTTAGTGGAATGGTCGGATAATGGAAAATTATTTAATATGTACAAAAATCTAAAGTGTAAAAAATGTTATTTTTATGGTCAAGAGAACAAAGATATGCCGATTTTAAATAAACTGAATTTTGTACAAAAGTATATAATTAATAATAGCGGACATGGAATGATGACTGAAAATCCAAAAGAGTTTTATTCGAATCTTAAAAAGTTTATTAACCAATAAAATCTTTATAATACTCATTGAATCCAATAAGGTAATCATTTTTACTAAGCAAATAGCGGGGTTTTATTCCCGACCTTGTATTTTTGTGTCCTGCAATAAAATTGTTTCGTCTAACAATAAATACATAATAATTGGTATTTAACGCAAAAATTATAAAAGCAATAAAAATATTATTCATGTGATATATATCACAAGATTAAAATAAAAGTGCATTAGTGATTTAAAGCACAATTTTGTGCTCTGGTTTTTATTAACTTCATCTCAAAATAATATAAGAAATTTTTCGTTAGTTAAAAATCTACCGGAAACAAAGTTTTAAAATAATATTAACATAAACTAGGGGAATTCATGAAAATTAAAAATTTACGTTATTTAATAATATTATTAGTTGTGTATCTAACTTACTCAACCTTTTTGCAGGCACAAAGTATTTCTTTTCATGTTGATGATTTAATGGCCGGTCCTGCTAATTGCAATTGGATGTTTCAGAGTGATGACGATCCGAATTTTAGGGTTGGTGACGGCAATCCTTTTACTTCAAATAATACAAATCCCGACTGGAATAATTATGCATACAGAGAATTTACATGGAACGATACAAAACCTACCAGTGCTTTATGTACAGACGAAGATATTCTTGTTCTAAACGGAACCGGAGGGGTTACATTAAAATTATATGGATTTTTACTTAAAGCATTTCATCATATTAATACGGTTGATGCAAATGCAAATTGGGATATACTGGGACAAGCCGGTGATGAAAGAATTTATGCGGATGGTATTGGGGAAATTTATAAAGATGATGTGTTGAAGCTAAAAGTTATTAATTGCCGCCTTTCAGTTTCTACACCTTATCCTACATCTGCCCAAATGAATACACTGTTATTTCCGGGTGCTTTTAATGATAATGTTGGAACGGGATTGGCGGTAACAGGTGCAGGCTGGGGTGTAATAGATGGAGCCAATAGTGTGGACGAATGGGAAAACGCAATTGATCCGGGCCATACAGGTCAAATAGAATTCCAATTGTCAACAATTAGTGCTGTTATCCAAGATAATTATGGTTATTTTGACTTTGATATTACAGTTGTACCTGCCGGTTTTATAGAAAATATGAATTTTGATGATATTCCGCCTATCGAATCGTCTATCGTAAATCTTCCTGCCTCTGATGTTTCCTTTGATTTTGTAGCCGGTACATTAGATAATGGAAGTTTACAAACAGTAGTTGCAAATCAAAGAATAACAAATCCGGGAGGGACAGCACCTGATGGAATTTCTGCAATAAGTCCACAGATGTATTGGCAGATTGGAACAACACTTCAATCTTTTGATGTTGACGTAACTTTTGATATTTCGGATTTAACAGGAGTGTCTAATCCTTCAAAACTGCGTATTCTTAAAAGGAATAACAGCTCTGCAAACTGGGCAATTTGGAGTGATTTTTCATTAGTTAACAGTACAACAATACGAGCAAATAATGTAACTTCATTTAGTGAATTTGGAATTGGCTCGACATCTGAAAATCCGCTACCTGTGGAATTAGTTTCCTTTACCGGAATTTTTACTAATAATAAAGTAAAACTTAATTGGTCAACCGCCACAGAAATAAATAATTACGGATATGAGATTGAAAGATTAAAAAAAGAAAGCAACAGTAACGGTTGGACAAAAATTGGCTTTATTAACGGGGCCGGAAATAGCAATTCAGTAAAAGATTATTCATATATTGATGAAAAAATATTTGATGGTAAATATTTATACCGATTAAAACAAATTGATTTGGATGGAAAATATGAATATTCCAACCAAATTGAAGTTTTGGTAAATCAAATACCCACCGAATATGTTCTAAATCAAAATTATCCAAATCCTTTTAATCCTTCAACTACAATAAGTTTTAGTATTCCCAATGATGGTTTTGTAACATTAAAAATATACGATTTGTTAGGAAAAGAAATAACCGAACTGGTAAACCAAAAATTATCTGCGGGAAATTACAAGTATAATTTTGATGCCTCAAACTTAACCAGTGGAATTTATTTTTACACTATCGGCTGTAATGATTTTACCTCTACAAAAAAAATGATATTGGCAAAATAATGGTTGTTATTAAAATATAAGTAAAAGTAAAACCGATTTTGATCAACATTACAATTTTTAAATTACAAACGCAGCAGTTTATATTGTCTGCGTTTATTTTTAATAAGTTGTTATAAAGTTGGAGTAAAAATCATTTTGCAAATATAATTTTCCCCGAAATAATAATTTATAATTTATGAAATTAATTAATAGTAGGGAAATATTTTAGTATAAAAATTAGTATATTCAAATGATAAAAATTATAAAAATAAATAGTTTGGCTTTTTGAAGGTTACCATTGAAGAAAAAGACAATATTAATAGTTTTATTTTTAAAATAATTCGAATGAAGCTTTTATATTAAAACCTAATCTGTTTATTTAGAGACTTTTGTAATAAAATAGCTATATTAAACAATAGTTTATTAAGTTTAGATAAATAGTTCTTTAATACTCACCGGAAATTATTAAAAGGAGTAGTTATGAAATTTTGGAAAATTATAGTAGTGATTTTTACTTTATGTTTGTTGACTTCTTCTTATGCCCAGGAAATTACTAGTCGAGAATATATTTATTCAATAAAAAATGGCATCGAATTAAAGGCCTATGTGTTTACTTTAGATAGTTTAGTGAATATCGAAAATCTTCCTGCAATTGTAATATTCCATGGAGGTGGGTGGACAATGGGTGAAGCCTCGTGGTCTTTTGGTAAGGCGCAACATTTTGCAAAACTTGGATTTGTAGCAATTGCCGCACAATATAGAATCTCTGACCAAAAGAGTATCACACCGGTTGAAGCAATGGAAGATGCACGCGATATAATAAAATGGATTAGATTAAATAAAAGTCTATTAAAAATAAACCCAAATAAATTAGTTGGTTATGGATGGTCCGCGGGATCTCATTTGGTTTCATCAGCATCAATATTTGAAGACTCAAATTCCTTGGTTAGTTCAAGTCCAAATGCGTTAATATTGGTTTCACCGGCTGTTTCTTTGGGAAAAGATGATTGGTTTAAGAGATTATTATTAAACAAAGTAGAAGCATATCAAGTATCACCTGATGAAAATGTTAAAAATGGATTACCACCTACATTAATTCTTGAAGGTCGAGACGATACAGTTACTCCTTTATGGGGGGTGCAAAATTTTGCGAAAAAGATGAAATTAAACGGAAACATTTGCGAATTAATTATATTTGATGGGGTTGGACATCTTTTTACTCCATCAAGTGAACCCGATAATGGCTTGCCAAACCCTGATAAAAAAGTCCTAGCCGATGCAATTCAAAAGGAGAATGATTTTTTGAGATCATTGGGATATATAAACTAATAATTGATTTCTCTATTGCAATATACATGTCGGCATATATAATTACAGCCGGAAATTGATAATTGTTAAACCTACCTCTATATAATCTGTTAGTAAATTATATACTAACATGTTTAATCTTTTGAAAATTATGTTTTTATATATTAAATTTTTTCATTACCTCGTTTTTATAATTTCGTCCTATTGGTAAGTTTTTATTTAATATTTCAACTGAACTTGGAGTATAAGCCTCAATTTTAGAAACAGATACTATATAAGAACGATGAATCCGCAAAAATTTATCATGTGGTAAAGTTTGTTCAAAAAAACCGATCTGATTTTTAGTAATAATTTTTTTGTCTTTTTTATAAATTGTAACATAATCTTTAAGACTTTCTAAAAAGTATATTTCATCCAATAAAATCCTAATCATTTTTCTGTCTGATTTAACAAAAATATATGGGTCGTCTTTAATTTCGGTTTGTAATAACGAAACGGCAGTATCAAATTTTGGCTTAATAGATTCATAATATTTATCCATTGCTTTTAAAAACCTGTCAATTGGTATCGGTTTTAAAAGATAATCAACTACGTTTAAGTCAAAACCGTCTATTGCATAATCGCGATATGCAGTTGTAAAAATTACTTTTGGAGGACTAAGCAATGTTTTAACAAAATCAATTCCGGTTATTTGCGGCATTTGAATGTCTAAAAAAATAAGATCAACAGCTTTTTTTTTGATAATTTCAAAGGCTTGTACAGCATTTTGGCATTTGCCAACAATTTCAATATCCGATAAATTATTAAGATATGTTTCAATAACTTCAATTGCAAGAGGTTCGTCATCAACTATCAAACACCTTGTTTTCATTGTTAATCCTTATTATTTAAAGATAAGTTAAGATAAACCGAATGTTTATTATCCTCGTCAACAATATTTAATTCATAACTGTGGGCATAAATTAGGTCAAGCCTTCTTTTAACATTAGTCAAACCAATACCTTCCGAATGGGAACTGTTCTTTTCTGATTTTATTTTGCTTTTGCTGTTTGCAACAGTTAATAAAATAAAAGAATCCTGAATGTTTAGGTTTATTTTAATCCAAGGGTTATCTAAATTAGTACTAACTCCATGTTTAAAACTATTTTCAATAAAAGGAAATATAATTAAAGGTGCAATTTTTATATTATCCATCGTTCCGATAATATTAAATTCAAAGTTTAGCCGCAAACCGTATCTTAGTTTTTCTAATTCAACATAGTCGTTTACTAATTTAATTTCTTTTTCGAGCGGAATATATTTTACGTTGCTTTCATATAAAATAAAATCAAGCATGGAAGATAATTTTAAAATCATCTCCGGTGTACGATCAGATTTTTTTAACGCTAAGGCATAAAGACTGTTTAATACATTAAAGAGGAAATGGGGATTCATTTGTGCTTTAAGGAACTTTAATTCAGCTTCAAGATTTTCCTGTACTAATTTTTGGTTTATTTGTTGATTTATAAACCATCGTTTAGTTAGTTTAATGAAACCAAACAAAAAGACAATATAATATATACTAATTGTATGCGACATTAAATAAGTTGGATAAAAGAATCCGGCACTGTAATATGACTTGAGGGATATTGCGGGATAAAATTTGGGGGCTATAATAAACCAAAATTCTAGTTTAAATAAAAGCACAAAGGCCATTAGCGAAATAATAAAAACAACAACAAATTTTAAATATTGTGCCTTTAATAAATATCTTGGAACAATAAAATAATTGGTAAAATACGTAGCAGCTAATAAAATTGGCAAATAATAAATATATGCTAAAAATGTTTCCATATAATCGTTTCTATAATATCCGCCCTGAAAAGTATAAAATGCTAAATACAAAAACCAAAACAACAAATGAAAAAAAACTCGTTTGCTGTTTTTAATAATATTATATTTTAAAAAGTCCAATAAGTTACCTAAATGTGTAATTTTATCAAATTAACTTGTATTTATTTTTATTTAAAATTATTATATTTATATCATTTCAAGTGTTGCAATTATGCTCTTTTTATTACAATCCTGAACTAATAAGTATATCTAACCCGATTTATTAAATAAACATAATATAATAGATTTATGAATAATTTCCATAATATTTAGACAAATAACTTAAAACAAAACATATACTACTGTTTTTTGCAGGTGAATGCAGCATGTAGGTATATATATGCTATATAAGTTTATTTAATATGTGTACGTCTAAATTGTAGGAAATAGCTTTTTAATATTATTAAATTTGTTCAAAAGAAAAAAACGGAAAATATAATAAACGTTTAACACTTAAGGAGCTAAAAATGAAAAACAGACTATTTAAAAATTTAATACTGATTTTGTCAATTTTATTTAGTACCGTAATAATTTCGGGATTTGATAGAGTTGGGACTAATGAGGACTCGACAGTAACCGATTTTGATGGTAATCTTTACCATACTGTATCTATTGGTGACCAAATATGGCTTAAAGAAAATCTTAACTCAAAACATTATAGTGATGGAACCATAATACCGGGAGTGGCAGCGTATAATAACAGTGACAGTATGGCTGTTATATATGGCAGGCTTTATACTTGGAATGCGGCAATGAAAAACAGCACAACACCCGGTACTCAAGGTGTCTGCCCAAACGAATGGCATGTTCCAAGTGATGCCGAGTGGACAAAACTTGAAAACTATCTTGGCGGTGTTACTGTTGCAGGTGGAAAAATGAAAGAAACAGGTACTGCACATTGGTTTTCTCCAAATACCGGGGCAACTAACAGCAGCGGTTTATCAATATTGGCAGCAGGTGAATATGATGCCCATTATTCTCCAAATATATTTCAACAGTTGAAAGAGTCGGCCGTTTTTTGGACGTCAACTCAAATAAGCAGTTCAAAAGCACGGGAAAGATATTTAACATATAATCAGGCTTCAAGCAACTTCTACGACTGGTTTAAAGTAATGAAATATTCAATTAGATGTGTAAAAGACGAACCTACCGGTATTGAAACGGAAAACGAAATAGGTGCAAACAGATATGATTTAGAACAAAACTATCCCAATCCTTTTAATCCTTCAACAAATATTATTTATAGCATACCGCAAAGCGAACACGTTACTTTGAAGATTTTTAACAATATCGGTCAGGAAATTCTTTCCGTTGTTAACCAAAATCAAAAAGCGGGTTCATATTCGGTCAATGTTAATATGAGCGATTATAGCAGCGGCATATATTATTATCAAATTAATGCCGGGGAATTAATACAATCTAAAAAAATGGCATTAATTAAATAGTGGAGTTAAAAATGAACCGTTTATATATTATAATTTTAGTTATTGCCGTTATTATTTCCAATACTGTTACAAGCCAAACCTCTTTTATTAAACGAACAATTGACGGAGAAAGAGTTACGGGAATTAATACGGGAGATTTAGATAATGATGGCGATTTGGATATCGTTGTTTGTAATAGATTAAAAAACAGAATTGTATTTTGGAGAAATGATGGAGGAACCCCGGTTCAATTTACAAAAGTAAATATCGATTCAGTTTTTAATGCACCGATGTACAATTATATAAAAGATGTTAATAATGATGGCCGATTAGATGTTATTGCAAGTTCTTCAGCTAATGGAGTTGTTGCGGTATGGCTTAATAATGGGGGAACACCAATCGGTTGGACAAAACAGATAATTGCGGAAGGGTTTTCTAACGCCCATTCAGTTTATGCCGATGATATTAATGGTGACGGTTTTATTGATATAATAAGTTCGTGCGGAACAAGTCTTAATCAAGTTGCCTGGTGGAAAAATAGTGGCAGTGAACCGATAGTATGGAGCAAAAACGTTGTAGCAACAAATTTCCGTGGATCACAAACTATTATGACGTCCGATATTAACGGAGATAATAGACCTGATATTGTAGCTGCGGCTTCTGATGACGATGAAATTGCATGGTGGAGAAATGAAGGAGGTGATACTGTAAGGTGGACAAAATTTGTAGTAACAAAAGATATTGACCTTCCTCATTGGATTTACGCCTGCGATATTGATTTGGATAATGATATTGACATTTTGGGTGCAGGTTATCTTAGTACCGAAATATCATTGTGGAAAAATGAAGGTGGAGACACAATAAAATGGACAAAACAATTTATTGCATCTTATTTTGGGTGTCCGCTTACAGTACATGCAGCGGATTTTGATAATGATTCCAAGCTTGATGTAATTGCAACGGGATATGTTGATGATGTAATTGGTTATTGGAAAAATAATGGCGGCAACCCAATTAAATGGACTTATGCTTCTATTGTAAATGGCTATAACGGCCCTTGGCCATTATCCGCTTGTGATTTAGATAACGATGGCGATAATGATATTATTGCAGGGGCAGATATATTAAACTCACCCGGAACGGCAGCACCTTTAACATGGTGGGAAAATAAATTTATTTTGAATGATGTTGATGACAAAGATAATATTAAACTGAATTATAATCTTAAACAAAATTATCCAAATCCTTTTAATCCTTTAACACAAATTGATTATTCAATTCCCAAAAAGGAATATGTTAATCTTGATATATATAATTCAATTGGAAAAAAAATATTATCAGTTATTAATAAATTACAAGAAGTGGGCAACTATTCGGTTGTAGTTGATATGAATAGTTTTTGCAGTGGGGTATATTTTTGCAGGCTGCAAGCCGGAACTTTTTGTCAAACACGTAAACTTATTTTATTAAAATAAAATTATCAGGTACATTAACCAAACTCGTTAATATTTGTTAGATTTGTCTTTTAATTCATCTTATTATATGACATAGTAAAAACCTTTTACTTATTATTTCGTCTAATTATTAGAAAATTATTTTTTTATTCTAAAAATATAACATTATATTTTTTAAAAATTCTAAAAAATAATCATAAAATAATTATCAATTTTACATAAGACGAGATTAATATGAAAAAAGATAAAAACATGGTATGCCCGGTTGAATTAGCAGGATCCTTAGATAATAAGTTAAGAAAGTGGTTTCAGAACCCGCAAAAAATATTATCCCCTTATATAAATTTGGGTATGAAGGTGCTTGATGTTGGTTGCGGCCCCGGATTTTTTTCGGTTGAAATAGCTAAAATGGTTGGTGAAAAAGGGAAAGTATATTCCGTTGATTTGCAGGAAGGGATGCTGGATAAAATAAGAGCTAAAATTAAAGGAACAAAATTAGAAAGAATAATAAGCACAGTTAAATGTGAAGATGGTAAAATTAATGTACCGGAAAAAGTAGATTTTATTTTAGCCTTTTATATGGTTCATGAAGTACCCAATAAAGATGTTTTTTTTGAATTGTTAAAAAATCTTTTGGAAGAAAAAGGAAAGTTTTTAATTGTTGAACCAAAGTTTTTTCATGTAACAAAAAGTGAATTTAGCTTAACTTTGGAAAAAGCCAAAAAAGCAGGATTTAAAACTTATCCCGGGCCAAAATTACCATTTAGCTTTTCGGCTATTTTAATGAATGAATAATGGCTCTACAACTGACTTATTAAAAAAAGATATTAAATAAAAGGGCATTAAATATTCCTTGACAATTGCGGACTTATTATTTATTTTAATCCACCTATTATGGGTAAATAAAAATAATTATAAATAGGAGGTTTTATGCTGTTAAAATTTAAAGTTTTATTATTTGTTTTAAGTTTAATTATGTTAAATAATAACTATGCACAAGAAACAATCAAAAGATCGGGTGGTTTAGCAAGAATAATGAGTATGGGAGATAATTTGTATATTGAAGATCCCACGGACATGAAAATCAATCCCGCTTATGGTGCTTATTATGATAATTTTATATGGGGAGATATTGGGAAAACAACGTATGCAGGTGGGAGTGGCGGGACAAGTCAATTTTTTGGTGCAAACCTAAGATTGGATGAAAATTTAACCATAGGTGCTATTTTATCAAGGGAAGACCAGGCCGGCAGCATTTCAATTTCTTCTGTTGATCCGCTTTATTTAAGTTCACAAGGTTATTTTGGTAATGAAAGACCTAATAATAATACGGAAATATTTGCAAGCTATAAGTTAAGTAATTTATCTTTAGGTTTTGGTATTTCATATCTAAGCGCTGGTTCAAAAATCGAATATAATAATGTAGTTAATCATCACGAAAATCGTGATTATTCGCAAATTGGATTTAATTTTGGTTTATTAACAAAGTTATCCACTTATAATTCAATTGATGCAGCAATACTACTTCTTCTCCCAAAAAGTCGAAGAGAACTTGACTCGCTTACTGAAGAAGTATCACAAACTGTTTTTAAAGCTGACGTAAGAGCTTTTATAAGGTTAAATGAAAAAATTAAATTTGTACCTGTGTTTAATTTACTTTTAGGATCCGGCAGCGATGATATAGTTAGACAAGTTACTGCTAATACATTTAAAAATAAAGATTTGCCATCGTACACGCAATTATTAGTTGGAGCCGGAATTAATTACAGCACTGACAAATTCTTATTTGCAGGTGGCCCATCATTTATTTATATCTTAACTAAAGACGATTCCGATGATCCGGAAAGAGAATATTCAAAAACAGCAATTGAGTGGAATATTGGTGCCGAATGGTATTGTACAACTTGGCTTACTGCACGTATGGGATATAAGGCCTATACTAGTTCGGATTTTGCTAAAACAAAATATGAACTTGGTTCGAATAACGAATCTACGCGTACTAATTATGGTAATGATGATGGTTTTACGTTAGGTATAGGATTCAAATTTGAAGGTTTTTCGCTTGATGCAACTGTTAATGATGATATAATTAGACAGGGATTAAATAATATAGGCGGCGGTAATGCTACTTTAGGGTTTGTTTCTGTAAGTTATGCCTTTTAGTTAAAGCTATTTATAAAAGTATTTTCAAAAGCGGCGGCATTTACGGATGTTTCCGCTTTTATTATTTTAAAGCGATTGATTTGATAAATAGCTATACAAACGTTAATAAAACTTTATTATTCCCTTGATAATAGAGAAAAATAGTTTTAAGTTAAAATACAATGATTAGATATACTTAGGAACGATTGGTAAATTCTTAAAACTATTAGTTTGTTGTGAAAGAAATTTAATTAATTAAGCAAAACATAAACAATGTTAATACCTGAAAATAATGTTGGAACCTTAATGAATAAAAAAAATATTAAAGTGTTTTATTTGCTTATTCCTTTAATTTTATTACTTCTATTCTGTTTTGTTTCAATTTTTATTACTCCGGTTTGGGGTGATGAGGTGGTTTATCATTATCCAAACGCACTAAATATATCATTTTTTAATATAATTGAATCAAATTCGACTTATTCCAGTGCCTATACACCTCTTCCGTACGTTTTAGGCGGCGTGGTTTGTAAAATAAACAATAGTATTGTTACTTTACGAATATTAAATTATTTTATATTTTTACTGCTGATATATTATTTATACAAAATTGCAGTTCAATTAAATTATAATCCTTGGCTTTTTGTGCTACTTATTATCTCTAATCCTTACCTTTTAAGAAGTTCTTTTGCTTATTATATGTTTAATTACGGTTTGTTGTTTTCAATAATATGTATTTATTATTATTTTTTCAGCAAAACAAAATATAAACTTATAATTTCACACTTGTTTTTAGGTCTGGCGGTTCTTAGTCAACAATGGATGTTAATAATTGGGTTTGCTTTATTTGTAAATGAACTTACACAATACTTTAAAAAAATATTAAACAAAAAACAATTAATAAACGTTGTTTTATATAAGTTGATTTTTTTGTTTCCGGCATCTTTGCTTTTTTATTGCTGGGGTGGATTAACTCATCCTCATTTTCAAATGCATGGTCTTCAACCCACGTTTGAACACCTAAATGCTGTTTTGGCTAATTTTGGATTTGTTGGGATATTTATAGTTATTTATAAAATAAAGGACATATTAAATTACAAGTATATTCCTTTAATATTTATTCTGCCAATTGTATGGTTTACAATACCAATACATTCTCAGGTTCATGGTCCGGGAATATCAACGGGTGTAGCCTCTCAGCTTTCAATGCAAATCCAAAAATATTTATTTATACCGTATCAGGCAAGTATGGCATTATTAATAGTTGCCGGTATAATCTTATTTGTGTTTATCTTGTCTAAGAGTGAAAGTAATTTTACTTGTTTTATAAAATATACTATATTAGGATTTATTGTTGCCTTTATGTCTAGTGTGTTATTAGGGGCATCCCATATTTTTATTTCTGTGCCTTTTTTGTTAATTATTTTTTTTCCCGAATTAAATGAAAACAAAGCATTAGGAAAAATAGTATTTACGCAATTATATTTAATAGCATTATTTTATATAATATATCTTAGTTTGTTTGTTGTAAAAAATGTTACTTTATAATTTTTGTTATAAAAATGATATTGACTAATATTTTAATAGTATAAGTATATTTATCAGAAAAACAGGAACAACATAAATAATGAACTATGTGCAAATATTCAAAAAATTTTTTTCAAACCATAAGTTGTTGTTTTGGTTTGGTCATACATTTTTTTGGATAATAATTTGGATTAATAAGTTAATTACAAATCCTCATACAACCGAATCTTTAATTGAATTTATTCTGTTAATTTTTGTTATTGGTGATGGTTATTTACTAACATTTTGTCTGCGGGTTATTTATAAAAAATACATTTGGCATAAAGTAAAAATTGGTTATTTAGTAGGTTGGGTTTTTCTTTGTTCGTATATAACAACATTAGTATGGTATGTAATAATTATGGTAACATATTATTTGCTGAATAATGAACCGTTAATGTTCTATTTATATACTACTTTACGGTGGACTACCGTTAATTTTACTATTATTTTGTTATGGAGCAGTCTATACTTTGCTTATAAAATATGGGAAGAGTGGACTGAACATAAATATCAATTAGAGAAAGAAAGAACTCTTTTAAGAACATCGCAATTGGAAATGCTAAAGTATCAAATTAATCCTCATTTTTTGTTTAATACATTAAGTTCTTTACGCGGTTTGATATCTGTTAATCAGGAAAAAGCAAGGGAGATGGTAACTGAAATTTCCGAGTTTTTAAGATATTCGTTGCATGAAGGAATAAATAATGAAGTTAAGCTTATAAACGAAATGGAAATAATTAAACTTTATTTAAATATTGAACAAGTGCGATACGGTGAGAATTTAATTGTTGAATTTGATATTCCTGATGAAACGTTTAATTTTAAACTACCCATTTTTTTAATTCATCCTTTGGTTGAAAACGCCATTAAACATGGAATGCACTCAAGTAAAATGCCATTAAAAATTTATATATCTTCGGCCTTAAAAAACAATACATTAATTCTTAAAGTTAAAAATACAGGCAACTGGATTGAAAATAATAACGAAGAATCAAATAAAACTGGAATTGGGTTGCAAAATATAAAAAAAAGACTGGAAAATGCTTTCCCGAATAATTATTTATTTGAAATTATTAAAGAACAGGATTTTGTTGAATTAGTTATAAAATTAAAATATGAATAAAGAGAAAAAATATAGAACACTTATAGTTGACGACGAAAAATTTGCTCGTGCTGATTTAAAGGTTATGCTTTCCGCATTTCCAACTATTGAAATAATTGGAGAAGCAAAAAATATTAGTACAGCTGTTGAAGCAATTAAACAGCTAAAACCTGATTTGATTTTTTTAGATATTCAGTTTCCGGGCGAAACCGGATTTGAATTATTTGAAAGAATAGATGTGTTTTCAAAGGTGATTTTTGTTACTGCATATGATGAATATGCCATTCGTGCATTTGATGTTAATGCTTGCGATTATTTGATTAAACCGGTAAATCCCAAAAGATTAGCTCTGGCAATAAATCGTCTTCAGGAAAATATAAAAGAATCATTTAATCCCAACGTGGTTTTAACTAACCATGATTCAATTTACCTTCAAATAAATTACAAATATTATTTTGTTAAACTTAATTCCATAATTAAAATTAGTTCGGCAGACCATTTTACCGAAATAACAACAACAAAAGGATTAAAAGGTTTAACAACAAAACATCTTTGTGAATGGGAAAGTAGTCTGCCAAAGCAGACTTTTATTAAAATTCATAGAACAACAATAATTAATATAAATTATGTAGAAAAAATTGAAAAAAACAGCAATTACGCACTTTATGTAAAAATGAAAGATATTAGCCAGCCAATTCCAATTAGCAGAAGATATGCCCCTATAATTAAAAAAGATATGTCTTTATAAAAGAACGATTAGTCAATTCTACTTTTCTCCCTTCTCTGTTTTTAGGAGAAAAAAAATACAAAATTATTCTATCAATAATAATATTAATATTCTTTTTTCCCATTCACGCACAATTTATATCGCTTGCGAAGGTTTCAGAAATTTAACATTCTATTTTATTAATTTTAGTTTAGAATTAAGATTATCACTATTTATTAGTGTAAAGAAGAAAATATTCTTTTATAAAAGGAGTAAAAATGAAAAAAAGTATATTAATATTTGTATTGTTTTCCTTCGTCTCATCTATTTATCCTCAAGCTAGCAAAGTATGGGATGATGCACCGGCAAATGTTAAAAGCAGAAAATATTTTAAAAGAATGGAGTGGTTTTTTAGGCAGCGTGCCTTACCAAACGATACAATTAGTTTAACAAAACTAAATATGGAATTTGCAAAAGAAAAAGCAAAAATATTGCTTGATAAATCTAAAACTCTACAATGGCTGCCTATTGGCCCTAAAGGAATAGTTCAATATTTCCCAAGTCATTGGGGTGTTTCAAGCGGACGCAGCAGAGCACTTGATATTCATCCAACAAATCCAAATATCGTTTATATGGGTGCAGCCGGCGGAGGTATTTGGAAAACGACTGATGGCGGTGAAAGCTGGATTTCTGTAAGTGATAATTTTAATTCCATTTCTTTTGGTGCTATTGCAATTGACCCGAATAACCCGGAAGTTGTTTATGCGGGAACAGGTGAAGCTTGGGCAAGTCAAAACCAATTTATATATTATGGGGATGGGTTATATAAAACAACAAACGGAGGCGGAAGTTGGGCAAAAATTGGTGCATCGCTTAATTCAAGAACCCATTTTGCCGATATAGTGGTTAATCCTAATAATTCTAATTATGTTTATGCTTCGCTTGCAGCCGGCAATAGTTTTAATTTTATTCCGGAAAAAACCGGTGTTTGGACAAGTACAAACGGCGGGCTTACTTGGGTAAATACTTTAGTTACACCAAGAGCTTTTGATATTGAATGTCATCCTACAAACGAAAATATGGTTTATGCAGCAGTTGGGGGAGGCAATGAAAATTCCGGCTTTTATATATCATCCAATAAAGGTCTTACTTGGGTAAAAAGTAACAGCGGTCTTCCGGCTTCAAGTAATATTAGCCGTATGCAGATATCCTTATGTAAAGAAAGTCCTCAAATTATTTACGGATATCTCTTTAATTTCGAACCCGGGACTATATCGAAGGTATTTAAATCCACAAACGGAGGAGTGAACTGGAGTGAGGTATCCTCAAGTAATCCACTTGGTGGTTACCATGCTTCCTCAAGTTGGTATGATCAGGGTAATTATGACCTTTGTATTGCAGTTAAACCGGATGATCCCAATTCGGTTATGGTTGGGAATATTGAGCTCCATAAAACTACAACCGGAAATAATTTTGGTGTAATGCGGATGTCGGGATATAATGATCTTTGGGGAACTCCAATACATTGCGACTATCACAATATTGTGTATTCAAAATCAAATCCGCAAATTGTTTATATTGCATGTGACGGGGGTATATATAAATCTATTGATGCCGGAAATACATGGATTAATAAAAACAATGGTATTTCAACAATTCAATTTTATTCAATTGCATCTCACCCACAAGACAGAAACATATTAGTTGGCGGTGCCCAAGATAATGGTAATTCGATAACGCGTGACAGAGGAAATACTAATTGGGATTTTTGCAGCACCGGTGATGGAATGAGCTGTTTTTTTGATTACGTGAATCCAAATATTGTTTATATAAGCACTCAAGAAGGTATGCTGATGAAAAGCACGAATGGTGGATTAACTAATTCGTTTAGTTATATTCCTCCATTATATCCCGCAGGTGAAATTAAACACTGGAATACTCCTTTTTTTATGCATCCTACAAATCACAATAAACTGTATGTTATTACAAACAGGATTTGGACATCAACAACAGGAGGAAACGGCTGGACTGCAAGTACTACGGAATTTCCGGCAAGCATTACTTCAGCCGCTCAAAATGTTTTGTTTCCTGAAATTATGGTTTTTTCCGCAGGCGGTAATTATCAAACCCAAACACCTGTGTTAGTTTCAACAAATGAGGGGGTTACATGGGGAAATATAACAAACAATATTCCCGGACCGGCAAATTTTATCTCTAATGTTAAAACTGATCCTTTGAAAAGAAAAACAATTTATATTGTACGTTCCGGTTTTGGATCGGGGAAAATTTATAAATCCGAAAATTTGGGATTGAGCTGGACTAATATTAGCGGAAATTTACCCGATATACCACATAGTGATTTGTTTATCGATCCCGAGATTCCGGGATATTTATATACCGCAAACGATTTTGGTGTATATCAAACTACTAACGGAGGAGTTAATTGGAACAGAATAAACAACGGAATGCCAATAGTGCCGGTAATTGATTTTGATTATGTAAAATATGGTAATGTTAGATTATTGCGCGCGGCAACACACGGAAGATCGGCCTTTGAATTAGAATTGCCTAATGCTGATTTTGCTTTTGTAAATATAACAACACCACAAGGAGAAGAAACTGTTGCCGAAGGTGACAGATTGTTAATTAAATGGTTAAAAAATAATGTCAGTGGAGTAAATATTTATCTTTCAAAAGATAATAAAGTAAGCTGGCAATTAATGGCTGAAAATTATCCTGCAGATTCGTTACAATACAATATGTTAATACCGGCCGGAGTTTCAAATAGCTGTTTTGTTAAAATTGAAGATAAATTTAGTCCTTTAACATATAATATTAATAGTATTGCATTTTCTATAACAGCTTTTATAGCTCCTCAGGTAATCAGACCGTTAAACGGAAACGTTTGTTACCCAAACGATCCTACGGTTTTTGAATGGACACCTGTATTGGGTGCCAATTATTATTCGGTTGATGTTTCAACCGATTCGTTATTCACTAATTATGTTTATCAAAACGGTTCAATTTTATCAACACCACATGAAGTAACGGGATTAGAAAATAATAAAAAATATTTTTGGAAAGTTAGTTCGGGAAACGAAATATTTCCAAACCTATATTCCGGAATAATGAATTTTATTACTCAATTGGCTAAACCGGTTTTAATTGCACCATTAAATAATAGCATTAATGTACCTACGCCCGTTAATATTAGCTGGAGTGTTTCAGAAAGTGCAGATAAGTATCATTTGCAGATATGTAAAAACATATTTTTTAATAATAATGTTATTAACGATAGTTTGTTGACAAACAATTATTACCAAGCAGCCGGATTGGAATTAAATAAGATATATTACTGGCGGGTTCGTTCAGGCAACCAAAACGGTTATAGTAAATATGCACAATATTATAAATTTCAAACTTGGCCGTTTGTTTCTGTAAACGAAGATCAAAGCGGTATTCCAAACGAGTTTGCATTGATGAATAATTACCCAAATCCTTTTAATCCCGGTACAACAATAAAATACCAAATACCTGTAAGTTGTAAAGTTGTTTTGGAAGTTTATTCAATAACAGGAGAAAAAGTAACCACTCTTGTTGATGAGGTTCAAAACGCTGGTTATTATAATGTTGATTTTAATATTTCCTCGCTTTCTTCGGGTATATATATGTATAAAATTCAAGCAGGTAATTTTAGCACAATTAAAAAGATGATGATTTTAAAGTAAATAGTTGGTTGTTTGAAAAGAAAATGCCCCGTGAGTAATACCTGCGGGGCTTTTTTTATATTATATATAGATTGCTTTATACGTTTTTATAAAATCAGTATTGCTGGTAAAGATTTATTTATTAATCCAATAACACTAAATAAATTACTTGTACATTACGGCAAATTTACTAAAGATATAAAGTAAATATTTGTCCCCATCAATGTTAGTTAAATCTAATTGAGAGTTTTATTAAACCATCAGAAGAACATTTTAGAAAAATATAATTTATTTAAAAATATAATTTATTTTCTTGCTAAATATAAAAATTATATTTAGTTTATAAACAATGAATATAAATTTTAGGCGGAGGATATTTATTATAAAATAGCGGGTCACCCTTTTTCAAAAATCACAAAAAAACTAAAACAATTTGATGCAATGTTATTTGTGCTATAATTAAAACCACTAAACGGAAAACGAGTTTCTGAAAATAAACAAATTCTGTTTAGAATAAATGGCTAACATAAATGATTATGTGGGGAATGTATTAAATAATTATTCTATCCATTCCTTATAGTCTGCTAAAGTGATATATCAAGTTCCATATAGATTAGTGTTTTATTAAATTTAAGTAAATGAATACAAAATATTAATGGTATAATATGTCAGAATATTTGCTAAGTATTAGTGCTACAATATCAGCAATTGGTACTTTATTTGCCGGTATTGCTGCTTTTTTAGCAGCTTTTCCGGAATTTCGTAATAAAATAGGTGAAATAATATTCCGTACAACAACTAAACCAAAAACTAAAGTTAGGACAAACAATATGGTTAAACAGAGGAATTATTTGTTAATTATTACAATTATTTCTTTATCATACTCTATATTAATATTTTCGTATCAAAATATATTTTCTCAAAACGGTAAAGATAAAGTTCCATTGAATCAGTTCTTAACAACTGCTGCCTGGAATTATTATAATAATAAGGACTATTCAAAATCAATTGAAAGTGCAAATAAATGCATAAAGTTGTTTAAAGGGCAAGCGGAAATATTACAAGAGCAACTAACAGAGAATAGTGTAAAAAAACCAAATGTAAATCCGGATAAAAAAGAAAAAAGCGAAATATTTTCGAGGGGATTATTAAACGATGTCGCAACTTGTTATTATATTGTAGGATTATGTTATTATGAACTTCGGGATAAAGACAAAGCTAAGATATTTTTTTCCAAGGCGGAATATTTTACGTATGCAATGTGTTGGGAACCGCAAGGTTGGTTTTGGAATATCTCTGAAGCCGCTTTCGGAAGATTAAGTGAATAAATAATAACTAAAGAACAATTAAAGAATTTAAGCATTATATAATAAACGGTCAATTATAGATTAAATAATATATACAAAATTGAAATCACTTTAATTATTTAACTAATGAAATTAATAAACGAAATCTATTACGCATAAAAAATGCCATGATGCGATAATATTCAAATTTTGTGGTTACGTATAAAATATGGTCGGAAATCAATTTATTTATAATTCGGAATCTAGACGATTTCTATTTGTTGAAAATACTTTTGACGAAGAAAAAATTGGTATTCTACTTGAGCTGTTAAAGGAGCAATGGTTTGAGTTATCAGCTATTACTAAATTAGTAAAGGTTGGTGAGTTATTCAAAGAATATCCTGGCGAAAAACGAATTTCGTTTATTTTTGCAAACACTTTGCAGAAATATCGGTTTACGTTTTCGGAAATTAATAATCATCTTAAAGAACCTTATCTCCAAAAATTAATTTCATCTCTAAATAAACAATTCCCAAATATGATGTCAACAACAAATGTTCCGTTAGAGGATACTCTTGACCAATTTATTGAAGAATTGTTTGAAAATTGTATTGATCAAAAATTTTATCAAATAATGTGTTACAATAATAAAGGTGTTCTGGCATTAAGACGGGGCGATTGGCAAAGAGCCTTTCAGAATATTATTACTGCAGTAATTGAAGATACCAAATTGGCATTTGAGATGGGTTTGGAAAAATATAATTATTTGTCAATTGCCAGATATAATTTAGGTTTATGTTATGAGATGCTAACAAAAAGTTCAAATATAAACCGCGATCAATATAGATTCAAAAATCTTTTAAAATTATGTTCAAGTAATAATTATTTTAATATGACAGTTATTAATAGAGAAATGATATTACCTTCCCTTACAAAAGACGATAAAAATCCGTTGGAAGTTTTAAAAAAATATGATCCTATAATGCAAAGAAAAAATGAAGAGGCAATAGAATCCCCAGATGAAATAATTAAAAATCCATTTTTCGGGAATCATAATGCGTTATTAGTTGATATTGAAACTGATTTTACTGAGATTTATGGCGTTTTACCAAGTAATGCCGATAAAGTAAATGGAGAAAAAACATATAGGCTTGCAAAAAAAGAGATGGAAAAAAGGAACTATAATCGTGCTGTTTCTTTATTCCAAACTGCTGCTGAATTTGATCCGAATTTGTTAATTAACTGTGAAATTGAAATATCAAATGCACGCTTTGAGAGCGCAAAGGATTACAATAAAGAATTGTTTGAAAGAGTAAATAATAATGAATATGAGGAAGCTATTAATAAATTGCACGAATTTGGAACAGTTGAAATTGCAGGAGAAAATATTATTGAACTCGAAAAATATGAAAAATTATTGGATTCGTATTTATATAATATTGCCAAAGAAAATATTAAAGCAGCCGAAAATATTGTTCAAGAATATGTCTTAGATTTAGATGATAATGCTTTTGTGATAGCAAAATCCCATATCGAGCGAGCCAAGCAATACCCTGAAACCAAACAACAAGCATGTTCTATTGAATATAATATACTTAAAAGTAAGTGTGATAAGCTAATTAAAACTTTACATACATATTGTGCAAATAATCTCGAATATTCTTTTGATGGGCTAAACGTTGATATTCAAAATAATATTAAATCATTAAAAGAATCCATTCCTCTTGGTTCTGATTTTGAAATGGAAATAAGATGGAATATTACTAATATATTAAGAGAAGTAGCGCGGCTTTATAATGGAATTAGTGAAAGAGCAAGAAAAACGGATATGGATAAATCTATACAATATAGATGTTTAGAATTGGGCTGTTATTACGAGGTAATTAAAATATTAAATGATGGAATAATTAAGCAATTGCCTGATGTAAGTTCAAAATATCAAAAGTTACTAAATGGGATTATTAACAGCAAGGAAATATCTGAAAAGGCTCTTTATGAAAAAATAGTTGACTTGAAAAAAAACTGGTTAAAATTTAATAAAATCGAAGAAATAATTCCCAAATTAATCGAATCGTTAAAACCCGTATTAGAAAGCATGGATTACGAAGCAGCGTTTGAAGTTATATGTAAAATTAAAATTATTAACGAGGAATTATTAAGTACAATAAAAAAACAGCTGGAGGAAGAAAATATTAAGCTTAAGCCAAAGCAAAAAGATTTGCTCGAAGCGTATGAATATCAACGCGCAAAATTAAGGGAAGAAGATCCGCAAAAATTGCATATTTCGGAATATGAAATTTTAGAAACGCTTATAAAAGATCTAACTAATGAACTACGAAATAAAATAGATGCAACAAAAAGCCTTGAAAGCCGAAATAAAATTATTGCAATTGCATACCAAATAAATGAAGATAGAGATGAAGATATCAATCTTTTGTTTAAAATATATAATACATCCCTTGTCCATAATCTAATTTATTGCGAAACAAATAAAAACGAAATAAACGAAATATATCCGGAACTTAAGCAACTGAAAAAAGCACTCCTTGAATTGCTAGACTTTAACCCACGTCTAATTATTAAAAAGGAAGATCGGTTATTTAAAATGATTCAACTAAAAATAAATAATTGCTTAAAATATTATTACCAAAAAGATAATAATGCTGTAACCCAATTAAATGAAATAACAAAAGGAATATTGAATAAATTTATTATTCCAAGAGTGGATAATGAAGAAGTAGATGATAATATAATTTATAAACCAAAACCGGAGTGGCAGCCTGAAGAACCATCTCTAAAAATTATCACAAGAATTATTGGAATATTTAAAAGCGGTGTCTATTATGTTAAAAAAATATTTGTTAAATAACTTTATACGGCAAATTATAGTTTTTAGTTTTTTTGTTTGTGGAATAATACAAGCACAAACTTCCGGTATAATAATATTTGATGCTTCATTATCAATGAAAAAAAATGATCCTGCAAATTTTAGACAAGAGGCGGGAAAAATGTTTTTTGATTCTTATTCCAAATGGCGTATTGAAGGGAATATGTATGATTACAAATCTCAATTTGGAATCATTAATATGGGGAAGAATGCTTCTATTATCAGGACTCTTACAACATTAAGTATTGATAATATTGAAGCTGTGAGACGTGATATAATTGCATCAAATACTGCAAATTGTACGGATTATTATAGCGCATTTAAGGAAGCCATCAGAATGTTTGATAATGATTCTCCTTCTTCAAATTATAAATTTATTATTCTGTTAAGTGATGGGATAATTGACCCAAATAATATTAACAAATTTGATGATAATTCGTATGACCAATATTTAAATGATATTCTACCTGAACTTATTAACAAAAGAATAGCTGTATATTCTTTTGGTTTGTTGGATTTAAGTAAAGAGGAAGGAGCAAATATAAATAAAGGAATTAATTTCCTGAAAAAATTAGCCGACGCAACCGATGGTGAATTTTTACAAGTAAAGAATATTTATGAATTATTTTATTGTTATAATACTATATTAAGTAAATTACACCCTATTGTTAATATACCCCAAAAAGTATTAGAGAAACCGATAAAATTAAACAAATTTCTTAAATTATTACTTGTAAGCCGCCAGCCAATTTCTTTTACTCTTAATTCGCGAAATTCTTTTACATGTGACTTTAATAATACAGATACAGTAGGCAATTATATTATTTCCGGCAGAGTATATGGAAATAATGATTATTACACTTGTTATATTGTCCCATTAAATGATAATGAAAAGCCGGGGACAATAAAAATTGATTCTAATATTGATGATGGATACGCAATTAAAGATTTTAGAAGTAAAAAAATATTGCCCGAAAGAAAAATATATTATAAGAACGAGGTTATTCCTTTTAGTATGACTTTACGGCCAGTCATTCAATCGTTGAACTTTGGTGATATTTCGGCATCAAAAGAAGATTTTGCCGCAGAAGTAAGTATTAAAAGAACTTCAAGTCCCACTTATTCTACAAGTTTTAAGTTACCAAATTCTGTTGATTCCAATAATTCTTGTCTCCTTTTCTCAACCGATTTTACTCCACCAGACCCGGGACAATACGAATATCGAATAAAAATTTACTCTCTATTTAAGGGATTAAAAAGCGGAATAGAAAAAATTGAAGGTTCATTTGTAGTAAAAGATGAGCAATTATTTAATATTGAAACGTTATTTAAAGGAAAACATTTATCAAATAATGAACAAATTGAAAAAGACGATACTGTATTTGTGGAAGTATATCCAAATAAGGACATGTTTTACAACAATGTTAGTGTTAAACTTAGATTAGTTAAAGATATGGATAGTTATATAGATTTGTGCCTGGATAAAAGGACTGGCAAATATTTGGGTACTTTGGTGCTTGAGGATGCTGGTAAAAAGCATTTATATATTTCTATTGAATGTGAAACAGAGGAACTTAGTATAATTAAAATTGGATTCACAAAAGATATTAATATTAGTGAGGATACCCTTTGGGAAAAAATTCAAAATTTTTCAAAATATTTACTAACAATTCTTGGAGTTTTGGGGATTCCGATATTTCCATGGGTTAATAATAAACGTCCTAGACTTAACGGGCAAATAATTGTAAACAGAATACCAAACGAAGATTTTGAGGAAATATGTGAAAAATCATGGAGAAAATATTACCCATTACATAGTGTAACTATTGGTTTCACAGAACAATCTGATATAATAATAGACGACACAAAAAAGGATGTCACAAAAAAGGATGTTGCAAAAATATATATTAGTTTTTGGGGAAACTGTTGGCTAAAGGTAATTAATAAAGAAATTCCTGTAAAAATGAACGGAAATTTGGTTCAAGAAAAAGTATTTCTGTTTTCATCAGAGGATGAAATTCGAGAACCAGTAACTATTGAAATTAGGAATAATAAAATTGAAATATAATTAAGGTGTAAAGTTATGGATAATATCAAAATTAAACGTAAAGTAAGACCTACATTAATTGTTGGCATTGGTGGTACCGGAACAAAAACAGTAAAAACCGCAAAAAAACTATTTAAGGACATTCATTCAAGGTACTCACCTATTAAAGATGCGGATAAAATGATGTTTCCCTTTATTGAATTTCTTTCAATAGATACCGATTCGGAACCGGAAAACGGTGTATCGTTAAATGGTGACGAATTTATTCAAATTGGAAATTTTAATTACGAACATATTCTTGACGATGTTAAATTGCATAGAGGGCCATTTGCATATATCGATTGGCTTCCAAATACAAATTTGGGCCAAATACGTCGCGGAGTAGGAGGGGAAAGAAGGGTTGGACGATTATGTTACCATAAAAATCGTAAAAATATTTTGGAAATATTAAGTTCAAAATTAACAACATTAAAGTCTTCCAGGCGTGATACAATTACAAATATGGAATATTCGTCCATTGAAGTACTGGATGAGGCAGGCGGAATCGATATTCATCTAATTAGTTCTGTTTGCGGCGGTACTGGAGCGGGATTTTTATTAAATATTGCTTATGATTTATATTCGCATACTGTTAAAGAAACAAAAGTTCCTCCGGTTGTTTATCTTCATCTTGTTTTGCCGGAACCCTTTGATCCGCTGGTACCTGAGATTACTAAACAGCAAAATAGGGTAAATGCGTATTTAACTCTTAACGAGCTTGACTATTTTATTCACCTTACAAATTGGGAAGAACAATATCAGGACGAAAAGGTTCATGTTGAAAGTAGTCCTGCCCAATACATCTTTTTGCTAGGTGACCAAGGGAAAGAAACAAAAAAAGATTTTATTGAAATGACATCTATGATTTCCGAAAGTATAGCGTTAATGGCTCTTACTCATGAAGGTGAAAATCTAATTAGAGTAATGGTTAATTTATCAACAAGGTTGTTTTGTAGTAAAACGTCGTTTTACGGAAAGCTAAAAGCCTATTCCACCTATGGGTTGTCAATATTAGAACTTCCACAAAGGGAAGAAGATTTATATTCGGTTGTACGCGACTTAATTTCCGATGGTGCTAAAATTAACGTTAAAGAAGACAAAAATTATTTAAAGGATCTATTAAGCAAATATCCCGAACTAAATTCCGATCACTTACTAAATTCTGTTGAAGCTGACATTATTATTCCCAATAAAATTAATTATTCTCAACGGGTTTCCGGTTTGAGGATTTCCAAACCTAATACCGGATTTTTTGGATCAAAACAAAGCGATACAGAAAATGCGAGAATGTGTGAAATTTTTAAAAATAACAGTATAAAAACATCTTCTGATATCTTAGAGAAAATAAACGACCTTTTGAAATTATTTTCTACAGAACTTAAAAATAAATTAGATATGATAATTAACACATTTGACGACTTTATAATTGCTAAATGGATTAATATCCCTGAATATTTAATGCTTTTAAACGAAATCGTAAAACATATTGATGAGCAGCTTTCCAATTGTCAAAATGAATATAGTGAGTTAATTGGTAAAACAAAAGAAATTGAAGCAGATATTACTAATTGGAGTGCAGGTGAGGAAAGAATAAAACTTCAAAATCGGTCGATCGAAAAATTGGATAAAACAACAAAAGCAAATACACTAACTATTATAATTAATTATTACGAATCTTTTAAAAGGGGAATCGTTCAACTCATATCAAATATCAATGAATTACAACATGCAATTAAATCATGCACTGTACCTTCTTCGGGTAGGCACATTGATCAGAGTATTCGACTGCCACTGAAAACCTCAGACGTTTTGGAATTGGATGAATCCGTCAAAATGAATATTATAAGAGAATTTTGGGTAGATGTGCATAAAGAATTATATTCTTCGCAAAAAGGGTATAAAATTACAAAACTTAGTACGCAAAAAGTATTTATTAAAGAATTGTTTGAAAAACTTGCAAAAAATCTTATACTGCAAATACGAAGTGGGGATGTAAATATTGTTGATACCTTAGACGAAAAGAAAAATACTAAAGAAATTATTAGAAGTCGTTTTAATGATGCAGCTCCTGCCTGGCGTGTAAGGGATAACTATTTGATTGAAGATTTACAAAAAGCATCTTATGTTAATCTACCGGAAAATCCAAACTTTCTTAAGACTATACGTGAGGCAATAGGGAATGAACTAAAACCAACTGAACAAAGCAACAAATATGAACTTATATTTTTCAGAACTCAGCATGGCCTTGCATTATGGGGGCTTGAAACTTTGATCGATTATCAAAAATATTTTGAAAAATATAGACGCACGGAAAAGAAAAAGGTTGAAGATTTAATTAATGATCCAAGATGGAAAGTCGAATTAATTACTCTTTTTGAATATTCGCATGAAGAATTGTCATCACTTTTTTCATTAGCGTGGTATTTTAAAATAATTAAAGTAGAAATTTCTCAAACATATTCGGTAAATATGAATATGAGATATATATTGGGTGTTGGCAGGGAAATGGCGTTTGACAAATTTTTATTGGCAACAAATACAGGTGATATTAGTTATTCATGGATTGTTAATAAAATTGAGGAACAAATTAAATTGCATGTGACACTACCAGAAGAAAACGATACACAATGGAAGATAGATTTCCTTGAAAAAAAAATATTAACGTATCATAAAGTTGTGGATAAATTAATAGAGCTTAAAAATAGATTGCAATTAGTGAAAGATAAAATAACTGTTGAGGGGGAAATAAAAGCATTAGAAAATATTAAACGGCATGATGAAGTTACATTATACTCAATTAACGTATAAAAATGATGGAAGCAAAAAATAAAATTGCCCCCGCGGTCTTTTGGTCCACCGGTAAACTTGGATATGCGATACTTAATGCATATAGGAAACAAATCAAGACTGAGTTTGGATTTGTACCCGGTGTTTTTGCTTTTGTTTTTGTTGTACCTTTGGCAGATAATAAATTGTTTAAAGTTGTCCTTCGGCAGGGAGAAGATATTAAAATATGCAAAACAATATATACAAACGGAATATTACCGGATGCCGGAGTATTTATTGAAAGTATTTATAATAGAATTACGGATAGAGAAATAATTGATCAAATGTATTCTCAAAGCAAAGAAGTTGAACTGCAGCTAACAGACACATATTGGATTTCGCATTTTGCTGATACTCAGGAAAAAATGGCTTTATATCAATTTGGATTGGTATTAAGTGAATATTTTAAATCCAAAATTACAGGTGGTAACAGGTATCTTATACAAATCCTTGATCCTTTTGGGCAAAAATCCGTTTTCCCTTATAGGTTTTCGGAAGCCGCATCGGAAGTATTGAGGTTGACAACTAAAGTTTTACCTTTTCACAATATTATTCCGGTGACTGAAAAAAATTCGTCTAATATAACAATAAATACCCGCCAACAAATAACTATATTTGGCAAAAATTTACTAAACTATTTAACAGTTTCGGATATATCGGAAAAATTAAAGGATTATTTTGCTTCTTTTCCCCAAAACGAACAATATCATTTTTTGGGATTTGGGCTTCACGCATTTGTTTTTGAAAAAAACATGTTTTTGCGAGAAATGACTACCCGTATTTTTAAACGCTTAAAAGAAGAAATGATAAAAACAGGTGATGAATGCCAAACAAATGAAGATTTGGTTTATATTGCTGATACATATAAAGATTTTGCAGAAAATAATAAGTCAATATTAATATCAGGGCAAGAAATATCTTTTTCTTTAGCTCAAATAATAAGTGACTTTAGAGATAGTTTTACGCAAAAATTTGAGTCCGGACAAAATAAAAGTTTTAGGTTAAACGATTGGCTTAATTATTTTGATAATGCGGAAAGAATAATAACAGGTCTAAATATTGATTATGTTTATAACGAAAAATTGCAGGCATCCAGAATTGCCTCGCGGCTTTTTGTTAAAATGAAGTTTCCAATGCCCGTGTATGAGGAACCCATTTTTTTGCCGCCAGTTACTAAAATAAACTGGGCAACTTTAATTTCCGGATCTGTAGTAACCTTATCCGATTTGGTATTATTAATTCCGGGGTTGACAATTACTGCACCGGTTTGGGTAATAAGTCTTGTTCCGGTAATAGGATTATCAATTATAGGTGCATCAGTCAAAAAGGTTAGTCCAACTCAACCGCCCCCACCGCCCCCGCCGGTAGAGCCTATTTCTAAAGCTTATAACAGTATAAAAAAACTTTCTGATTTTTTGAATATGGTCTGCAGAAGCATTAAAGTAATAATAATGGAGATGGAAGAATACAGAAAAAAGCTTGAATCGTTGCAAAAGTGTTTTGTAAATTTTACAAAATTCCCGAATAATGAGCATACAAATTGTTTTGAATCGTTTTTTTTTGGTGATAAAGAATATTTACAACTTATAGCTAAGTTTAATTTGGAACTGAATAATTCGCTTAAAAAAGAAATTAACAGAAGAACAATATTAAAACTTGCAAAAATGAATTTAAAAGAGCAAATATTACTTTTAGATAACATATGTCATGAAACTGTTTCATTTATTGGCGAATATGATCCGGAAAAAATTATTGAACTTATCTACGGGGCAGATGAACAAGCCGATGAATTAAACTCCGGTCGTTTGAAGTTTTATTTGTTGGGTTTAACCAGACATTCTGCGGCACAGCTTGAAGAAATATATGTAACTTTTGGTAATAAAAGAAGATTTGTTGGGTTGAACGAAAATTCCCTGCCAAAATTTTCAATATGGATACCGGAAAATTTGGGACAGGATTTATGTCTATATCATATAGAAGATGAATATAAAATTCAGTTTTTAGATGTTTCTTTTATTGAACTGGAAAATGGTATTAAATATCAGTTGACACGAACAAAAAAATTATTGGAGTTTTATTTAACGGAGACTAATTATGCTAAACAATGATGAATTTATAAACCGTTTTGTTGAAGAAATTACTTTACGTGTTGCTGTATTTGAAAACGGGATGCAGAACCATATTAGGAAAATGGACACCTTGCTTGAAAAGTATGAACAGCAATCGATTAAAATGAAAATTGAATTTGAAGAAGCTCTTGAAAAAACAGCATCAAAAATAATAGATGATTTTAGAATTGTAAGCAAAGCAGATGTAATACTTGCTGAGATAAAGCAACTAAATACTATTCTCTTGATGAGTAAAGAATTCATGGAAAATAATATTGTGGCGCAAGGCAGCTTATTGGGCGAAATAAAGACTAATTTGCAATTTAATATATCTCCTGATGTCCAGCGAATTAAAGAGCAAGCATTAAAAAAAATAGATGAGCTATTAAGTAAAATTACTGAACTTAAAGACAATCACACTATTGCATTTGAATTACAAGAGCTTAAAGAAGATAGCTTGAATATAATGGACATGTCTAAAAATAATTTTAAAGAAATAACCGATAAGTTGATAGTAATTGATGGGAAAATATCTGTCCCGGGTAGTAATAATTTTAATGATGCTTCTAAGTAAATGTATTTAATGTGATTGATATACAAATATTATTTGGGATTTAGATAATACTAAACATGCATCAAAACAAAAAAAAGAAATAATAAATTATAATATTGATGTACACGTGAAATTATTTAAGGGATTCTTAAGGATACTAAAATAAGTGTAAAACTGATTGTGTATTAATTTATTTATAATTCGTTTAATACAATTGTATAACTGATACCTTGGTAAAACTATGTCTCAAGACCAGCAAAAGAAAACCACAAAAGTATCGTCTAAAGATGGACGAAAAATATCTGTAAATTATAACCCAAACGGTAAACCTGATACAATAAATGATACCACATACGGGGAAATTAGTTATAAGTATGACATATTGGACAGAATAAAATCTGTATCGCATCCGGAACAAAAAACTATATTATTTGAATACGATAATGTTGGGAACCGTACAAAAATAACATACCCAACCGAAAGGGTAGTTAACTATAAATATAACCATAATAACATTGTTATGGAAGTAAATACAGGTGTAAAAACAACCCAATTATTTTATGATAAATTAAATAGATTAATAAAAAAAAGACTTCCTAACGGGGTTGAAATAAGGTATGAATTTTACGAAGATGGACGATTAAACCATCTTGAAGTAGTAGACAAAAACAATGGTAAACTTGTTGATATGCGGTACAAATTTGATTTGGCCGGAAATTGTTTGGCAATCAATAAATCAGGAACAGCATTTCCAAAAGAAAAAAAAGTAAAATTTGTTTATGATGCAGAATACCGCTTAATAAAATCATCCGATACGATTGGGAATAAATGGGGCTATAAATATAATAGTGCAGGTAATAGAATTGAAAAAAAAGAGTTAATTATAAGCAAAAACAATACTAATTATACCAAAACAAATTACGTTTATAATAATAATATAATGTTAAAAGCAGGTGAGACAGAATATAAATATGATAAAGACGGTTATTTGTTTATAAAAAAGAAAACCAATGAAGAAACAAAATATGGGTTTGACGAATATGGTTTGCTTACAAAAATAACATATTTAAATGGAACTGAAGATACATATACCTATGATTATTTTGGGAGGAGAATATTTAAAAGAAAATTTAATGGAAATCTAATCCGCTATTTTTATGATGGGTATAATATAATATGCGAATATGATAAACAAGAAATACTAAGGAATGAATATATTTATGATATGGGAGCCGATCGGCTGTTATGTATTATACGTAATGGTAACACTTATTATGCAATATGTGATTATCTTGGTTCCGTAGTAGCACTAATTGACGAAACCGGAAAAGTTGCCACAACTTATGAATATGATCCATGGGGGCAAATATTAGAAATTAATGGTGAAAATATTAATCCGTTTTTGTTTACAGGCCGGGAATGGGATGAAGAAAGCGGTTTATATTTTTATAGAAAAAGGTATTACGATCCGCAAACAGGAAGATTTATAAGTAAAGATCCATTGTTAAAACTATTAAATGCGCCTGATAGTGTAAATCCATATATATATGTAAACAATAATCCGCAAAGTTATATCGATCCGTTTGGGTTGTTGGATAATATGCCGGAAAATAAATCAACGTCAATGTGGTACAATTGGTTTAATCAAGGGATATTTCAACCTCAAAACAATTTCCAGGGAGCCGCAAGTTTTATAAGTGATGTTGGACAAAATTATTTAGGCACCTTGTATAAAAAAACGACTCCGGTTCCGGTTGGCGGATCAATTGGAATTCCTGTGTATAAATCGGCTGCGGCAAACAACATTGGAGGTTTTATAGGAACCACATTAAATGTAGTTGAATTTATACCCCATGTTATTAATTATAAAAACTATTTTTCAAATCCTACCGATAGCGAAAATGCATTTTTAAGTCTTTCTCAAACCGCTGCTGAAATGGCCGGAAGTACATATGGTGGAACTTATGGTGCCTCTCAAGGATTACAAGCAGGTATTCTTTTAGCAACACTTTGTTCTCCAATTGGAGCTGTTGGGGTGAGTACCGCAATAGTAGTAACGTCTGTAATTGCAGGCGGAATGATAGGAGGTGCAATTGGAAGTGCAATAATGGGCAATATTAATAAATTTGCTGTGAATAATATTAGACAGGCAAATAATGTAGGGGGGATATTATTAAATCAGGCGGCAACATTAGTAACAGATCTGGAAGAAATTATTGGGGCCTATTGGGATAATAACATAGGCCAACTGGTATTGCTTGGTAAAAAAAATGGCAAACAGCTAAACGTTAATTTCCCGGTGATGGATTTAGACCATCTTATGGTTGCGTTGCGGGCGGTTTATACCGATGAAAGTTTGGGTGTAAGCATTGATCCTGCCGACTCATATCTAAAGAATGGAAATATACCTCCTAGCGGCACAAATATGAATGTCCGGTATCTTGGCAACACAAAGGAAACACAATTTGGCGCAATATTATTTGAAGCCGATCGTATATTAAAATGTTTGAGCCTTGGTGTTGATAACGTTGATAAAAAACCTGTGGTTTATAAAGTGCAAGGTTACAGAAATGAAATTCAAATGCATTATGAACCCTCAGATTTTGTGCCTGAAATAATAAAGCTTTTTGATGAGTTTAAACGGGAAACAATAATAGAATACACAAATGCTGCAAAACAAAGTTCAAATGAACCCTCTGAAGAATTTATCAAAAAGTTTACCCATAGTTTAAATTATTTAGTTGAAACATTGAAAACTGAATATATTAATAAAACAAATTACAAATCTTCAAAAGGAGGCAACACTTGGAATAGATACTGGTTTGAAATTGAAGATATGAAACTTGAGTTGGGTGCAAATGAATCAGCAGATAGAAGTGTTTTATTCTTTGGAAAGGCTTCTCTTAAAGTAAAAACGGAGTATATATCATCTCAAAAAAAACGAGAAATAAATAATATTAAACAGGATTTTAACGAAAGGTTCAATCAATTTTTTGAAAGGTTTAAGGATGATATTAAAATTAACTGCGGAAAATATTTAATAGAAACCGGATCCAGAGATTTAAGTAAAAAATATTTAGATTTATTGATGATTTCGGTATACGGTTTATCAGCTATGTCGCAGGCTAAATATATTTCCTCTGTTACAGAATCAAAGGCCGAAGAATTTGCGCTTCATTTATCTTTAAACTTTGACAAATATGCTGAAAAAATTCCGGTTTTTGAAAGATTACGTGAAATAGCAAAAATAACCGCAATTGCAAAATGGTTAAAAGATAGTGGTAAACCGATTGATCTTTCATTAATACATAATTATCAATTAATTAAAGTGCCAACACCCGATGTTACACCGGGGTTTAAAGCTTCCGAGGGAAAAAAATATTTTGATAACAATGTAAATATTATACAAAATTATTCAATTTATGGTGGTGTAAGTTTTGATTTTAAGTATCAAGCTAGAATAGATGATGCTAAATCTAATACATTAAAAAAAGAAGCATTAAAAGGGAAACCCTTAATTCCGGTACCGGCATGGGACTTTGTGTTTGATGGAAATGTAATGCGGGCATTAACATTTCCATTGACAAAAAACCAAAATAACTATAAAGTTACACATACAGATTATTCTTCAGGTTTAAGTGATAAATACCCTCTTGAATTAAAACGTTCGTATAATTCATTTGATGTAAAAGATTCTCTGTTTGGAATGGGGTGGAAGCTGAATATCCCGTATAAAATTATTAACTTCAACAAAAAGAATAATTCCGATGTTTTATTAATTGATGAATTCAATGCAATAACTTATAAATACCGTTATATAAAAGAAAAAAAAGCGTATTGTTTTGTGACTGATGAAAAAAGAGAAGGAAATGTTATTAATTTCGCTTATGATCAATATAAGTTTATTAAAAAGAATATGTTTGGTGAATTTGTTTTTTATTCTAGCCAAAACTCGGTTTTTTATTTTAATAAAGAAGGATGCCTAATTGCAGTATCGGACGGTAAAAAAAGAAGAATTAAATATAATTACAAAAAGAACAAACTTACAGGCATGTCGGATACCAATGGAAATAAATTACGTTTTATTTATGATAATGAAAACCGGATAAACAAAATTATTTGTTCGGACGGTAAAACACTTAACTATATTTATAATTCTTCCGGTGAACTTGTTCAAGTATATAATAGTGCTGTGAAAAAGGGAATATTTAACTATACGTATGATAATAAGCATTTTTTAATAAGCGTGTACGATGCTTCATCTAAAATACTTGTCTTAAATAATTATGATTCCTTGGGTGGGATAGTTAAGAAAAAACAAGATTCATTTACGGATGAAAATGGCAACCTAATAACAAGGTATTTTGATTATGTTAATAGATTGACTAAAACGGAAGATACGTTTGGAAACAAAACGGTTTATCAATATGATGGCAATAATTACCTAATCAAGACAACTTATAGGGATTCACAAAACAGAGAAACTATTATTGAGCAAAATAAAGAAAATGGTATAATAAAGATAACTAATCCATTAAAAAGTGTAACACTATATGTTTACAACGAACTTGGAAATCTTACATCAATAACTGATGCAAATGGTGATTGTTCTACTTTTAAATATGATGAAGAAGGAAATTTTACCATGGCAAAAGATGCGCTTGGTAATGAATGGAAACTAATTAATAATTCTAAAAACAAGCGGATAATAGAAGATCCTAATGGTAATAAAACCGAATATATATTTAACGTTCGGGAGCAATTAACCAAAACGAAAAATAAGAATTCTTCTGTTCGTTTATATTATGATAATAATGGGCAATTAATTAAAAGCAAGGATGGGAATGGTAAAGTATTCAGATATTTTAATAATAACTCCTTTTCTAAACGAAGCAAGGGAAGATTTGTTGAGTTGTCTGCATGGTTCTTTGAAAGAGTTAATGGAACATTCATTGAGGGTATATTATCTCCTCTGCTTGGAAGCTCTTTGATTGTTCAAATGGCTTTGGCAATTGTGTTGGGTGGAATAATAGGTGGAGTGACTGAATATATTTCAACATGGTTTTCTTCAATAACGGATGTAAATATTATTAGTTTGTTAATTACAAACACAAATATCATTCCTTCAATAATAATTGGTGCATTAGCATGTGCGGCGGCCTGTGGGTTTGTTGGTGCAGGAGCTGGTGCGGCAGTTGGCTCCTTAATAGGTTGGTTAATTGCAAGCTTATTCGAATCAATTTCGGATAAATATTTATCTGATAGATTTTATTTAATTTCGAAGATAATTTCGTGGATTATTATTATGTTAGTAAGCTGGTGGATTGGAATATTAATGCAAAAGTTGTATGAGCGATTCATCCGCAGGTATAATTTGTTAAATAAAATTGTTACATATATAATTATTAGTCTTTTTGTTTTATCTGTATTGATATTAATTCATTCAATATTGGTATTTGCCATTAATACTCTTTAAAATTTCTTTTTTTGTGTGTTATGTATGCGATGCTGAAGAGTTATATGATAGGGTATAATATTAATAATATTATATATGAATTTTAAACGAATTTTTTAATGTTGAGAACAGCAAAATTTTTATGTTGTTTAGTTAAAAAATCTTCAACATTTCAAAATAATGGTGGTGCCGTATAACATCAAAATAAAATGTTACCGAAATATGGGAATAAATAAGTCGTTAAGTTTTTAAAATACAATAACGCACCGATAGGCTCGTTATTGATTAAATGTGTTCGGCATGTACAATAACTAAGTAGTTCAAGTCTTTTACGAAATAGAATAGTAGTAATCATCAGTCGATGAAAAGGGTGTCCATCGTGAGGTGGAATTTGACAGAAGTTGTATTCAAAGGCACTATTTGACGAACAGAAACTGCAGAAAAGGCGGGTACAAGTAAAACAAAACAAAGCCCTTATTCTTTTCCTCGTTTATTGGTTTAAGTGATTAAAAATATCAATTTTTTAAGTTTCTATTACAAAATTAGGGCTAAATATATTCCAAGTGTTTTATAAACCACAATTAAAAATATTTACAAATTAAAATTCAATAAAATTTTACTAATAACAATGTTAACAATTACGGCAAAACCTACACCAATAAAATTTACAACCAAATCGTAAGGATCATAAACATTTTGCATAATACCAAATCCATTTGTCAATTCAAATAATTCGAGTATTGATAGAGATAATAAAGCCAAAACATAATTGTTTAACTTGAGTTTTTTGGAGCCGATTTCAACTAAAAAGAATATTGCAAAAGAAATTGAAAAATTACCTAAATAACTTCTTACAAAATCGATATATTCTCCGGTATAAGATCTTTTTAATATAAGCCCAAAGACTCCAATAATTATCAAAACCAACTTAATTACTTTTTCTTTATCATTCATAAAGCAGCTCAATTAAAATATTTATTTTTACATAATATATAAAACATTCGGTAAAAAGTACAATATTTTTCTAAATATCTTGTGGAGTATCCAAACTATTTAAAACAAAACCGCCCCAATTTATGGGGCGGTTCTGTTAATATCTAAAAAATAATTTTAAGTGTTTTTAATTTGGTTTATTTTTTTACTTTTTCCAACTACCATAACAATTAAAACAATAATAACCAGTACTAAAACACCAATAACAAGAACATAAATCCAATTAGGCATTGGTTCGCCAAGCGACTCGTGCCATTTATCTAATTTGTTATCAATATCGCTAATCTGGTCATTTGAAAGCATTTTATAGCGTGTTAAAAGAGGAATCCATACTTCAGCAATATTTGCATTCCATACGCTGTCTGCAAACGTATTATAAGCGGCAAACAGTTCTTCGCTATTTTTTTGCTCAACATTTTTCATTTGTTTATCAATATAATTATTTACGGCAGTGTAAAATGATTCGCCGTCGTAAAATCTTTCTAAGGTTATATCTTTAATTCTAAATTGCACATCAACATTTTGCCAAATATTTTCGTTAATGGTGGAATCCCATTTTCTTAGCATACCATCAACAGCAGCAAGTTCGGCATCCTTTTCTTTTGGTGAAGCATAAACCTGGGCGATTTTTGGACCAATTGCCGACCAACGTGAACGGAATTCGTTTTGCTCTTGTTTAAGTTCGTCTAATTGTGGTGTAGTGAAAGCACTTGATTCCATAAATTTAATATTATCGCTAATCAACCGTTTAATATTATCCAACATATTAGAACTTTTAAACTTAACATATAATTCTTTTTTCTCTGCATCGTTCATGCTTTCAACATTATGTTCTTTATCAAAAAACAAACTATTGGCTAATTCATCAATTAAGCTGTTACGTTTTTTTGAGTTTTCACGTAATTTGGATAATAACGATTTGAGTGAATCAACCGTTTTTTTATCTTTTTTATTGCTTTCGCGTAAACTTACAACCTCACGTAAAGTAGTGTAATAATCTTCGCTTAATTTATTTACAAATTCCTTTAATTCTTCAAGTTTACCTTTTAAATCTGTAACTTCAACTTGTAATTCGCCAATTTGACCTAATTTGCCTTTAGCAACTTCAATTTTTTTGTTAATTTTTTCAAAAGTACTTTCAAATGTTTCAGGATATAAAGCTTTATCCAACAATGTTTTTTTTGCAATATATTTGTCTTTTAATGCAGCGGTTTGGCTTTCAAAATCCGGAATTTCGGTAACGCTTTGCGCTTTATCAATATCAGCCTCTAAAGTTTGAACGGCAGATTTGAAGTTTTTGGTAATTTCCAAGTCCGAACCTTGTGCTTTTATTTGAGTAAAAGATAAAAAAGCAACAAAGCTTAATAAAAAAGTAATAACAATTTTATTTTTCATTTTTACCTCCAACAATTCCTTCGTTAGTTAAAACAATTGGGGTTCCGTTTTTTACCAATAATTCAATATTAGGTTCGCGTTGGTTAAAAGCAGGATTTTCAATTCCTTTTGTGTTAACTAAAATTTTATTGGTAAGTTTTAAACTACCTTCGGCAGCAACAAACACATAAACATTTTTAAAATTTGATGCTGTTAAAAAATAAAATCCTTTTTCGTTTCTTATAATATGAACTTCGCTGCCGGCAAATTTATCGGCTGCTGCTGTTTCATCAAAAAACATGTTTTTAACATTAATTGTTACTGCGTAACGATTTTCCGTAATATTTCCACTTTCGTCAACTTTTAAGGCACTCTCAAGAGGCCATGCAAAGTTTACCGGAGTTAGTAGTAACGAACTGCAACCGGCAAAAAACGAACTCAATACAAAAAATACGGCTAAAAATTTTAACCTCATTTTAACTCCATTTATATTAATTTAAATTTAAACAAAAAGTAAAAATACCTAAAACAAAATTTAACAAAAAAAATAGATTTTTGTTAATTAAGTTTTAAAAACCACATTAATTTAATAATATATAAAAAATAATCATACAAACTAAAATAAAAAATTGGTTAAATGTTATTATTTATAATTAAGGCAATGTTTTTTAATTCCTCCATGGTCGGTTTATCTGATTTTTCAATACGTAATTTGAAATTATCACCTTTATATCTTGGGATAATGTGCAAATGGCTGTGAAAAACCTCCTGACCTGCAGCAGCTCCGTTGGCAATAAAAAAATTTGTTCCTTGACATGTTACAACATTACTTTTTCGCAATGCTTTTTCAATTTTAATAGCCGTATTAAACAGATGGTTCCCTGTTTCTTCGTCATAATCTTTTGTTTCGGTAAAATGTTTTTTTGGTACAACTAATAAATGTCCCGGATTAATTGGTGAAATATCCATAAAAGCAAATGTGAAATCATCTTCATAAACTTTATTTGAAGGTATTAGCCCGCTAATTATTTTACAAAAAATGCAATTTTCCATTTTATTCCTTAAATTTTATTTGTAATATTAAAAAATAATTAAAATGAATTAAATAAGCACTAAATATAATCAAAAAGTAATTTTAATGAGGAAAATATGAAATTGGTTTTAATGCTTCTTACCATAGTTGATTTATTAGGCGCAAATGCTCCAACTGATACTACCAAGACAAACGGTATTTATTCGTCTGGTGTTGCCGGTCTAAATGTAAGTCAAATTGCCTTTACAAATTGGTCGCAAGGTGGCGAAAACTCGTTAACATGGTCGGTTTTTGGTGATTTTGGTTTGAAATATGTAAAAGACTCTATGGTGGTAAAGAATAACTTAAAAATATCGTATGGTAAAACTAAAAATGGTGACGAGAGTTATAAAACCAACAATAACGAAATTTATTTAGAGTCGGTATTGTTGTATAGAGTAGGCTGGCAGATTGACCCATATTTTAGTAACACGGTACGGACGGTAATAACAAAAGGATTTGACTATAGCAATCAGGAACCTATGCCTATTTCTAATTTTTTTGACCCGGGTTACATTACACAAAGTATTGGATTTAGTTACAATAAAATTACCGGTTTTTCAACTCGGCTTGGTGTGGCCATTCAGGAAGTATTTACTGACAAATACCGGAATTATTCCGATAAGCCCGATACTAAGACAAAAATTGAAGCATTTAAGTTTGAAACAGGTATGGAATCTGTTTCGGAAGGAAAATTTACGCTGCACGAAAATTTGTTATTAACAAGCAAATTACGTTTATTTACACGTTTTGAACATATTGATGTTTGGGATGTGAGATGGGACAATACAATAGTAGCAAAAATTACTTCACTGGTAAATGTAAATCTTAATGTTTTAATGATTTACGAAAAATCTCAATCGTTAAAAACACAACTAAAAGAGGCTTTACAACTTGGTATTACTTATACATTATTTTAACAATCATCAATAGGGTAATTACATGGAAAAATATGTTGAACAAGCACAGCAGCTAATTATAATTTATGGAGCTAAAATAATTGGTGCTTTAGCAATTCTAATAATAGGAATTTGGGCTTCTAAAATAGTATCCCGCTATATTTTTAATTTGTTGTCTAAAAGAAATGTCGATTTAACCTTAACAAAGTTTGTTTCAAGTTTTATAAAAGTTGTTTTAATCGTTTTTGTTATAATTGCTTCAATAAGTAAAATTGGGGTTGAAACAACTTCGTTTATTGCAGTACTTGCGGCAGCCGGTTTTGCTGTTGGTTTAGCCTTACAGGGTTCGCTATCAAATTTTGCTGCAGGAATAATGTTAATTCTATTCCGTCCAATACGTGTTGGCGATTATATTGAAGCATCAAGTTCAAAAGGGAACGTTGAGCAAATAGGAATTTTTACAACTTTGGTTGAGGGTGAAAATGAAAAAATTTATATTATACCTAATTCTAAATTAATGAGTGATGTTATAGTAAATCATTCGTATAAAAAAGGTTGATACAGGTCATAAATTATCTTTTTTAGTGTTATTGTAAATTTCAACCCAATTGTAAAATGGAAGTAGTAACGGTACTGCCCCTGTTCTTCCTCCAAACCCGAATATCTTTATTATATAAGAATTAATTTCCGTTACTTTTAATGACTTTAATAATTCTTCATTAACAGTAAAACCGTAATTTTTAGCAAACTCAACCGTTTTAGCACTTACTAATTGGCCTGCTTTGTTTTGTGCGGTTTGGTTAATTATATCAACTTTTTTTGAAGGATTATTAACGGTATCTGTTTTTGTTTCTATCAATTTAATGATAGTATAGGATTCGCCAATTTTATTTGGTCCATAAATTTCCCCAATTTGCATATTTGGCAATATTGAAACAAAATTTATTTCATTTGCGTCTGCAGTAGATAAATTTACATCTTTAATGTTAATGGAGGCTTTGGCCGAATATTTAGAAATAAAAGTGTTATAATTCATATACAACAAATCATCAAATATTTTTTCGGCTAAATTTAAATCTGTAAATTCAATTTCAATTATTTTATAAACATTCCTAATATTCCAAGTATCCGAATTATTATTTATAATTGAATCTTTAATTGCAAGATAGTTATCGTAAACAAATTTATTTCTGTAAACTTGGAATAAATAATTGTCTTTCCACATTTGCACTTGTCTTATCACTTCCGCATCAAGATTTAGTCCTTGTTTTTTGCCTTCGTCGGCTAAAACTTCATATTCAATAAATTGTTTTGCCCGCTGGTTTATTTTTATTTGTATAGACTCCAAATTGTTTTCTCCAACCCTAAAACCAAAAAATACAAGATCGTTAATAAATTTTTGTAAGGGGATAATCTGTTTATTTATTTTAACAAAAGGTTTTGCTAAATTAACTTGAGTAAGTAGTTTTTGTAAATATAAACCCTCGTCAAAAGTTAAATTGAAAAAATATCCCGTTGAATCTTTAGAAGCTTTTTTATCTTTAATAATATTTAATATTTCTTTTGCAGTAATATCTATAAGTGCTTTATTGGATTCGGCTTTAATGTTTTTAAAGTAAGATTTATAAAAACTATCAGTCAGTTTTGAAGCTTTTCTATCGTGAATAATTTTTTTAATTTTTTCAGGCAGGTTGTTTTTGCCTTGAAAATCGGAAAATGTCTGTACGTTTTCACCGGTTAAATAAAATATGTACCAGCCTTTATTGTAAAAAAGGGGATTTGAAAATGTTTTTGGTGTAAGATTATATACGGTTTCTTCCACGTTTTCCTCAAGTTCGCCGTATGTTACTTCTCTTTCATTATTTAAAGCTACAGAAACGTTATATAACGAATCGAACGAATAACCGCTTTTAAGTAAATAATATTTGTTCTTTATATCTGCTTCGTTATCCGAAAAAATATACTTAAGCTTTAACTTACGCATAAATTTAGCGGCACCCTGCGCAATTTCTTCATTGGTTATATTAATTTGGGAAAGAATTAATTTTTTATATAAAGCATCACGGATATATAGTTTTTCAATTATTTCCATTGGTGCTTTAACTGCCTGAAATGTATCTATACCATTCTTTTGGGCTTCAAGAGACCATAACTTTTCACCAATCATACTGTAAAGCAGACTATATTTAGAGCCTTTGTCATCCGCAATGTTTAATTTGCCTAATATGGGCGAAAGTTCATATCTTTCTAAAAATTCACTGGTGTTTATTTCAATATCGCCTATCTTTGCCAGCGGATTATTTTGAGCAAATAAAACTGTTGAAAGACAAGCAAACAGTCCAAAAATAATATTGTTAAGTTTCATATAGTTAATTTTTTTTTTTGTTTATATTATATTATTACATATACTATCTTCTGTATCTCTATGATAAATATATGTTGGAAAATTGACTTTATCTATTATAAATAATTGCAAAGCCCTTTCTAAAAAATCGGAATCGTCGCTGTAATTAATATTTTTAAAGCCGGATAACTGAACAAATATCTCTTTTTTAGCAAAAAATGTTCCGCCAATTGTACATTTATCTAAATGAATAAGTTTCGAAAGATCATTTTTGTCTTTAACAAAATGGCTGCCAATAATTTCTACTCCGCCATGAATAAAATTTAACGCCGGATTTTTGCTTAAATACTCTACTCTTAATAATAAATGTTCCGGCTTATATTCGTCGTCACTTCCAATAAAGGTTATATATTTGCCGCAAGCAGCATTAATGCCTGAATTTAAGGTTAATGGCGGTTTTTTATTTTTATGGTACATATATCGTATGTTAAAGTAGCTGTTTGAATAGTTTTTTACTATCTCAAAAGTGTTATCGGTGCTTCCGTCATCAACAACTATTAATTCCCATTGTTTAAATGTTTGTTGAATTACAGAATTTATTGCACGGCTAATTAACGCCCCTCTGTTAAAAGTAGGCAAAATTATTGAAACAAATGGATTAAAAGCATCATATAACTGCATAAGAATTACTCTTTTAATAAAAAAGCTAAAACTAAATATAAATTTTTTATATATTTATTGTTTAAATATTTTTTATAACAAACTGCTATTAATATGCGATATAGAGAACAAGGAAATTACATTAACGTACTTAAAAGGTACGAAAAACAGATGCCCTTTGAAGAAATGAAGGACTTTCGTATGTTAAAAAAAAGACATACAGATGATGAAGATTTAGATTCTATATCTTTAGCCCGATTAAAAGGATATTACGAAAAGTACCACACCAATCGTGATAAAAAAAATTACGATGAATATTTCAGAAAAAATGAAAATTACGAATTTAACGAAGAAAATAACGAACAAGAACAAAAGGAATAATCAGTAAACGAGGAACGAATGAATTTAAAATTATTAAACCGATTTTTCGGGGCGGCAGTATTTATTATTACTGCATTTGTATATTTTTCCACGGTTCAACCGTCTGTATCGTTTTGGGATTGCGGAGAATTTATAGCTTCATCATTTTCGCTGCAAGTACCACATCCGCCGGGGACCCCATTTTTTATTATTTTGGGCAGAATATTTTCATTAATTCCTTTTGCTGATAATATAGCCTTAAGAGTAAATACAGTTTCTGTTTTATCAAGTGCTTTTTCTATATTGTTTTTGTATCTAATTGCAGTTAGATTGATTCAAAACTTAAGAATAGAAAAAAACACTACTGCTTTTGACACTATTGTAACATATTGTGCAGCCGCAATAGGTGCTTTATCGCTTGCATTTAGTGAAACGTTTTGGTTCAACGGAGTAGAGGCGGAAGTTTATGCTACTTCAACATTTTTTATTACAGTAGTTACATATTTAATTGTTTTATGGAACGATAAAGCCGATGAACCGGGCAGCGAACGTTATTTGATTTTAATAGCTTACCTTATCGGTTTATCTACCGGGGTGCATCTTATGTCGGTGCTTGCCGCTGTTCCAATTATTATGGTAATTTATTTCCGTAAATATGTAACAGATGATGAATTATTAAAAAAATCGGGTTATTTGTTTTTAATTCATTCAGCAATTGTTGTTGCGGTTGCCTTTGTGTTATGGGCTGGAATTACAGGCCAAACACCTCCAATGCCGGAAGATTACAAAGCTGTTGATAATAAGTTTGTAATGATGGCCTTATTTGTAAGTGTTGTTTTTATGGGTATCTTTTATAAAAAAGTTTTTACTAGAAATTCCTTTTATATTCCAATTTTATTTGGAGGGGTTACTTTAGTTGCTTATTACCCCGGTATGGTTAAAGACTTACCAAAGTTGATTTCGGCAATTGCCGGTAATAATGTTGTGTTTGATATAACAGTTATGGTTTTAATAATACTTCTTTTGGTTGGATTAATATATTATAGTTATAAAAACAAAAGATTTACATTAAGTTTAGCCTCTAAGTGTTTATTGTTTGCAATACTTGGCTTTACTTCTTATTCAATGATTATTATCAGATCAAACCAAGACACACCAATAAATTTAAATAGTCCTAAAACTTTTTCTGAATTGGAATCGTATCTAAATCGTGAACAATACGGTGACTTTCCAACATTTCAAAGAAGATTTTCTCAAGAAGACCATCAGACTGAAATATATACTAGTTATTCTTCCGATTTGGACTTTTTGTGGTCATATCAAATGAATCACATGTTTAACAGATATTTATTGTGGAATTATGCAGGCAACTCTTCTACTGTACAAGATGCTCCTGTTGATTGGTCTGTATTATGGGGCATACCATTTTTACTTGGAATGTTTGGTGCCTTTTATCAATTTAAGCGCGATTGGAAAATGGGTGCCGTCTTTTTGCTTATGTTTATTTTCCAAGGATACCTGACTGCGTTTTATCAAAATCAGCAGGAGCCCCAGCCACGTGAAAGAGATTATTTTTACGTTGGTGCATTTTTTGTTTTCTCTATTTGGATTGCAATCGGTATTCGTGGAATAATAGATCTTTTGACCGTTTATTTTAAGGAACAAAAATTATTAAAACCTGTTATTGTTGGTTTATTGGTTGTGTTTACCTTATTAGTGCCCGCAAAAATGATAAGTGCAAACTATCATAAAAATGATAGATCAAGAAATTTTGTTCCATGGGATTATTCATATAACATGCTTCAAAGTGTTGAACCTAATGCAATATTATTTACAAATGGAGATAATGATACTTTCCCATTATGGTATTTGCAGGATGTTGAAGGAGTAAGACGCGACGTTAGAATTGTTAATTTAAGTTTACTTAATACTCCGTGGTATATTTTGCAGATGAAAAATAACACACCTCACGGATCGTTAAAAGTTCCAATGAGTATGACAGATCAACAAGTTGAACGTATTGGTTATGCAAGATTTACAGGGAAGACCGAATTTTTACCTCTTTCGGATAACCTTTTAACTAAATTTGCGGTAACAGACTCTACAATAATTGCTAATAAAGGATTAAGTTGGAATTTACAGCCGACTTTAAATTTTGGCAGTTTTAAAGGTTTAAGAGTTCAGGATTTGGCAGTTTTAGATATTATCAAATCATCCAATTGGGAAAGGCCGATTTATTATGCTGTAACATGTTCGGATGACAGTAAAATAGGTTTGGATAATTATCTTAAAATGGAAGGTTTGGCATTTAAACTTGTGCCCGAAAAACGTCCCGGACGTTTGGAATTTGTTAATGAAAAGGCTATGGTTGAACACTTATTTAATAATAGCCCCGAAACATACAGCACTACTTATAAACCGGGATTTAGATTCCGCGGCTTAAATGATTCGACTATCTTTTTTGATGATAACCATGTTCGGTTAACTCAAAATTATAGAAATTCGTTTTTGCGTCTTGCTTTATATTATCTTAACAATAAAAGAGATTTTCCGAAAGTTATTGAAGTTTTAGATCGTATGGAATTAGTAATGCCAAGAAAAAATATTCATATGGATCCAAGATTGTTGTTCGATTTGGGTTCGATTTATTATTCTGCAGGTGGAGCTAAACAATACCAATCTCTTGCAAAAGAAATTGAAGCTTATGCATTAAAACAATTGGAATTAAATCCTATGGATGTTCAAAGTTATTATAATCCATATAGACTTTTATTGGACACATACGAAAATTTACGTGAGTATAAAAAAGCATTGGAAATTGCAAATCGTCTAAAATCATATTTTCCGAATGACAAAAATGTTTTAGAAATGATAGCAAAATACACGGCTCTTTCAAATTTACCTGCTTCCGAACTAAACAAGCTGCAATTTGATGTACAAGATTCGGTAAAAAAATAAAGTAATTGTTACTTAAAAATACCCCGCTTTTAGCGGGGTATTTTTTTAATTTATATTTGATGGAATATGGAAAAGAAAAAAAGAATATTGATTTTAGCGTTATCGGGTATTGGTGATGCTCTTATGTTTACTCCGTCACTTAAAGTTTTAAGAGAAGAATATCCAAATGCGCAAATAGATGTTCTTGTGATGTTTAACGGAGTTAAGGAAATATTTGACCGTATAGGATTAGCCGATAATATTATATTTTTTGAATTTTTAAAGCAGGGTGGTTTTAAATCGTTAATGTTTATTTTTAGTTTAAGAAGAAAATATGACATTTCCGTTAATGTTTATCCCTCCAACAGAAAAGAGTATAATATTATTGCGTTATTAATTGGCTCCAAAGTGAGAGGTGCTGTAAAATATTTAAGAAAAAATTTTGTTGAACTTGGTTATTTAAACAATACTACTTTTGCCGAAAATGACAATTTACACAATGTAGAAGAAAATATTAAAATATGTGAATTGATTATTGGAAAACAAATTGCCGAGATTCCTCCATTACAGTTGGTATTAAATGATAATGATAAAAAATTTGCAGAAGAATATATTAAAAAAAACGAACTTGACAACAAATTTATTGTCGGGGTACATGCAGGTTGTTCACTGCTTAAAAATCATATTAACAGAAGGTGGGAACCCGAAAAATTTGTTGAACTTTGCAAAAAAATAATTGATAAAAATAAATTTACTGTTTTATTATTTGGCGGTCCCGACGAGGAAGAATTAAACAAACAAATCATTAAGGAGGTAAATTCATCCGGTATGATTTTGGTTAAAACAAAAAGTTTGATTGAAACTATTTCTGTTATGAGTTATTGCAGCCTGTTTATTAGCAACGATTCCGGATTAATGCATATAGCAGCAGCCTTACAAATTAAATTATTACCAATAATAGGCCCCACGAGTTTAAATTATATTAAACCTTGGCAATGTGAATATAAAGCCGCTACATTAAATTTAGAATGTGCGCCATGCTTTAGGTATTCGCCCACGCCTTTGTTATGTTCAAGAACAGATAAACAATTCAAATGCATTAAAGATTTAAGCGTACAAAAAGTTTATAGTGTGTTTGAGGAATTAATAAATTAATAAATAATTGTATTTCTCTTTTTTTTTGAATTTGAAATAATTATGGTGTTTATTTGAATTATTACCAACTCATTTTTTAAATCTAATCTTTCCCCAAAACTTAAACATGTTTGATTATGTTCATTATATATAATTTTTCGTAATCGTTCTGTGGTAATTTACTACATTTATTTTTAGTTATCCGTTATTTAAGTTAGTAATCCATTGTTGTTTATTCAAAAATATTTGCGCTATTAAAAAAATTGGGTTTAATATCTCTGTTTTTGTGTTATATTTAAACTAAATTATTTAAATTTGTAATTATAATAAAAAAGAAGAATAAAAAATGAAATTGCATAAATATTATTTAATAGTCTGTTTAATATTAGTAAGTTTTGTTTCTTTTGCACAAAAGAAAAATAGTGATTATAAACAGCTGGCTTTAGCTCACATGCAGTCCGGACGGTATGGCGAAGCAATAGAATTATTAAATAAATATGTAACTGCCAATCCTCGTGTTGCCGACGGTTACAATATACGAGGCCTTTGTTTTGAAAAAAGGGGACAGTATGAATACGCAGTATTGGATTTTAGAAGAGCAACAAAATTAGATAATAAAAATAATGAAATCCGTAAAAATTTAGATAGAGTTATTAGTATTTGGTATCCCATGTTAAACAAAAAAATACTCGGTTATCAAAGAGAAATAGCAATTAATGCAAATAAAGCAACAAATTATTTAGAAATAGGAAAATGTTACCGATGGCTTGAACAGTGGAGTAAAGCCGAAGAATGGTATGATGAATACTTAAAGCGAGACGATAATGCTTCACCGGATGAAATAATTAGATATACGGAAATATTGGCGCAAACCAATAATTTGGTAAAAGGAGAAAAGATATTAAAAACATATGTTGATAGATATCCTACTGATTGGAGATTATGGAGCCGTTACGGATATTTTTTGTTATGGCTTGGAAAAGCAAAATTAGCCGAAAAGGCTTTTGAAAACGCACTTAGTTTTAAGCCGTTTTTTGTTGAAGCACAAGACGGCTTGGATTTAGCAAGAAGAGAAGGTTATGTAACAAAAGAAGATCCAAAGTCCTTTGAACAGCCCGAATATGCCATTGATAGACTTTCGAGAATGCTTAAACAAAATCCAAACGATTTAGACACACGTTTTAAGTTGATTGATGAACTTATTAAGGCTAAACGAATTGAAGAAGCTTATCAACAACTATTATATATCGATTCAAATGCACCGGGAGATCCTCGATTCCAAGAAAAATATGATTATGTCTTGGATTATAGAGATACAAATTATAAATCGCAAATTGAAAAACTAACTGCAAAATTAGAAAAGAACCCAAAAGATAAAACTTCAGTTAAGGAAATTGCGCAATATTATGAATATTTGCAAGATTACGATAATGCAATAGCTGTTTTGGAAAAATATTTTACGGATGTACCTGATGAAAAAGATGCGGACTTAAAATATACTTATGCGGTAATATTGGCATGGAGCCAAAATTTTGATGACGCTATTGTTGCAATGGATGATGTTTTATCCATTGAGCCTGATAATTTAAAGTATCAGCTGTTTCGTGCACAGCTTTCGGTTTGGACGGGAAGAGATTTGGAAAGTGCGGAAGTTTATTTGAATAATGTGCTTGCCAAAGAGCCCGAAAATTTAGAAGCATTAATAAGTATGGGATCCTTAAAGTTAGGGCAAAATGATTTTGAGGCTGCCCAAAGTTATTCGGATAAAGCAAAAGCAATTGCACCTGAAAATCCTGATTTGGCCAGACTAAATGATGATATCCAACTTCATAAAGAAAGAGCAGAACAAGAAAGACAATACTTGATTTTGGAAGACGGAAGAAAACAGGTAATGGCAGGCAATTGTGCCGATGCAATAAGTTATTACCAGCAATATTTGGATGCTGCCGGCCCAAATGACCAAGTTCGTAAAGAAATGGGTGATGTTTATTTTTGTGCAAAAGATTATAATGAAGCTTTGACTATTTACAACGATCTGCTTACTAATAACGGATTTGATTATGATATTGGAATGCAGCGTGCTAAAGTCTACTTTGCCATGGGTGATTCAATAAATGCACTTAGTGCATTTAAAGAGGTAGTTAAAGAAGAACCTGAGGATTTTGAGGCGAATTTATATTTAGGAGACGCCTATGCCAAAGTTGGCATATTTGATACGGCCAGAGCCGTTTACGACTCCTTAAGGTCACGTGATTTGGATTCGACACAAATTGCTTTGTTAGATATGCGAAAAAGCTGGGTGGCAAGTGCCGGGTTTTCCAATATAATCTCAAATTTCCCGTCAGCCATCGGATTAGCACCATCTGGTGCGTTTTACAGCGATAATTTGGGATTTAAATTATACAAATATGGAGGCAGGCTGGAGTTTGGTACTGCAAGTTTTCTATCGCTGGGAGTTTCGTTTTTCCAAAACAAAGTCCAATCGGATACAGAATCGCGGGCATTTAATGTATTTAAAGGGCATGTTTATGTGAGGATTTCGGAAAGGATAAATGCCGGTGCCGGTTATGGTACTGTTAATTCTTTGGGAATTGCTTCAAAAAAGGAAACGGACGCATTTATAACTTATGCAATTAAAGACCGAATTACCTTGCAGGGAACTTATTTACGTACAGATGCATCATTGCTGCTTTATTCTTCTAATCTTATTAATGTTAGATATGATGCTGATCATTATAGAATAAATGCAAACTATACTCATCCTAACGGTATTGTTGTTTTAGGTTATTTCCAATATATCAAAGTATATCAGATGGATGAAACATATGGAAACAATGAAGGCAACGATTTGCAATTAAGAGTTGGACGGAAGTTTGATAAAGAGTTAACTGCCGGTTATGAATATTTCTTTTCTAATTACAGATATACAACCCCGTTATACTATTCGCCAAATAATTTTTCATCGCATGCTTTATGGGGCGAATATTTAGCCGACGAGTCTAAGGAATATTCATTAACGCTTGGCGGAAGATTAGGTTACGTGCCTGTAAGTGATTTTGTTATTATGGAAGGATATGCTGCCGGTGAATATAAACCAATGGAAAAGCTTATTATTCAAGCCAAATTAACAATGGGAAGTTCATCGCGAAATGATTCGAGCTATAAATACGTATCAGGATTCCTTTCTGCTTATTGGTCTATTTATTGATTTGGGGAGTAATACCAAACAAATAACAAGTTAGTTAGGAAAACAATTATTTAGAAATATTGCAACTCGTTTTTTTAATTAAAATATTTATCTGTTTCCAAAGTTAAACAAACCGAATTTTAATTTGGGTAAAAATAAAAGAATGGCTATTTTGTGGACAAAAACAATGTCACCCCGATGGGGTTTTTGCGATTATTTTTTCGTTTTTTCTATAATCATGTCATCCCTCCGGGATTAAAAACACATAGTAACATATTACAATACAGTACTTTAGCATACAATTATTCCTCTAAAGCACGGGAGAGCCGTGCCATGTTTGTAACCAAACGCACCACCACCAATCCCCAGAACTCCGGCGGAGTTACATGTTCTTTTTCTTGTATTCCTGGTAATTCGCCAGTTTTCACACAGTCTGTTTAAGGCGTGAAGGATAAAAGGAGTAATTTCCGGTTTTAACCTAAGATTATAATACCCAAATAAATCAATTTTAACACATCCTGTAAAGTTTACGCTACAAAAAAACACATGCCTATAGGCAAATATTTTTCCACAGATAAAATGTGATTTGTTTCACACAATAAATATTTCGATTTGTTTTTATTTGATAGTTATATTATCTTTGTCTGTAAACGTAAATTTATGCGTTAGTAAGATAATTGAAGTGTTTTAATAAAAGTGTAAAATACAGCTAAACTTTTAGTAAAAATGTTCGATTATTTAATAAAAAGTTATAATAAAAATGATAGAATTAAAAATACCAAATAATACTGCAGTAATGCTGATAACCGAAAGGATGAAACTTGAATTTGAACAGAGGGTAAAATTCAAAATGTATCCTTACGGTACTACTATTTTTTCTTTAAGCTATGATGAATTAATAGAATTAGCGGAAATATCGGCTTTGGATTTGGTTTTTCTTTTACCTGCAGGAATACATTATGAAAATAATAATTTGGGTTCAATTTTATTTAAAGCCATCTGTTCTTTATCTAAAGTATTCCAATATGAAGAATTTAATGCTTATTCAATGGTTCGTGTTAACCGGATATATAAACCTATTCAAGATTTGTTCAAAAACAGCGAAAAAAACAATTCGTTTTTGAATAATTAAGTCTATATCCAATTTTTTAAAATTTATCATCCAAGGATATTCATCAAATAATCCAAATAGGTCATTGGAAATGAAATTATAATGACTTTAATTTGAAAAAGAAAGCTAAACAATTATAATATAACAAGTTAATTATTTCTAATGCATAACGATTGTGTATTAACAAGTCATCATTATTTGCCCTTTATTTAAATACAATTTTTTCAAAGCCTCACTCATTTAAGATAAATGCTGAGCAATATATTTCAGCCACAGCGTGGTGAAATGTTTATAGCAAAATCAGCCGGCAGACGCGAAATAAGCCCCGTCGGGGCGACACACAACATGTTATGATACAAAACGTTACAGGTGATATAATGCCGCTCCGCTGGAGCTAAAACCAATATCGTAGGGTACTGTTTTCCTATAAACATTTCGCCCAACAAGTGGGCTGGTACCTATAAAAATATAATTTTCTGTTTATTTATGCCCCAAACTTATAACTATAAGTTATTTATTATTCCCATTCGTAATATCCAATGACTAATTTGGATTTATTACTATTATTGAGTTTTTTATTAACAAATGTAATAATTTGATATTTTTGAAAAGTCCTCAAAATGTTTTATCTTTAAATTTGTATTATAATATTATATAAGAGGTTTAATTTGTTTAAAATAGAAAGCTTTGATATAAAGCTTGATACCGAAATTTTAGGTAGAAATTTTATTTATTGTGAAGAGGCAGAATCTTCCAATACAGTTTTGTTAAATGATGCGCAATATGATAAAGAAGGGGCAGTTTTTTTAGTTGAAAACCAAACAAAAGGACGCGGCCGATTAGGCAGAGTTTGGGATACAACCCCGGATAATAATTTAACATTTTCGGTATTGTTAAAAGAAACATTCATAAATCAAAATCCAAATTTAATAAGTTTAGCAGCAGGTTTAGCTGTTGCACAATCAATTGAAAACTTATATCAATTAAAAGTTGACCTTAAATGGCCAAATGATGTATTAATTGACGGAAAAAAACTTTGTGGTATTTTGTGCGAATCTGTTTCTCAAAGTAATGTTATTTCTAAAATTGTTGTTGGTATTGGAATTAATGTAAACCAATCGAATTTTCCGGCTAGATATAATATTGTACCTACTTCTATAAAAAAAGAGTGCAAAAAAATTGTACAGCGCGAACGTTTGTTAAGCGAAGTACTGAACAATTTTGAAGTTATTTTAAACACTCTTATGGTTAACCCTAATCAAGTTTTAGAAGATTGGAGAGGCCGCTGCAGAATGATAGGCGAAAAAATTAAAATTGTCGAAAACGAAAAAGAAATATTTGGAATTTTTGAAGATATTGATAATGACGGATGTTTGTTGTTAAAACAAAATGATAAAATCGAAAAGATAAGTTTTGGAGATGTAAGTTTACGCTAATATTTTTTTTATATCAAATTGAAGTAATAAATAATTATGCAGGTTTATTTAGATAACGCCGCAACTACTCCTATTCACCCAAAAGTACTTGAAGCAATGCTGCCGTATTTTAAGGAATCTTTTGGCAATCCTTCTTCCATACATTCATATGGCACAAAAGTACGTGTTGCAATTGAAGAAGCGCGCGAGACTATTGCAGAAACGATCAATTGTAAAGCAAGCGAAATTTATTTTTTAAGCGGCGGTACGGAAGCAAATAATTTTGCTATTAAAGGGATAATTAATGCCGCCTTCAGAGAAAGCGGTAAAAACAGATTATTGACATCTGAAATTGAACATCATGCAGTTTTAGATACAATTAGATATCTAGCAAAAGATAATTTGATTATATATCCTAAATTAACAAATTACGGAACTGTAAGTTTGGCTGATTTGCGACCTTTATTAACCGAACAATTTTTGTTTGCCTCGTTTATGCATGTTAATAACGAAATTGGCTGCGTTAATGATCTGCAGGGAATATCGAGTTTATTAAATGACAATAATATTTTATTCCATTCCGATTGTGTGCAAAGCTTTTGTAAATATAATATTGATGTAAAAAAAATAAATATAGATTCAATTACAGGATCATCACATAAAATTAACGGCCCAAAAGGGACCGGGTTTGCTTATATTAAAACCGGCACACCTATGGAATCGTTTATGCTTGGCGGTTCGCAGGAAAGGAACAGAAGAGGAGGAACAGAAAACGTTCCGGGAATAATAGGTTTTGCCTCAGCAGTAAAAATTTTCAGGCAGGAGAGGAATAATTATTACAATACAGCAGCTCAATTAAAAGATTATTTTATAAATGGGCTTAAACAAATAGATAATAAAGGAATTATTATAAATTCCGAAAAGAACAGTTCGCCATATATATTAAATGTGTCTTTTAATTCAAATTATTACAAAAATGATATTGAAGCAATTTTAGTATATCTGGATATAAATGGCGTAGCTGCCTCAGGCGGTGCGGCATGTAGTTCGGGTACCTTAAAACCATCGCATGTATTGCTTGGGATTGGTGCCGATGTAAATAATGCCAAAGGTACTATCAGATTTTCGTTTGGGTTTCAAAATACATTAAATGAAATTGATTACACTTTAAGTGTAATCAATAAGTTGTTAAAACAAATTAAAAAATAGGCTATTTATGGATATAAAAGTAGGATACGTAACTATTATCGGCAATCCTAATGCAGGTAAATCAACATTATTAAATGCTTTTTTAGGTCAAAAGCTTTCAATAATTTCATCAAAACCACAAACTACCAGAAAAAGAATTCTTGGTATTTTAAGCGATGAACAATCACAAATTATCTTTTTAGATACTCCGGGAATATTAAAACCGAATTATTTATTACAGGATAAAATGGTTGAAATAATTAATGTTTCAATACATGATGCTGATGTTTTGTTGTATATTTTAGATATACACGATGATCCTCAGGGCGAAAAATTATTTGCTACCGAAGTGTATAATAAATCGATGAAGAATATTACAAAAAAAAGAATTTTAGTACTAAATAAAACTGATATTGCTAATGAAACAATTGTAAACCAATTAGTTGATAGTTATAAAGCAAAAGAACTTTTTGATTATGTTATTCCGGTTTCTTCTTTATTAAAAAGCAATATAGATTTACTAAAGGAAAAAGTATTAGAACTTTTACCGGTTGGAGTAAAATTTTATCCCGATGACCAAATTTCAAATGAAAACGAAAGATTTTTTGTGTCTGAAATTATTAGAGAAAAAATATTTGAGTTGTATCGCGAAGAAATTCCCTACAGCAGCGAAGTTGTGGTTGAAGAGTATAACGAAAGACCAAACAAAAAAGACTTTATATCGGCAGTAATATTACTTGAAAGAGATACTCAAAAAGGTATAATACTTGGTAAAGGCGGCGAAGCAATAAAAAAACTTAGTACAATGGCCCGTAAAGATATAGAAGAATTTATTGGCAAAGAAGTTTATTTGGAATTAAGAGTTAAAGAAAAAAGCAATTGGAGAAAAGATCCTAAAGCTTTAAAATCTTTTGGGTATTTTACCGGTTCCGAAGAGTAGCATGAATTTTACAAAAAGCAAATATTTTGGCGAGGCTGTTTTATTACTTGTTACATTCTTTTGGGGTGTTACATTTGTAGCGGTAAAATCGTCTTTAAAAGATATTTCGCCAATGCTTTTTTTAGCAATACGTTTTTCAATTGCAGCAATATTATTTCTTCCGTTGTTATATAACTACCGCGATAAATTAAATTTAAAATCCGTTTTGCCCGGTTTGCTGCTTGGTGTGTTAATATTTTTATCGTTTGCTGCCCAAACAACAGGATTGCAATTTACAACAGCCACAAAGTCGGGTTTTTTAACCGGTTCGCTTGTAGTTATGGTACCCTTTTTCCAATTAATTATCAAAAAGAAAAAACCGACAAAAGGTGCTGTTATTGGTATTCTTTTTGTGTTTGCCGGCATTTTTATTTTATCGAGCGGTGGAAAATCAATTTATTCGTTTTTGGATGAATTGGGGAGTGATTTTAATATTGGTGATGTGTTAACTCTTGTTTGTGCGGTTATTTTTGCCGTAGAAGTTGTTTATTTGGATATTTTCTCCTCAAAATATAATCTTTGGGTTTTAGTTTTTTCTCAATTGGCTGTAACAGCAATATTAGGTTTTGTTTTTGCCTTTATTTTTAACGCAACAAATTTTGAACCATACAAGTTGAGCTTTACTAGTAACTTATTTGTCGGTTTAATTTATACGGCAGTTTTTGCTACTTTAATAAATACAATTTTACAAACAAAGTATCAAAAATCCGTATCTCCGGCAAAGGCCGGAATTATTTATTCGTTTGAACCAATATTTTCGGCAATATTTGCATTTATATTATTAAATGAAACCATGAATGAACTAAGTTATATTGGCTGTTTATTAATTTTTGTAGGTTTGGCTTTATCCGAAATATTTGATAATATTATGGAAAAAAGATGGAAAACAAATTATGCAGAGCTGAAATAACAGCCTCAGGTCTTGTACAGGGGGTTGGATTTAGGTATTTTGTTTTACAGCATGCAAAGATGCTTAATTTGAATGGATATGTAAAAAATTTATATACGGGTGAAGTTTTAACAGTAGTTGAAGGCGAAAAATATAAAATTGATGTGTTGTTTGTAAAAATAAAAACCGGTCCAAGTTATTCGCGAGTTACAAAGGTTACTATTGACTGGGAAGAATACAAAAATGAATTTAAAACGTTTGATGTGAGGTATAGTTGAATAATTTTAGAATTGGTTTTGGTTATGATGTCCATCAAATTACTGAAAATAGAAAAATGTTTTTAGGTGGTGTTGAAATTCCATATACAAAAGGTTTTTTTGGCCATTCCGATGCCGATATTTTACTTCATGCGGTTTGTGATGCTTTATTGGGGGCTTTAGCCCTTGGCGATATTGGAAAACATTTTCCCGATACGGATAAAAATTATGAAGGTTATGATAGTAAAAATTTTGTAAAAAAAGTATTTGAATTGATAAAAACCGAAGGGTATGGTTTAGGCAATTTAGATTGTACAATTATTTTACAAAAACCTAAAATTGCGCCATTTATAAACGATATGGTAAAAACAATTGCTGAATTACTTGAAAGTGATATTTCTCAAGTTTCAATTAAAGCAACCACACCGGAAAAAATGGGATTTAACGGAAGAGAAGAAGGGGCAGAAGCGTACGCTGTTGTTCTGTTATATAAGGAATAATTTATGCTTGAACAAATTATGCAATATCTAAGTAATATGGATGTTACTTATATTTATCTTGTTTTGTTTTTCTTTTCTTTTGTCGAAAATGTTTTTCCCCCTTCACCCAGTGATATTGTTATTATTTTGGGTTCAAGTTTAATAGCCTCAACCGGAATAGAGTTTGTTCCTATTTTGATTTCAACAAGTATATTTAGTGCACTTGGGTTTGTTTTTATGTATTATGTGGGGCGTTTTTTTGGCGAAAAAATAATAAACAGCGGAAAGCTTAAATTTTTAGATATTACCGACCTTAATAAAACCGATTCGTGGTTTAATAAATATGGATATTATTTAATTGTTGCCAATCGATTTTTACCCGGTACCAGATCTGTTATTAGTTTTTTTGCCGGTGTTCATAAATTAAAAATAGGGTTAACATTTTTAGCGGCGGCAATTAGTGCTTTTTTGTGGAATTTTATTATAATTTATGTAGGTTATCTTTTGGGTAATAATATAAAATTGATTGATCGACTGCTTACTACTTATTCCCAAATAGTCATTCTTATTACTTGTGTAATTGCTTTATTAATTGTTATCCGGTTTTATATTAAACGAAAAAAGAAAAATGAAATTATTTAAAAATTACAAACAAGATAAAAACAATTTACCCTCAAACAAAATTTGGTTTGGGGTTTTAAGCGGTATGCTGCTTGGTTTTTCATACCCCCCAATACCATTTCCGTTTTTTATATTTTTTGCTTTTATTCCATATTTGTTTGAGTTGGAAAAAAGGGAGTCTCTTGTTTCAATTAACAGATTGACTTATACATTTGCTTTTGTTCTTAATGTTATCACTCTTTATTGGGTTGGAAGCTGGACAAAACAAGCCGACTTTTTTTTAATGTTATCGGGCGGAATATTATTATTTTTTAATCCTATTTTGTATTTAATACCTTCAACAATTTATTATTTAACTAAAAAGTTTTTTAATAAAAAAACTGCACTACTTCTATTCCCTGTCTTTTGGATAACTTTTGAATACGCTTATACAATAACCGAATTTAGATTCCCTTGGTTAACGCTGGGTAATTCGCTGGCGTATTTTACATCATTTATTCAAATGGCGGATTTAATTGGTGTTTATGGATTAAGTTTATTTGTTTTATATATTAATATTGTAATATATTTTGTTGTAAAAAAGTATTTGGCTGAAAAAATTGTTGATAAAAAATCAATTATTATTGCATCATTATTAATAATGGTGCCATTAATTTATGGATTTTACAAAATAGCTTCTTACAAAGAATCGGCAAAAACTATTAACGTGGGTTTAATTCAGCCAAATCTTAATCCTTGGGCTAAATGGGAAGCCGGCAGCACACAAACGCAGTTAAATATATATTTGGATTTATCAAAAAAGGCTATTAATAAAGGAGCCGAATATTTGTTTTTTCCTGAAACTGCATTGCCTGTATATTTATTGGATGGCCAGCATTACAGATTTGTTAATCAGTTTTACCGGTTTTGCGATTCCAACAAAGTCAGCATTATAACAGGGATGCCTCATATCTTATATTATTACGGAAAGAACAATTTCCCAAAAAATTCCAAACCGACATTAAATCCAAATGTAAATTATACATCTTTTAACTCTGTAATGTTATTTAAGCCGTTTGATAGAAGAATAGATTTTTATGGTAAAATAATGTTGGTTCCATTTGGCGAAAAAGTACCATTAGTTGAATATATACCATTTTTAGGAGATTTGATAAAATGGGAAGTTGGTATTTCAAGCTGGAACGTTGGTAATGATACCGTAGTGTTTAAAGTACCAAATATAGATCCGGCCATAAAAGACACAATTAAAATTGCATCAATAATTTGTATTGAATCAATCTATCCTGATTTTACGGCTGCCTTTGTAAAAAAAGGAGCGCAATTAATTTCGGTAGTTACTAACGATTCATGGTATGGAAATTCAAGCGGGCCTTATCAACATCAGGCAATTGGAGCTATACGGGCTGTTGAAAACAGAAGATATGTTATCAGGGCTGCCAATGGTGGAATAAGCTGCATAATTAACCCGCTTGGCCAAACAATTGTAAAAACAAAAATGTTTACTAAAAACTATATTACAGGTAAAGTTGGTGTATTAAATGAAATGACTTTTTATACAAAATTTCATAACTTAATTCCTGTATTTGCGGTTTTTATTACATTAATTATTATTGCTCTTTCGTTTTTGTTTATGCTAAAAAAAATATTAAAAATAAAAGATTAAAAAGACATGAAAATAATTGATTTACGAAGTGATACCGTTACAACCCCATCAGAAGGAATGCGCAGGGCAATGTATGAAGCGGAAGTTGGTGATGATGTTTATAGAGAAGACCCGACTGTATTAAAGCTTGAAAGAACAGTAGCAGAAATGTTTGGCAAAGAGGCTGCTTTATTTGTACCAAGCGGAACAATGGGCAATCAAATTTGCCTTAATATTTTAACAAATCCGGGCGATGAAGTTATTTGTGAAAGTGATGCACATATCTTTCATTATGAATCGGGAACACCTGCAAAATTAAGCGGAATACAGTTATATCCGGTTAAGGGTGAAAAAGGAGTATTATATCCGCAAGCTGCGGCCGAGTGTATTCGTCCTTTGGCGGCTTATTATATGCCAAGAACAAAAGTTATTGCTTTAGAAAACACACACAACAGAGCCGGTGGAACAATACAACCGCTGGGTAATATTAAAGAGCTGCATAATTTAGCAAAAGAACACAATTTGTATTTTCATCTGGATGGTGCAAGAATTTGGAATGCTTCTACTGCTTCAAAGATAACCTATAAAGAATATGGCAAATATTTTGATACTATATCAACTTGCCTGTCAAAAGGGCTTGGTGCCCCTGTTGGGTCGGTAATTATGGGTACTAAAGAACTTATTGAAAAAGCTTTTGTTGTTAGAAAGTCAATTGGCGGCGGGATGCGTCAGGTTGGTATTTTGGCAGCCGCAGGTTTATACGCCCTTACTCATAATTTACCAATGCTTAATGAAGATCATAATAAAGCTAAGATGTTAGCCGAATATTTAGCCAAAAATAACGAATTTAGCTTAAATTATGACGATGTTCATACAAACATGGTAATATTTAAGGTTAATGATTTTGAAATGCAATTTTTTATTGAAGAATGTTCAAAATTGGGATTATTGCTTTCCGAAGGAAAACCGGGATTTGTACGAGCCGTTACGCATTTGGATATTTCTTTTGAAGAAATTGAATTTGCTATTAAAATTATAAATCGTGTGTTAAATGAAAACCAAAAAAAACCTAACTGGAAAACTATATGGAAATAAGTAATTATAATTTTAGTATTATTGAGGTAGTTAAGTTTAGAGAAATTGACATAATGGGTGTTTGTAATAATGCGGTATACTTTAGTTATTTTGAAGACGCTAGAATTGCATATTTGCAAAATCTTAAAACAAAATATAACCTAAAAACCATACTTGAAGGCAATTCGTTTTTTATAATGGCTAATAATAATTGTGATTATATTAAGCCTTCTTTTATGCATGATGAGCTTAATATATATACTCGAATTGAGTTCATTAAAAATTCCAGTTTTGGATTTAAACATATTGTGGAAAACAATAAAACAAAAGAAATTATTGCTAAAGGAAGCGGAATTTTTGTTCATATAAATAAAAATAACCACACATCAAATCCGCTGCCGGAGGAGTTTTATAAAGCTGTTAATGAGTTTGATCCTTTAGTAAAAATTATAAAAAAATAATGAAAATTGTATTAGATATAGAAACAGCCGGATACGATTTTGATTCTTTAACCGAATCGCAGCAGGAATTTATTTTAAGGTACGCTGAAAAAGAAAAGGAAGAAGAAGTAAAAATTGAAAAAAGGGAAGAGGCAATAAGGTATTTAAGTTTATATCCTTTTACCTCAAAAATAATTGCCTTAGGTTTGTTAAATATTGAAAGCGGAAAATCGAATATCCTTTATCTCGATAACCAGTCCGACGAATACGAAAACGAAGATAAAACTGTTAAGTATAAATCCTTTAATGAAGAAGAAATTTTACAAGTATTTTGGAATTACATTAAAAAAGTTGATACAATTGTAACTTTTAACGGTAAAAATTTCGATCTTCCGTTTATAATGCTTCGTTCTGCAATTCTTAAAGTAAAACCTATATTTAACCTGATGAATCTTAAAAAAAACAAAATTACACATGTCGATTTACAAGATGCGTTATGTTACCATAACATTATAAAAAAATTCAACTTGGATTTTTATTGTAATACTTTTGGTATTAAATCACCAAAAGATGATAAAACAAACGGAATGGAAATTAAGACCCTATATAAAGCCGGCAAAATAAAAGAAATAGCAAAATATTGCAGTCTGGATTTGCGAGCTACATATGAACTATATAAGATTTGGAATGATTATCTGAATTTATAAAAATTAATTATAATATTTTTTTTTACATATAAAACATAAATTATTTTTACTAAGTAAATAAACATTTAATTTTTATGCTAATTTAAAGAGGATGGTGTTATTATGAATGAAGTAGTAGAATTATTAAAAAAGAAACCTGCCGAATTTATTCAATTTTTAAAACAAAACGGTATTAAAAAATTTTATTTTGTTACAGATGAAAAAACAAACAGACTTGTTTCATCACATGAACAATTAAAACCGATTGCCGATTTTATATCCGATGATAAAAGAGATTACGTTAAACATGAAGGTCTGTTTTTTGAATTAACGGAAAAATATGACTCTTTGCTTGGTGCTTTTGTGCATAAAACCAACAGAGGGCAAGCCGCCGGAGGCACAAGATATTGGGATTATTTTACGCTTGAAGATTTTTTTCGCGACGGTTTACGTCTTTCGTGCGGTATGACAAGAAAAAACGCCTTGGCCGGATTGTGGTGGGGCGGTGGTAAGGGGATAATTTTACACAACCCTAAAATTGATTTTACCGATAAAGAAGCCCGTGAATATTTATTTAAGGAATATGGACGTTTTGTTACTACACTAAACGGTTGTTATATTACAGCAGAAGATGTAGGTGCAAACACATGTGATATGGCAAATGTTTTTAGTACTACCCGTTTTTGTACATGTATTCCGCAAGAAGTTGGTGGAAGCGGTAATCCTTCGGCACCTACTGCACGCGGTGTGGTTGCCGGAATGGAAGCAGCATTAAATTTTATTGGAACCGATTTTACCGATAAAGTTATTGCAGTACAGGGAATGGGAAATGTAGGCGGCCCTGTTATAAAATATTTGTTTGAAAAAGGTGTAAAAAAAATTATTGCAAGTGATATTAACATAAATACTATTGAAAAATTAAAAAATGAATTAATCGGTAAAGATTTTGAAACCAGAGTTACGGCAATTGGCGATAATAGTATTTTATCTGAGGAATGCGATGTTGTTGCCCCTTGTGCAACAGGTGCTATATTAAATCCCCATACAATTGCAAACTTAAAGGCTAAAATAGTCTGCGGTGCGGCAAATAATCAATTGGAAGACAGCGATAGAGACGATATACTTTTGCAAAACAGAGGGATATATTATGTGCCCGACTTTTTAACAAACCGAATGGGAATTGTTAATTGTGCAAACGAACAATACGGTTATGTTAACAACGATCCGTTAATTGAACAGCATCTTAATAAAGAATGGGAATATTCCGTTTATCAAACCACTTTACGTGTTTTGAATGCTTCAAAAGAAACAGGAATGGCCCCGGCTAAAAAAGCTATTGGACTGGCTGATGAAATGTCGGAAATAAATCATCCTATTTTTGGACATAGAGGAAGGTTAATTATTGATTCGCTTATAGCAAACAAGTGGTTTTTAAGTTAAAGATTGATTATTATAGGCTGTTGTAAAAGTTAAAATATTGCATATAAGAACTTACCACTAACCCCCTCTTTTAAAAAAAGAGGGGGAAATATATAGCAGTATTTCTTTATTATATAATAGTTTTGTTGGTAGCTATTGTTTATGCGCCGGGGATTAGGGAATAGATAAATTTATGATTTCAGCCTTGATTTAATACTCTTATAACAGTTTCTGTTTTTGACAATAACCATTTGCCATAGAAAAATTTGATAGACAAACCAGGTTTTTTATTTTGGGAATTAAAAGCCAAAGAGTATGTGCTTTTAGTTTGCTTATTCAGTTGCGAAACAGTATTTTTGACAATGTAGTATTAATATTTATCATTACCGACAGTTTTTGAAAAATAATAGTAATTAGCGGCAACTTATAGGATGGTTAAAAATTTCCGCTCAAAAATAATATATAATAAAATATGGGTTTTTAATGTTAAAACAAATTATTGTAATAATGCTCTTTTTTTTTATTACAGAGTGCATATATTCCCAAGTGGAACAAGATAGCAGTCAAATTTATTCAATAGATACAACCCAATTAAAACCAGACAATTTACCATATAGTGGAAACATTAAACAGGAACAACTTAATTTGGAAGATGAACTGCAAAGTCGTATCTTTTTCCATTCCACAATGGGTTTTTTTGAAAGATTGACTGTTGGTATGGGTGCTAATCTTAATAAACAAAACTCGTTATTAATTAAATATACAACTGTTTATGACGGGCATAGCGGTTGTTTGGCATTAGGTTTACGCTATTCTTATTTGTTTGATAGTAAAATTTTTATAAATACTTTTTCGCTGGAGTATGGTGTGTTATTGGAGAAGAGGAATTCAAAGTACGATGGTTTTTTTCAAGGCAGCTTGTACCAATTTAATTTGGGTAGAAAAACAGAATTGAGCAGTACGATGTCGTTATTAATAGAGGCGGGATTATTGGCAGTAAAAAGAAACGATGAAGAAATTTTATTTAATCCTAATATTAAAATTGGGGCAAATTATAATTTTTCAATAAATACTTTTTCAAGACCGGAAGATGTTAATTTGCAAAGCAGAATATTTACTCAATTAACAATCGGGTTATGCGACTTCCTTTCTTTAGGCACCGGATATTATTTTGATGTACAAAATTCTTTAATGATTAAATATCAATCCGTAAGCGCAAGTAAGGGTATTTTACCAAATGCTGAAAATGCAATTAGCTTAAAATATACGTATTCGTTTGATTCAAAAATATTTATAAAAAATGTTTCACTTACAACAATAGGTATATTCCGGCATAAAGGACAAGAGTGGGAGATTCCAAATACTACATTTTTTCAAGGATATGGTGCAGCAATAACAACCGGAACAAAGAAAAAACTTGATTCGGGGTTTTCATTTGTTTTTGATGCCGGGATAATGGGAACACAAATTATAAATGGAGAATTTAATATTTGGCCGGTGTTGGCAATTGGAGTAAATTTTAATTTTTAGTAGATATTAAAGATTATGTAACAGACGTGTGTTTAATTAAAAAACAGGCATTTGGGTTAAATAAACTGTTAACTTAAACAGAACTTAAATAACAAAAAATATGTTTTAAAATTTAAGTGTGATATAGATCATATTATTTAAAAAATCAATTTTGCCCCACTTGCTAATTGAAAGAATATTTTGTAAACTTACATAAAAATAAAAGTAAATAATGAAAATTAGTTCCATAAGCCCGGTCTCTGCGTATGTGCAGGTTCCAATTAATGCCGTTAATTTTGAGGATGGTATTGGTTTAGGGCAAATTCCGCTTGCTACTGCAGAAACAGCCGATAAAAATAGTGAAGCAATTAACGCAGTAAGTGGAACTTCTAACGAATTATTAACTGAAATTACTAAGCAATACTCTTATAAATCTCCTATTGCACGTCTTAAAGATAGCAGCAATAATACAGAAAAGACGAAGACCGGTAATAGCTTAAAAGTTGGAAAGACAAATGATTCGGAATTAAACAAGGAAGAACTGGGTTATTCTGTTGAGGAAGTAAAAAATACAAAATATAATAGTGGTTTTGTTATCACAATGCCATCCGAACATTTAAGCAAAATGTCTTCCAACAGCAATACTACAAATGATATAAGTTACAATCTCAAATCTCTTTTTAATCCATCTTTACGCAATATGGTAGGCCGACTGGTTAATTTGATGTTATAACCTTAAACTTTACTATTGTAATAATTATCTTTTTTCCACAATTTAGCACCTTTAAGTCTTTCATCCCCAATTTGATTAACTATGTAATGTTTTTCCGGTTTACCGTTAACCTCAAGTATTTCGTAACCAACAATACCTTTTTTTAATAATGTTGAAAGCATTTTTAAAAACTCTTCTTTTTCGGCCGGATTTAACTCGTTTGTATCTAACCTGTCAGCTTTACCAAGGTTTAAAAAATCATCAATTTTTTTAAATGCTTTTGAGGATGCGGATATATCAATAGAGTCCGATTTTTTATCGACAGCATTTGTGTCTTTCGATTTTGCAGGTTCGTTTTTAATATAAGCTTTAAACGAATTTACAGTATTATTTGAAAATTCAATTGTTTGCATAAAAATTCCACTTCTTGCTGTATTATCGGTAAAAAACTTAAAATGTTTAGGGTTAGAGATAAAAAATATATTGTAATGCAAAATACCATTATAAAATGTAATTACACTTTTTATAAATACTTTTTAAAATTAGTTTTTATGTGTACAAACCGGAGCGGTTTATCAGTTTTTTCAAAAAAACAGATGGTTAGAAATTATACTGCCATGTTGTTTCTATTTGCCATTTAATAAATGGATAAATGTTATAACAAAAACTAATGGCAACAGTCTTTTATCGGTTCTTCGGTTTTTATTTGCATTTTTTCCAAATTAGGACTAATGAATGGTATTCCTAAATTTAAGCCTCGTAAAATAAATAAAACAGCCAATAAAAATGATAAATACGGAACAAGTTTAGTAATCTTTTTACGGATATTTAATGTAATAAATTTACCCATTAATGATGTAATAAACATAACAGGGAAAGTCCCAAAGCCAAAGGAAATCATTGATAAAAAACCATGTAATATGCTGTTTGCAGTAAACGAACCAACTAAAGCAATGTAAACCAAACCACAGGGAAGAAGACCGTTAATTAAACCGAAAGCAAAAAAGGCAAAAATAGATTTGCTTGAATTTAGTTGAGAATAAAAAATCTTCATTAACGATGAAATTTTGGTGTAAATAATATTATTGGCAAACTTTGCTTTTGTTCTAGCGGGGAGAATTAAGTATAAAATAATTACAGTTCCCAAAATAATAGAAACATATTGCTGAAAACCTGCTAAAATAAATTTATTGGCAAATAAACCTGCAAATGCACCCATTATGCCATACGTAAAAATTCGTCCAATGTTGTATAAACCTCTTCCAATAAACAGATTTGAAACTGAAGTATTGCTGCTTGGTAATGCCAAAACAATTGGGCCGCACATCCCTATACAATGAAGACTGCCAACCAAACCTATTAAAAAAAACGGGATTAAATCCATAATTATTCAACCATAATTGTTAGTTCGTTAAAATATTCAACTTTTTCATAGCTCCAGTCCAGCTTCACTTTCCAAAGTCCTTTTTCAACACTTGTAAGTCCAATATATTGGGCACAGGTTGAATCGACTTGAAGAGGTAAAATAATATCTTTTTTATCATTTGCAGGTCTATATAAATGAATTTTGCCCAAAATTTCTTTATATTGATATGTTTTGGGAAATTTTATGCCTAAAATGCTATTGTTAAATGTAATAGATGGTTTTTCGGGTAAGGCATTTGCACGCTTTTCTTTATCAATTTGAGTTTGATAAGTCAATTCCTTTTCATAATAGTTATCCGTTACTAAATTTAAATCTTGCCTAAATGCATACAAAACAACAATTATTACAAAAACAACAAAACCAATATAAATAAATGCAAGTTTTTTTCCCCAAGAAATTTTCAATTGTTTAGTTCCTTATTTTCAATTTTTCCTAAAAATGATGTATTAATAATATCAATAACTTTATTATTGCTTACTACGGCAATTTTAATTTGAGTGTTAAGTTTGGTTAAATCTTTTTTATCAAGAATAACGAAAAACTTGGCTTCTATTATTTCTTGAGGTTTAATTTTAAGATTGCTGCCAATTACTTTTATTTCTCCATTTATTCCTTTTAATTCCAGCCTTGTAGAAAAACTGTTAAAAGTTTTATTAATAATTTTCATATCATACAAATTACTAATTTTATTGTCGGGCTGTTCTTGATATAACAAACCGGCAGTTCTTAAAATGGAAAGTTCAACATCTGTACGGTTTATTAATAAGGAGGACAAAATGCTAATTAATAAAACCAATAAAACAGTGTACCCTATTGCTCGCGGAGTAAATATGTTTCTTTTTCCTGAAGTGATTTCGTTTTTAGAAGCATACCTTATTAATCCTTTTGGAAATTTGACTTTTTCCATAACCGTATCGCAGGCATCAATACAAGCCGTACAATTAACACATTCTAATTGTGTTCCGTTTCTAATATCAATTCCTGTCGGACAAACATCAACACATAATTTACAGTCTATACAGTCTCCATTATTACGAGGTGAATTTCTAACTATTTTACCTCTTTCTTCTCCCCTTATATAATCGTAAGCAATAACTATTGAATTTTGATCAAGCAATACTCCTTGCAGCCTGCCGTAAGGGCAAACCATTGTACAAGCCTGTTCGCGGAATCTTGAAAAAACCAGATAAAACAGAAACGAAAATATTACCATTATAGTTAATCCGGTTGTATGTTCTGAAGGTGAATCCGTAATTATTTTTGTTAATTGGTCAATACCGATTATATAAGCAAGAAAAATATTTGAAATTACAAAGGCAATGAAGTAAAAAATGACATGTTTTGTTGTCTTTTTTAAAAGCTTTTTTTTATTCCATTTTTGGTTATCTAAAGATTTTTGCTTATTTGCATCACCTTCAATCCAATATTCTATTTTTCTAAATACCATCTCTAAAAAAACTGTTTGAGGGCAAAACCATCCGCAAAATAATCGGCCATAAACTGCGGTAAATAAAAAAATGAACACAATTAAGGTAATCATTGCAAGCCCGAACAAATGAAAATCGTGAGGGCCGAATGGAATACCAAAAAGTATAAAGTTTCGTTCTAAAATATTTAATAAAATAAATGGATGACCGTTTAATTTTATAAAAGGGGTAATAAAAAGCATTATTAAAAGAAAAATTGATACAATAGTGCGTGCAGTGTAATACTTACCGGAAGGTTTTTTTGGATAAACCCATTTTCGTTTGCCGGTTGAAGTTACGGTTGCAAGTTCATCTCTAAACTTATTTATATTGTCATGAGGCATATTAATTAGATTCCAACTTTTGTAGAATCAGTATTAATCCATTTATTTCCCTGTGGCGGTTTCCCGTTAACAGGATTTGTACCGCGAAGACTAATTACATAACTTGCTATTGATTGTATTTGATTTGGGCTAAGTTGAGTCTGCCAGCTGATCATGCCTTTTGCCGGCACTCCATATTTTATCACTTTAAAAATATTGTTAATCCCGCCACCGCTAATCCAATAGTCGTCAGTTAAGTTTGGTCCAACAATACCACCGCCATCGCCAGCGTGGCACGAAATACAATTTTTTATAAAAATAGTCTTGCCTTCATCAAGTGTAGCCGGATCGTTTTTAAAAGTTACGGTAGTTTCATTAATAAACAGACCAGATTTAATGAGAATGGTTTTTTCCATAGCAGCAGAAGAAATTTCATTAGCGTATTCTTCTTCTTGTACCATACCGCTGCCAATTACATGATAATTGATTAAATAAATTATTGCAAATAAAATTGTACCGTACAATAAAAAATTAAACCATGGCGGAATTTTATTGTCAAGTTCGCGTATTCCGTCATAATCGTGGTCAAGTAATAATTCTTGTTCTTTTTCCATTGGGGATAGACGGGTAAGGTAATTTTTAAATTTTTCTAAAGGTGCCAAAAACAAACTGCCCGAAACATCGTTTTTTTCGCTATAGACCAATGCCAGCCAAATTACAAAGGCAGTTAAAAGTAATGTAACCCAAAACATAAAAGAAATAACTGCTGAAAGCATTGTTTCGGAAGCGGCAAAAACGTTGGAATAACAAAAAGTTGCAGTTAAAACAAATAATAATCTATTCGCCTTCATATCAATTCTTCTCGTTTTTTGTAGTTAATTCGTTTCCTTCCAAAGGAATATTCCCCATTTTAATAAAATATTCATTATTTGTTGTAAATAACCAAATAATCACACCAATAAATAAGCTGAAAAATATTAAAAAAGCAATAATTCCAAAAGAAGAAGCACCATCTAAATTACTAAAATATTTTGAAAACATAATGTCCCTATTTTTTAATTCCTTTAATATCGGTTCCAAGCCGTTGTAAATATGCAATTAAAGCAATAATTTCTTTATCCGGCTCGGTTACAGCACCATTAGCGGCCAAGTCTTTAACAATTATTTTGGCTTGATTAATTAATTCGTTATTTGCAATTTTTTCATATCCCGTAGGATAAGGAACGCCTAGTTTTCTTAAAACACTAATTTTATCAGGTGTTGAAAAAATGTCTAGCTTATTGGTATATAACCAAGGATAAAACGGCATAATTGAACCGGGTGACATTGATGAAGGATTTTCCATATGCATAAAATGCCACAAGTTGGAATATTTTCCTCCTTGTCGGTGTAAATCGGGGCCGGTACGTTTTGAACCCCACAAAAAAGGATGATCGTAAACAAATTCGCCGGCTTTGGAATACTCGCCGTAACGTTCGGTTTCGCTTCTAAAAGGTCTAACCATTTGTGAATGGCAGCTCACGCAGCCTTCGCGGATATAAATATCGCGTCCGTGCAATTCTAAAGGAGAATATGGTTTAACGCTTGAAATAGTTGGGATGTTGGATTTTACTAAAAATGTTGGAATAAATTCAACAACTCCGCCAATAAGTATTGCAATAGTAGCAAGCAGCATAAATTGAATAGGCCGTTTTTCCAGCCACCTGTGTATCATTCCCGGTTTTATTTTTTCATGAACATCTTGATAAGGAACAGCTTCCGCCTCTTCATTTTTTATAAATTTGCCTTGTTTTGCAGTCATTAATAAATTATAAACCATCATTATAACACCGGCAAAATAAATTAATCCGCCAATTGCACGCATAACATACATAGGAATAATTTGTATTACCGTCTCTAAAAAATTAGGGTATTGTAAAATGCCTAGAGGAGAAAATTGTTTCCACATTAAAGTTTGTGTTAAAGCAGCCCAATATAACGAAGATGCATAAATAACAATTCCAAGCGTGCCATGCCAAAAATGAACATTAGCAAGTTTTTTTGAATATAATGTTGTGTTATACAGTTTTGGTATCATATAATACAACATTCCAAAAGTCAAAAATCCATTCCACCCCAAAGCACCAATATGAACATGAGCAATAATCCAGTCCGTAAAATGCATTAACGCATTAAAATTTTTCAAAGAGAGCATTGGTCCTTCAAAAGTAGCCATACCGTAAGCAGTAACAGCCACTACCATAAATTTTAAGATAGGATCATCCCTTACTTTATCCCAAGCACCTCGTAAAGTTAATAACCCGTTTAACATGCCGCCCCACGAAGGAGCAATTAACATAATTGAAAACGCAGTGCCGAGTGATTGTGCCCAATTGGGTAAAGAAGAATATAACAAATGGTGCGGGCCTGCCCATATATATAGAAAAATTAAAGCCCAAAAATGTAATATAGATAAACGATACGAATAAATTGGCCTGTTTGCGGCTTTTGGTAAAAAATAATACATTAAACCCAAATAGGGCGTGGTTAGAAAAAAAGCTACAGCATTATGACCATACCACCATTGTACTAAAGCATCCTGAACACCTGCATACATTGAATAACTTTTAAGAAATGAAACGGGAAGTGCTAACGAGTTAACAATATGTAAAACTGCAACGGTTACAAAAGTGGCTATATAAAACCAAACCGCAACATACATATGCTTTTCGCGACGTTTAATTATTGTTCCCATCATATTAATACCAAAAATTACCCAAACAACGGCAATAGCAATATCTATCGGCCATTCTAACTCGGCATATTCTTTGCTTGAGGTAAATCCCAACGGTAAAGTTAATACTGCGGATAAAATAATAAGCTGCCATCCCCAAAAATTAATTTGACTCAATTTATCATTAAACATACGGGTTTTTAAAACACGCTGCATTGAATAATAAATTCCGGCAAAAATTGCATTTCCTACAAACGCAAAAATAACAGCATTGGTGTGCAGAGGGCGAATTCGACCAAAAGAAGTAAAGGAAAGTTTAAGATTGAGTTCGGGGATAAATAATTGGAATGCAATAATTAATCCAACCAGCATTCCTATAACTCCCCAAATTACAGTAGCAATTGAAAATTGTCTAACAATTTGATTATCATAACTGAATTTTTCTACATTCATTCTCCGGCTCCTGTATTATTGGGGAACTTAAAATTGTCCTTTTTTTTGTTTTCTTTATTTAAAATTTTGTCATCAAATAAAATACGTACCGAAGGAGTATATTTGTCATCATATTGTCCGCTTTTTACAGCCCAAATAAAGGCAGCTAAAAATATTAATGCAACAAAAAGACTAAATGCAATTAATAACAAAATTACAGACATTATAAAAATCCTTTTCTTTTGGCATATAAATTAACTGAAAAAGTAGTAAAAACTACAACCGAAATAGAACTGACCGGCATTAAAACAGCTGCAACCAAAGGAGAAAGAGACCCTGTTACAGCAAATCCTAAACCTATAATATTATAAAAAAGTGAAATAATAAAGCTGATAATTATAATATTTTTGCTGAATTTAGAAAAATTCAAAAAATCTTTTAATTTTGTCAGATAATTGGCGTCTAAAATACCATCGCAAGCCGGATAAAAATTATTAATATCTTCCGAAACAGTAATTCCAATATTACTTTGTTTTAACGCCCCGGCATCATTTAAGCCGTCTCCAATCATAAGTACGGTTTCGTTAGATTTTTGCAATTCTTCAATAAATTCAAGTTTGTTAAAAGGAGATTGATTAAACTTTATTGTTGCTTTGTTTTGAAATACTATGTTTAAATTGTCTCTTTCGGATTCATTATCGCCCGAAAGCACAAAAAGTTTTAATTTATTTGAAAGAGATTTTATTAAATTTTCAATTCCGTTTCTGTAAAAATTTGTAAACGTATAATAACCTTTATAAATATTGTTTATTGAAACATAAACTTTTGAGCTTAAAATTGTATTATCATTATCGGATGGGGGCAAATACCCTATAAATGATGCGGAGCCGACTTTAATTAAATCATCCTCAATTTTTGCAGTAATACCGGAACCGGATATTTCATCGTATTCTGAGATTTCAAAGTTAATATTACCTGATATAGACGAACTTATTGATTGGCTGAAAGGATGATATGAGCTTTTTGTGGTTGATTTTATTAATTGAAGTTCATGGGTTGTAAGTGGATTTCCAACAAAATTTACATTGAATTGTGAATTTTTTGTAAGGGTTCCGGTCTTATCAAAAACAATAGAAGTGATTTGTGACAATTTTTCAACCACATCTGCATTTTTTAGGTAAAATTTATTTTTGCCAAAAATTCGTAGTGTATTCCCTAAAGTAAACGGTGCAGCCAAAGCAAGGGCGCAAGGACATGCTACAATTAATACAGCAGTAAATATATTAAATGCCATGTTAAGGTTGTTATAGTGCAAAACGGAGGCTATTGCAGCAATGGCTAAAACATAAAAAGTAAATGATTTACTGATTTTATTTGTTAAGTTATTTATCTGACTATGAAATTTATCAGTAAATGATTTATGATTCCATAGCTGGGTTAAATAACTTTGCGAAATTTCTCTTACTATTTCCACAACAATATTGCTTCCTATTTGTTTTCCGCCTGCAAATATTACATCTCCAACTTTTTGTATTATGGGAATAGATTCGCCGGTTACAAAACTATAATCTATATTTCCCTTCCCTTTTTTTAAAACAGAATCTGCCGGAATAAGTTCATTATTATGTATTAAAATTTGGTCTTTTATTTGTAATAATTCAAGCGGAACCGGTGTCTCGACTCCGTGATCTATTTTTGTGCTTGCCAAAGGGAAATAGGATTTGTAATTCCTTTCAAAATTTAGGGTGTCATATGTTTTATTTTGAAAAAGCTTGCCTACTAATAAAAGGAATACAAGTCCGGAAAGTGAATCGAAATAACCGGGGCCAAACCCCATAAAAAGGTCAAATATACTTCTAAAAAATAGTACAATAATTCCAAGTGTTATCGGAAAATCTATATTTACAATTCCCTTTGTTATTCCTTTATAAGCCGAAATATAATATTCCGAACTGCTGAAAATTATAACAGGGATTGAAAGGATTAAATTCAAATAGGCAAAAATTGTTTTCAGATTATCAGTTTCAAAACCGGTTAGCGAAAAATATTCGGGAAAACTTAAAAGCATTATATTACCAAAACAAAAACCGGCAACACCCAGTTTATAATATAAAGATTTGTACCCTTTTTGGTTTTGACCTGCATTATTATCAAGATTAAATAAAGGAGTGTATCCAAGTGAGTCTAATAATTCAACAACACTTTTTAAAGTAATTAATTCTTCATTAAATCTTACAGAGCACGTTTTTTTTAAAAAGTCCACTTCCGAAAATATAATTCCGCTGTTTAATTTTGAAAGATTTTCCAATATCCAAATACACGAACTACAATGCATTTGAGGAATATAAAGCGTGGTTGATGAAAAATTATTGTTCTTAAATAAAATTAGTTTTTCCTTAATAGTATCGTTATCAAGGAATTCAAAATTCCTTTTATTATTGTTTTTTGTAATGCCCGGGTTGTTTTCAATTTGATAATAATTACATAAATCGTTTTGTTCCAACATCTCATAAACAGTTTTACAGCCATTACAGCAAAAATATTTATCCCCAATTGCTATGTCAGTCGATTTACACTCTTCACCGCAATGAAAACAAATTATTTTATTGTCAATTTCAGTTGTTGAAAGATCTTTAATTTGCATAAATTTGCTAAAACCGGTTAATTTAAGTTATTATGTCTTATTTTAGAATTTACTTTTATAAATTAAGACATTTATTTATATTTTACAAGAAAAATGAGGAATTGAGAATGTTTTAAATTTATTTAAAATATAAAAAACATTATAATTGTTTTTGAATAAATAATTTCAAAACGTAACTAAGATGGTCATTTATCTGATTAAATGGAATTTTTATATGTCGGTTAAATTAATATTTTTTTTGTATATTTAAGGTTGTGTAATTAGAGGAACTTATGAAAAATTTGCCTATTGGAATACAAACATTTTCAAAGCTGGTTGAAAAAGATATGCTTTACATAGACAAGACAGAGCATATTTACAACTTAATAAACGAAGGCTCTTTCTATTTCCTCTCTCGTCCAAGAAGATTTGGGAAATCGCTGCTCCTATCTACTATAAAATCTGTTTTTGAAGGAAAAAAAGACCTATTTAAAGGATTGTACATTTATGAAAAAAATGTATGGGCTTGTTATCCTGTTGTCCATTTAAGCATGTCCTCTTTTGCTTACAGCGAAACAGTAGAAATATTTAAAAAAGATATTGTATTTTCGCTGAATAATATAGGGCGTTTTTACAATATAATATTAGAAAATAATACAATAAGTGGAGCTTTTGGGGAGTTATTGCAAAAGTTAAGCCGGCAAAAAAAAGTTGTAATATTAATTGATGAATACGACAAACCGATTTTAGATTTTATAACAAATTTATCAAAAGCAAAAGAAAATAGAGAAGTATTAAAAGAGTTTTACAGTGTAATAAAAGACAATGATGAGTATATAGAATTTTGTTTTATAACAGGAGTTTCAAAGTTTAGCAAAACCTCTGTTTTTTCCGGCTTAAATAATCTTAAAGATATAACCATTGACTGGCGATATTCTACGATATGTGGATATACACAAGATGAATTGGAGTTTAATTTTGCTGATAGATTCAAATACTTAAATGAAGAAAAAAATGTAAATATTAACGAACTGAAAGTTGAAATTAAAAAATGGTATAACGGTTATAGTTGGGATGGGGAAAAAAAAGTTTATAATCCCTTTTCTATTTTGAATTATTTTGACAGCTATCGTTTTGACAATTATTGGTTTTCTACAGGCACTCCGACTTTTTTAGTAGAAAAGTTTAAAGAATTGGGGCTTAAAATTGAAGATGTTAAAGAATTTAAAGTTGGTAAACTATTTTTTGATTCTTTTGATATAGAAAAAATGGATTATCGGTTCCTATTATTTCAGACAGGTTATTTGACAATAAAAAAAATTAGTGCTGATGGTAAAACCTTTACATTATGGTATCCAAACAATGAAGTTAAAGATGCGTTTTTAGCCTATATAGCTGCTTCGTTTGTTAATAAAAATCCCGGTGATATTGAATATATTAATACAAGGCTTAGGGAAAGTTTAAAAAACAATAAAATTGATGAGTTTATTTTAATACTAAAAAGTTTAATTTCGGGTATTCCTTATAGTATTCACTTAAGTTACGAAGCCTATTATCACTCGATGTTTTATTTGATAATGGAACTTGTAGGCATAGATATGGAGGTGGAGAAGTCTACAATTAAAGGAAGGATTGATGGTGTTATAGAGTTTGAAGAAAATATTTATATTATTGAGTTTAAATTTTTACCGGATAAAAAAGATACAGAAAAAATACTGGCGTTGGCAATTGAACAAATCCGAACAAAAGAGTATTTTGTTCCATATCTGAATAAAAAGAAAACAATTTATTTTTTAGCAATAACAATTAATAAAGACACAATTGCATATAAAATAGGCAACTAATATTTATGATGTGCCTATATTATTAAGGAGGATTTTTAATGCCGTTTAAGTTTATACATGTTAGTGATACACACCTTGGTTTTTCAGATTTGGAAATTATGGATGAAAATGAAAAATACAATATAAGAGAAGAAGACGTATATAACAGCTTTGCAAAAGTTATAGACTTCGCAATTGAAAATAAAATTGATTTTATTATACATTCGGGGGATATTTTTCATCGTTCGTCTCCTAGTAATAGAGCTTTAGTGTTTTTAAGCCGGCAGTTAAGCAGACTTGAGGAATTCAAAATTCCCTTATATATAATAGCCGGAAATCACGATTTCCCAAAATCAGTTTTTACAACTCCAGTTTATAATCTTTTTGATTCATTTAAGTACACTAAAATATTCTTTTCTGAAAACTATACGGTTTATGATAACGGTTTTTGTTATTTACATACACTTCCGCATATTAATAATGAAACCAAGTTTAATGAAGAAGCTCTAAAAATATGTATAACTAATACAGATAAGCCTAATATTTTAATAACTCATGTTTCAATGCCAAATTATCTTATGGAAGAATACGGTGAAAGGGTATTTCCGGCAGAAAAACTGGAGTACTTGATTAACTTTGATTATGTAGCGTTAGGACATTGGCATAAATTTAAACATCTAAAAAGTTATGGCAATGTGTATTATTCAGGCTCAACCGAAAGATTTTCGGATAAAGAAACCGAATATCAAAAAGTGTTTTTGTTATGCAAATACGATACTGAACTTACAGTAAAGGAAGTGAATATTGACGGCAGATTAATGAAAAACATTAAAATAAAAGATTGTTACAATAAAGATAAAAATACTATTATTAACGAAATATTGGCAAATATAAACAATTTAGATATAAAAGGCGGAATTTTTACTATTCATCTGCTGGATATGGCACAACTGCAGATTTACGAAATTGGTAAAAACGATTTTTCTGAAATATTAAAAGATACATTGTTTTACAACATCACCAAAACAATTAAAGGAAGCGATGAAAAAATTGTGTTAGACAGTTTGTCTTTCGATTTACGCGATTATCTAAACGAGGAGTTAAAAAAGAATTTTACAGATAATAAAGAATATTCTGAGGTTTTTAGTTTAACCCGAAATATATTGGATGAAATTGAAGAGGAGGAATTAAATGAGGATTAATAAATTAATTTTAGAAAATTTCAAACAATATAAAAGCTGCGAAATTATTTTTCCGGATGGCTTGCTTGGATTTGTAGGAAAAAACGGAGCAGGGAAATCAACAATATTTGAAGCAATCTATTTAGCTTTATATGGAAAATACGGACAAAATAACGATAGGATGAAAAACGATTTTGCAACAAGCAAAGAACCTATAGTTATTGAATTGCATTTTGAAGATAATAACACCACTTATAAAATAATAAGAGAGTTTAGAGGTAAAGGGCTGACCGCAAAAGCAGAGTTGTTTTTTGGTGATAATGAGATATCGGATATTGTTGGGGTAACGGATGTTAATAAAAAGGTGACAAAAATATTAAAAATAGATGCAGTAAATTTTAAGAATTCTTTTTTTTCAGAGCAAAAAGAGGTTACAGCCTTAATTGATTTAAAAACAGGAGACAGACAAAAACAGCTGCGTAAAATGCTAGGCCTTGCCAGGTTGGATAAACTTGGCGATAAAATAAACGCAAAAAGTAATGAAATGAAAATTAACTTAAAAAATCTTGAATCTCGTTTGTTAAATGAAATTAAAATAGAAGAATTAAACAATCTTTTACAAGAAAAAAAAGAAGAAAAAAGCGTTCTAATAAATAATATTAAAAACGTTGGGATAGTTTTAACAAACGCCCTTGATGATTACGAAAATAGCAAGGTTAAAGTAATAAATGCCGAAAAAATAAAAGAAAATTTTAAAAAATTAGAATCGGAAAATAAGGTTGTCAACTCAAAAATTAACTTGTTAGATGAAAATATTAAAAATTTAGAGAAAAAATTAATTGAATTAAATAATAATAAAGTCGAATTAAATGAATTATTGCCGCAAAAACAGCAATACGAAAAAACATTGTTGAAATATGAGGAATTATTGGGTGAACAAAACTTGTTTACAAAAAAGAACAATTTATTGGAAAAAATTGCTGAAAGCAAAATAACAATAGATAAAAAAAACTTGGAAATTGAGAACCTTAATGTTTTATTATTATCATTTGACGGTTTAGAAACAAAAATTGAAAAGAATATTTTACAAAAAACCGCACTAGAAAACTTATTAAATGCTTCTAATAGAACAAAGACAGAAATATTTTCGCATATTTCCACAATTACAAAGGAAATTAAGGAAAAAACTATACGAATTAATAAATTAAAAGAACTTGGAGTTGGTTCACCATGCCCCGAATGCCAAAGGCCGTTGGGGGAAGAATACTATGGTACTTTATATAACACATATATTACGGCAATAAATGATCTTAATAAATTAAAGATTGAAAAAGAGAATCTGTATGGTACTATTGAAGAAGAAATAAACAAAAACAAGACGGAACTTCAAAAACTTACAGACGATTTTATGAAATTAAACAGGGCTATAAGCGACAAAAAAAATTGTGTTAATAATTTAAATGATTGCGAATATTTAAAACAAAACGCCAATAAAAATTTATTACTATTTGAGCAGGAATATTTGAATTATAAAGATGTAACTTTTGATGAGGCTGAATTAAAAGAGATAAAAAATGAAAAAGAGATATTAAAAAAAATAAACGATAAATATCTTGCAATAGAATCGTTAATTACGCAAATACCCGAATATGAAAATAATAAAAGCAAGGCTGCTGCTGTTTTATTGGAATACAGGCAAAAAAATACTGAAATAAACAAATTGATTAATCAAATAAGCTATAATGAAGATGAATTTTTAAAAATAAAAGAGGAAAGGGAGAATAACGAAAAAAGAGTAAAACAAATTGAACAAGAAGTCCATAAGTACCAATTGGATGACAGGGAAACCTCAAATCAAATTAAGCTTATTGAAAAAGATTTGGCCGATAATAATAAAATATTGGAAGAGGTGAATGTTTGCAAAAAAGAAACTTTTACATATGAAAAGTTAATCTCTTTTATTAAGGATTTTAAAACCAAACTCACTTCACACGAACTGCCGGCAATTTCGGATATAGCAAATAAACTTTTTGCTGAAATAACAAAAGGAAGATATTTTGGCTTAGCCATAAATGAGGATTTTTCCTTTTCGGTGATACGAGATAACAATAATGTACCTCTTGAAACACTTTCGGGTGGAGAAAAGGACTTAGCCAGTATTTGTTTAAGAATAGCTATAAGTAAAAGAATTGCAGCTCTTGCAGGAAGAAAAAATATGGGATTCCTTGCTTTGGATGAAGTGTTTAGCAGCCAAGACCAAAACAGACGAGAGGAATTAATAAATACTTTTCAGGCAATATCCAAAGATTTTAAGCAAATATTTGTAATTACGCATAATCAGGATGTTGAGGAAGTGTTTCCAAGTAGATTGGTAATTCAAAAAACAGGGAATTATAGCTATGCAAACCTTATATAAGAACCTTCAAGTATTTAATAATAAGATAATAAGATAAAAATATTAAATATCTTATTATAAATCTTGACATAAAGCTCTTATTTACTTATTTTAATATTAGATAAATAGCTCCACAAATAATTTTTTTATTTTATTAACCTAATTAAGAGTGTTGACAGATGATTTACACCAAAACGGGTGAATATGCTATACGAGCAATATTATTTTTAGCGCGCCAGCCAAAGGGAAGTTTAATAATGTCTTCAGAAATTGCCGAAAGTGAAGAAATTCCTGCACATTATTTGGCAAAAATATTGCAAAGAATGGCAAAATACGGCTATGTTGATTCATTTAAAGGACGTGGCGGCGGATTTAAAATTACCGAGTTGGCACTGAAAAGTTCAATTCTGGAAATTGTTGAAAGAATAGAGGGCCCAATTATTAATTTAAAATGCGTTACCGGATTAAAAGAATGTTCTGATGAATTCCCTTGTCCTTTACATGAAGAATGGGCGGATTTGCGTAACAGGATTTATAATCTTATCTCCAGTAAATCAGTTCAAGAAGTTGCCGAAAAATATTCACAAACTTTGCGCAAAACAATTTAACTTTATTAAGTAATTTAAGACCTGCAAATTTAGCGGGTCTTTATTACTTAATTTTACTTCTATTATCATTTAAATACATCTTAACAAAATTTAAATCGTTACACAATAAATATAAATTTTGCAGACTATCGGATTTTAATAAATAATATTTTTCCTCAAATATTGAATTTAAAAAATTACTACCATGCAGGCTAATTTCCTTTAAGCAGTTTACTACTATTATTGTATTGTCTTTAAGTTCGTTTTTAATTTTGTTAAAATAACTCTCGTCAAATTTATTATCGCTGTTTTGGATTATTTTTAAAAGGCCGGTGATAACTTTTGAGCTGAATAATAATTTATTAAAAACATCAATTAAATTATTTTCAATAACAATTTCAAACAATCTTTCTATATCTTCATGGCTGTTAATTCTGTTGTTGGAAAATGATTGAATATCGAGTAATAATTCTTTTGCCGATTTATTGTTTATCATGTTCATAATAATTACGTGTGATTATTTAGAAAATTTATTCCAAATTTACCATTTTATTTTAAATTAAACACTTGCTTTATTTTTATAATTACTAAAAAATTATAAAAGGCGTTAAACCTAATTTATAATGTCAAGAAATATTTATCTGAACCTGTTAAAAACATTTAAGTTATTTATCTTTATAACTTGTTGCGTGTTAATTACAAAAATGGATAGTAAATGTAAAAGTTTATTTCCGAAATATTTTTATTAAGACAAATAATCTTTATATAATGCTGAGTATTAATAGTATAATAAAATATATTTATAATTACAATACCTATACCGGTTAAGTAAATTGTAATGCACTTAATGCTTTTTATTAAATAATGCAAAACATACATGAGGAAATATAAAGCCTATATACTTTTTTTATGCAGACAAACAATGTGATTTAAATCACAATACAAATATATCCCCACTTTGCTACAGTAAGGAATTTAAATACATCCCCATAATGCTTTGCAGATGAGTTATTGCCTAGTTGAATACATTATTTAACTGTATGTGTTACAATACTTTAGGGTACCCAAAATATATATAGAATATCAAGTGCATAAAAAAAGCGAAAAAAAATATTTTGCATTATGAAAAAATTGTATTATATTGAAACTCGATTAAAAAATGATTGTTAAAATATCTTAAATCGAAGCTCGTTGACACATTGAATATCCGGAGTCAAGATGGAAATATATTTTTAGTGATTACCCAATATTTTTAAAATTAATGTTAAAAACAAAATATTGAGATAAGCTAAATAAATGTAAACAACCACAATTTAAGAGGTTTTACTTGAGTAAAAGGAAAAAATATTTATTATTAGTTTTACTTGGGGGCAAAATTTTGTTGGTTCTGTTATTTGTTTTTGTTATAAGTGCAGAAAATAATGCATCGGAAAGTATGACAAAATTTATTGAAATAAAGAACGGACTAAATGTTTCTTTTATTGATAAGGGAACAATAACAGCAACGTGGTATGGCAATGAATTCCATGGAAATTTTACCGCCAATGGAGAAATATATAATCAAAATAGCCTAACGGCTGCACATAAAACACTTCCGTTTGGTACGTTGTTAAAACTTACCAATGAAAAAAACGGAAAAAGTGTTGTGGTTCGTATTAACGACAGAGGACCTTTTAGCAAAGGAAGAGAATTGGACGTCTCAAAAAAAGCAGCTACAGAACTTGGTATTATAAACCGTGGTTTTGCCAAGCTGTTTACACAACAGATTATACTGCAAAATAACAGCAACCGGCTTGTATCAAACTATTAATAAATCACAAAAAATATAAAAATAAAATTTGCAAAAATTAATTAACTTTTGTAATTTCATTCGTGTTTTATAATATATATCACAATAAACAATCTAAGGAGTTCTGTTATGAAAAAAGTATTAGCTACTTTATTTATTTTATTGTTAGTAGTTGGTTTTACAAATGCACAACCTAAAAATTATATTGGTGCCGGTGTAGAAATTGGTATGGCTTCCGGCAATTTTGCCGATGCTTTAGATCTTTCGGCCGGATTTGGTGGATCTGCAAGATACGAAATGTCTTTAAGTCCAAACATGGCCGGTTACGGAAGTGTTGGTTATTTATCATGGGGCGGTGATAATTATACATTGAGTGCAGTAGTTATAATGGCAGGTGGTAAATATTATTTTGTACCTAATATTTATGGTGTAGCTGAAGTAGGTTATTCTTCTTTTAGTTTATCTGTTGACGGTGGTGGAACTGCATACGACCTTGATAGCAAAATAGGTTTTGGTGTCGGTGCCGGAATTGAAGTTCCTGTTGGCTCGATGATGTTAGATCTTACAGCAATGTATAAACTTGCTGCTACAGATTTTAATTATATTGATATTAGAGCCGGATTAAAATTCGCTTTATAAGATTAAGATTAAAATTAAATAAAACAAAGGCTGTTCTACAATTGAGCAGCCTTTGTCAATTTTAAACACAATAAAAAGTTTCAAATCTCAAGCTTAAATATTAAATTTACAGTTGTGCCTATATTTTTTTTGGTTTCAATATTAAATATAACTTCATTAAGATCACAAAACCTTTTGGAAATTGCAAGACCTAAACCGTTTCCTTCAAATCTTCTTGTATATCCTTCATCTTCCTGCGTAAACGGTTTGTAAATAGTATCAAGATATTTTTCGGCAATGCCAATACCAGTATCTATAATGCTAATAAGTAAAGTATCCTCAGTATCATTATTAATAATTATTTTAATGCTTCCGCTTTTTGTATATTTTACGGCATTATCCAAAACATTATCCAAAACTTGCATTATCGAATCTTTATCAATACAAATATTTTGTATAAAAGCGTTATTTTCTATTTGCAATAAAAGTCCCTTTTTATGTGCTTCTTTTTTATATGTATCAACCAAAGGTTCCAAAATATCACAAATAATAAGCACCGGCTTTTTTTCGATATGGTAAATATTTTGCTGCAATTCCGACATAGTAACAATCATTTCAATTGTTCTAATTAATCTGCGGGATGCGGAATTAATTGCAAAATATAATTCGTTATCTTCATTTAATATTCCTTCATCTTCCTTATCCATCTGAATTAAATTAAGATAATCACCGATTTTCATTATGAACAGAAATACTCAAATCATAGACTGGATCCAATTTTAAATAAAAGTGTGTAGTCAAACAACCAAGGGATTTTGGTTCCACCATCAAACCATTCTGTTTCATGCAGCAAAGAAAGATGC
>JAZDHY010000120.1:0-15282 GCA_043805435.1 bacterium
TTTTCTCTTAAATGCATTTGGATAATATTGCTTTTCATTTTCCTCCAATATTGCTTTTTTTCTTGCTTTTTCCATTTTTTGTCCTTGTTTTGGTTGACTTTTTTATCTTTTTCGAGTCAACCTATTTCAGGACGCTACAGGCATTTATGCTGGGAGTGATACAAAGGGGAAAAAGGGTTTCCGCCCTGATTGTTTTTACTCGTTCTTAGCACATTATGGCGAAAAATCCCTTTATTTTATTAATGCAAAATTCGGGATTAATAACTATTTTTCCATTACACATCTAAATCCTAAATAATTTCCTCGGCTTAAAGGTTCTCCTGCAGAACGATATGTTGAAGAGCAATAGCTTTCTATTTGATTCCAAGAACCACCTCGTATTACTTTATGTTTACCGTTTGCTGCACCTTTGGGATTTTCAAATGGACTATTTCGATAATAATCCGAATCAAGCCAATCATAACACCCTTCTAAAACATTGCCGCTCATATCATATAATCCTAAGCTATTAGGATGTTTTGTACCAATAGGATGAACTTTATTGCCGGAATTATTTTTAAACCAAGCAACTATGTTGATTGTGTCACTACCGCTATACCTATAATAGTTGTGATTTTCTCCTGCTCTTGCTGCATATTCCCATTCTGCTTCTGTTGGTAATCTCATCCCTAACCAATCCGCATATGCATTTGCATCGTTCCAACTTATATGAACAACGGGCATAATTAATTTTTCTAAACTATCAAGTTTTATCCAATCCGAACTATTTTGCCAATTCAATCCTGATTTTTGTTCATTACCATTTCCGCCGTCAAAATAACTCCATCCCTCTTTTTCAGCATCAGTTTTGTATCCGGTAGCACAGATGAACTTTTCAAATTCCGCAATTGTAACTTCATATTTGCCAATATAAAAACCATTTACATATACTCCATGCGCTGGTTTCTCTTCTGTTTCGTTATCATTTCCCATATTAAAACCACCGGCTTCAACAAAAATCATATTTTGTGGTATCTTAATTCCTTTGCTATTTTGCCCATTTGGAGCTATTTGTGTGTTGTTTTGTGCATATAACTTAAAAGAAAAGGAAATCATAATCAAACAAATTAAACGCATCTCAATCACCATATCTATTAAGTAAATAGTCCTAAGTCAAGCGTAATTTAATACTAAAACAATTATATAACGAATCAAAAAAATTATTTAACAATAACTTTTTGAATAAATGGTAAAGTGTGATTTCCGTTTTTATTGGCGGCAGTTACCTTTACTTCATGTTCCCCTTTTTTTACATCTTTAATTTTAATTGAAAGAATTCCATCTTTTGTAGAATACTCGAATTCAACTTCTTTTTTATCAACCAATACTTCAATACTTTTTTTATTAATTCCTTTTTCATCCTTTAATAAAAACTGAAGGCTTAAATCGTTTCCTTTTTTTATTGTTTTTTCTCGAATAAAAGATACGGTTGGAATTCCATTAACCAAATATCTTCCAATACCTCTAAAAATACCCCATGCTTGAATATCGTTAAATTCTTCATTATTAAGGCGTTGCTGCTCGCGATTATTAGTAAAAAAAGATGCCTCAACTAAAACAGAAGGGATTTCGGTTCTTCGTAATACAGAAAATCCTTCTTTTGGATAAATATTATAATCTGAGTATGTTCCGTCAAAAGAGCCAAGTCCGTTTGGGTTACCCATAACATACGATAAATCGCGTTGAATAAATCGAGCTAAATCTCTTTCACATGCTTCATATTCGTAATCTTCTTCGGTTGCATGGTAAAAAGTTGATGTAAAATTTGTAGAATTGTCGCCATCTTTACCCGGTGCGTTATGATGGATACTAATAAAATAATCAGCCCCGCTGTTATTTGCTAAAACCGACCTGTATTTTAAGTCCACCGTAGAATCGGCATCGCGCGAAAGAATTACTCTTGCACCAGCTTTTTCCAAATAACCACGTAAAAATAATGCAACTCGTAAATTAACATCAGCTTCAACAATTTTCCCGTCTTGACTTTTACCTCTTCTATCAGTACCACCGTGTCCGGGATCTATAAAGAATTTTATATCATTTAAATAAGGGGCAAAATACTTAATTTTTTCTGCTTTTTTATCTGCATCTTTCCAGTCAGGAGGTATTTCGTAATTTATAACAGGAGCAGCAGGTACCTCTTTTTCAACAATAACTTCTTTAATAACTTCAACTTTTTCTTTAACAATTTCTTTTTGAGGAGCACACCCAAATAACAGGCCAAGGGCAAACAAACTAATTATTATTTTTTTCATAATTTCCTTTTATAATTACCGAATCTTCGCAATTTTTATTAAATATACATTTTTTACAATTTTGTGTATATGCTATATAGTTATTTTTTCTGATATTTTCAATTGCAGACACAATATCTTTGCCTATGCTTTCCCCTTCGTTACTATCAAAAAGGTATGTATAATTTTTATCGGGTTCTTCTAAAAATACCAATTTTAAGTATATTTGTTTGGTACCGACAAAATATTTATTTACTAAATAGCCGTAAAATTTTAATTGCGGAAGGTAATATTCAACTTTTGAATCGAAACTATTTGCTTCCCTTCTATTGGTTTTATAATCAACAACTATTATTTTATCATCCTCAATAATCAATCTATCAATTATTCCGTACAAATAAAAATCGTTATGGTACTTATACAATTCATATTCATTAAAAAAAGTATTATAACTATCTAATTCTTTAAAAGTATCTGATTTTAAATATCCTGATAATAAAGTTTCTATTTTAGTAGAAATTGCTTTTGTTTCTTCATCGGTTAAAAAATATGTTTCAATTTTATTTTGAATGTTATTGTGTAAATTTGCAAATGAGGCATCTTCAGAAAGTACTTTATGACAAATAATTCCAACAATCAACGATTCGTTTTTTATATCTAAAACTTCCTCTTCTTTTGTTTCTTCAAATATAAAGTCGTTGTTAAACAAATCCAATAATTTATGATAAGCATATTCGTAATACAATTTATACATTACCGGACAAAAATTATAACTTATAAATTTTGAAGCAGTAAATATTTCGTTTTTGGGGTTATCTTTAATAATATCCGTATTAAAATAATAATCATCAAAATTTGATTTTTTAAGCACCGGCTGATTGGATACTTGTTCGTTTTCCTCAATACTTTTAACAATATCAATATTGTATTCAAGCGATTTTTTATAATACTCTGTACCGTTTATTAAAAACTCAAGTTCTCCGCTTATTGTGTATCGTTCTGCATTAAAATTAATATGTAAGCCGTTTGCAATAAAACCTAAAAAAGTATTATCAATTTTTTCAATATCCTTAACTGCGGCGGTTAAAATTAAATTATCAATAGCCCTTGTAACACCAACATATAATAAACGTTTGTCTTCAGCCAATTGTTTTTTATAACTTATGTAGTTATATATATCGTTTAAAGGTGTATTAACATACTCGCTAAAATAATCATTCATTGGTGGTACTTTTGTTAAAATGCCAAGGGTTTTATCAATTGTAATTTCTTTTGATTTAATTTTTGGAATTTTGAACTTTGTATGTAATTTGAACAAAAAAACAGTATTAAATTCCAATCCTTTGGCTTTGTGTAAAGTCATTATTTTTACTGCATTTTCGTTATTCCCTACTTGTGCCTGACTTTCTTTATCCATTTCTTCAATAAAAGTACCTATCTCGCCAATAAAATCGTAAATATTAAAAAATGACCTTTCGTAGGCCGCAATAATAATATTTATCAATTTTTCTAAATTTGCCAATTCTTGTTTTCGGTCAATTTTTGAAGCAATTATTCCCCAGTAACCGGTATCTACAAGAAACATGTGTAATACTTCTGTAATATCGCTATTTTCGTAAATTTTAATACATTTATTAATATGATTTAAAACATAGGTTATTTTTTTATCCTTTTGCGAATATTTACATAGTTTATCAAATAAAAATTCCTCTTCTTCAAGCGAAATTAATGTAATTGTCGAATCCGAGACAGTATAAAACGGCGACCTTAATAAACCCAATAATGCTAAATCGTTTTTTGTATTATAAATAAAAGATAAAAAATTATATATATCCTGCACCATTTGCCGCTGGTAAAATCCTGTACCGCCAAGCACAACAAAAGGTATTTTATATTCACCAAAAACCTTCTCCAAATCCTTAAAGTGTGATCTTTCGCGGCATAAAACTGCAAAACCGGAGTAATTATTATCTTCAGACAAGGAAATAACTTGATTAATTTTTTTAGCAATTAATTTTGCCTCTTCTTCCTCTTCGGAAGCAAGTAAAAACTCAATACTCCCCTTTTTTATGTCATCTCTAGCGCAAATCAAATCACAATATTCAACTTCATTAAAACTTATATTGGCAGAACTAAACAAATTTTTGAATAATTTATTAGTAAATAATGCAATTACCGGTGCCACCCTAAAACTATGAGTGAGTTTAAGATTGCTTGATTTATCAATTTGATTAATATTATTTTTTGTTCTGTTGAATATTTCCAATTCAGCATCTCTAAACATGTAGATACTTTGTTTTTCATCACCAACAACAAACAAATTATTTTGCTGCAAATATTTTAACATCGGCATAAAAATATTGTACTGAACTTCGTTAGTATCTTGGTATTCGTCAATCATAATATACTTAAATCGTTCGGAAAGTGTAAAAACAACATCTTCATTTTTTAATATTTCCAAAGTTTTAAGTAATAAATCATCAAAATCTAAAAATCCGTTAATTTCTTTTTTCTTATCAAAAATTCGTAATGCCTCCTTAAATACAAAAACAAGTTGTTTACCAAGTTTTGCTAAAATGAGGTTGTTTTCGTTTCCGCTAATTACTTTGGGAAACACTTTAAAAAACACAAAACTTTCTATTTCAGTTATTAATTGGTCTTGTCCTGTTCTAAGTTCTTTTGTTAAATAACCAACACTGCGTACTTTGCCATCTTTTGTAAATAATTTTTCTGTTATTAAAATTAATTTATTATAATAATCAATTGAACTAAGCAAAGAATAACATTCATTTATTAAACCTGAAATTTCCAAAGCGTTGTTTTTGTTTTTGGCTCCGGTTAATACAATATTGTTTAATAATTTAATTTGCTTTAATATATTATCTGTATCATCTTTAATAAGAGTATTGAACATTTCGTCAAATTTAATTCTAAAAACTTCGGTAATGTTTTCATCTGTTTTAGAATAAAGCTCTTTATCTAAAGTTAGTACCTTATCGCGTTTATAAATCATTTCAAACAATTGCCAAATAACCTGCTTTTTTGTACTAAAAAATCTAATCAGGTTTTTAAGATTTAAATCAATTTCATTCCCCCTGCCTAAATTTTTAAATAACTCTTCTAAACTTTGATTGATAAGTTCTTTAGTAACTACGGTATCAATAGGAATAAAATTTGCGTCAATTTCGGCTTCGGGCGAAAACTCTTTAAGTATATTTGTACAAAACGAATGTATTGTTGAAATATTTGCGGACACCAAATCTCTTCTAAGAGCTTCTAATTTATAAACAGCTTTGCTATTTGTTTCATAACTTAACCTGTCTTCTATTTCCTGGGTTATATCCTTATAAAGTTTGCTGGCGGCTTTTTCGGTAAATGTAATTGCAACAATATTATTTAAATTTATGCCTTCTTGCAAAGCAATTTCTACATATCTTTTTTTTAGCACAAAAGTTTTACCCGATCCTGCGTTGGCAGTTAAAGAAATATGCTTTGAAAAATCTATTGCCGATTCTTGTTGTGAAGTAAGTTTTTTACTCATTTTTTACTCAACAGGTAATGTAATTTTAAAAATAGTAGTGCCGGATTTACTTATTGGCAGCTCAATAGTAGCGTTAATACTTTTCAAAATATTTTTCACTAAAAATAAACCTATTCCCATACCATTTGGTTTTGTCGTAAATTTATCATCAAATATTTTTTCTCTATTCGCTTCTGGTATTCCGCTTCCATTATCATGAATTAAAAGTTCAATTAAATTAGAATGGGAAATAAGTTCTATTTTAATTTTATCTGAATCAGCTTCAATTGAGTTTTTAATTAAATTTATTAATACACGTTTAAGTTGTTCGCTATCGGAACTTATTAACGGAATTTGATTTTTGATATCAAATTCAAATTGTATTTTTTCTGCAGAATAAAGTTGAAGAACCTCATTAATAACATCAATTAAATTAACTATACTTATTTTAACAGGAGGCAATTTGGCAACAACAGAAAATTCGGAAGCAATATTTTTTAATATCTCAATTTGGTTTATAATTGTAGTCATCACCTTTTCAAAAATCTGGTCAAATTTTGGAGATTTATCTCTATAGGCTTGTTCTAATAACTGCACAGACAGTTTCATTGGGGTTAACGGATTTTTTATTTCATGGGCAACTTGTTTAGCCATCTCTTTCCAAGCATTTTCACGTTCTTTAATGCTTAATTCGTTTTGCATCCTTTTAATTTCGGTAACCATTTTATTAAAACCGGTAATAAGCTCCGCTATTTCCCCTTTTTGTTCAACCTTTAACTGAACATTTAAATCACCATTAGACACTTTTTGTGTCATTTCGGTTAATCTAATTATTGGTGAAGACAATTTATTAGTAATTATTATACTTAATATAATAATTAAAATAATTACAAAAGAATAAGTACCAAATAAAAACAGGTCAATATCTACGTTATTCATTACAATATACGATACATTAAATATATCGTTAACTTCCAATATATATTCATCCCCAAATAGCTTAATTCTTTTAAAATACGATTTTATGGTATTTCCCTTAATACTATAATTTAGATATTGTTCGCTGGATTTTTCTAAAACAAGCCTTTGATAAATTTTGGGATTTAATATTTTAGATATATCTTCAAAATAGTAATAATCGTAATAAGTACTATACTGCACTCTGTTATTTTTATATAGTGTAAAATTTAAGCCTAAATCGGAATTGGCCTTAATTACAATATCGCGCAAGCTGCCCCAAGCATAATAGCTGTATTCTTCCAAATAATTTGAAACTTTAGAGGCATCGCTGTTAAGATAAAACTCATACATTTTTTGATTTTTTTCTTCATATGTTTCCCTAAAATAAATTGCAAGTATTATTAAAGGAATTATTGTAATTAACAAAAAAGTTGAGAGAAGTTCGGCTTGATAATTAAATTTTAGTCTGCCCTTTTTAAAATATAAAATTGTGTAATAAATAAATATTGTTACAAACACAAAAATAACATGCATTAAAAATATTTTTACAAAATCGTACAAACCCCACGATATATTGCTCGTTTTACGACCAATTAACAAATCCTTATCATTTCCATTTCGTTTGTTTTTTGTTACGTAAAACACATAGCTTTCGTTATTCATCCTAACATCACGCCAATAATTGTTAACATTGGGTTCGCTACTAATTAAGTTATAAATTTCATTTTTTGTAGGATTAATACATCCAAGTTTTTCAACTATATTTCCATTAATTAATGTTAGAACTTCATATTCCTCAAAATTGATAAAATTTTGATTATCTGAGATATTTTTTTTACTAAAATTAGGTATTTGTGCAGTATTGTACCCAAACGGATTATATTTAATTGAAATTCCAAAATATATTTGGCTTCTGCTTTTTAATTTTACCAAGCCCGAAATTATTACATCATTACTATTTGGAATTGGATCGTGAACAATCTGGTAATCAATAATTGAATCATTCATCATCCAATTTTTACTGTAACCATAAGGAAACGAAAAATTTACGCCATCAATATAACTTTTTAAACTGTCTAAAAAATAAAACTCCGAAACAAGATTTTCTGTTTTAATAATACTTTTATTCCATAATTCGTATGCATAATTTTTGTAATCTATATTTTCAGACTCAGAGATAGCGGGAATATTTTGTATAGCATTTGTTAAATTAGTTTTAATTAAAAACTCAATCCAGTTATCATCTATTCTTGTATATTCCAAACTTGCAATCTTTAAATTTTCCTTTTCAAGCTTAGAATTTACATATCCCATCTGAAATATCATTATTACAGAACCTGCAAAAGCGCATAACAATAAAAATAATATTTTTTTATAATTCTTAAATATTAACAAATATACAAGGGTAAATGATAAAAATATTAAAAATATTTGGACAAAAAATGATGATTGCGGAGTTTTTTGAATTAAATCGAAAAGAACACAAAAAATCTCAACTATAACAAAAATGTATAATAAATTCTTTAGTTTGTTTTTAGATAACTCAACATATTTATTTATTAATATAATAAGAGAAACCAAAATTAAAATAGTCAAAAAACCAAGCATTAATATTACTGCAAGCATAAATACAGTTGGGTAATTAGGAAATATACTAGTTTCTCTAAAATATTTAATAGAACTGTCAAAAAACAGACTATTAACAATGGCACCAAAGGAACGATACACAAATAGTATAGAAAATACAGAAGAGAGAATAATGATGTTTTTAGACCATATTTTTTTTGTTTGATTATTGATTCCGTTTAATAATAAGTTATTAAACAATGGGTAAAAAATAATCAATGCAAATAATACTGTAATAAATAAATCTAAAGGAGATTTAACAATCCCCCATAAAAAAGGAGAAGAAAAATAAGCCGGATTTAATAATTCAATCTTTAATACTATTCCCGGAAATTTAATAAAAATGAAAAAATATCGGGTTATTATTAAACTAACTAGTATAGCAGCAAACCTGATTTTGTTATTTTGAATCAGTTTTATCTTTTTATAAACTATCCAAGCAAAATTAAGATAAATTATCAATAATAATATTAATCTAAATTGAACTAAATAACCATTAAATTGATCAATTTTATTTTGAATAACAATTTTTGGGAAAGAAATTGATAGTATTGGTTTTGAAAATTGATTTATAATAGAAAACGAGATCTTATTATTGTCTTTTTTATAAAAAATATCATCAGAAAAATGTACCTCAAAATTAATATTATATTTTTCTCTTAATTTATTGGCACTTATGTTATCATATTCGTTTACATAATTCAAATCAAAATTTTTATAAAACAACAAGCTTAATTTTTTATTATTTACAAAAACAGAATCCAATTCAAATAAATAAATGTTAGATTTATGTTTTATAAAACCCGGATTAATGTTTGATAAAGCTTTAACCGAATTGATTGTTGTGTCAACAATGTTTTTCCATGCAATTAATGTATAATTAGAATCATATATTTCAATAGATATTTCAGTGTTGCCTATTGCCTCCAGTTTATCAAATAACATTTTTTTATCAATATTATCATTTTTTTTTGAAAATAAAAATTGTTTAATTTCTGCTATTTCTTCATTTTCAAATTTATTTATTTTTTTTGTAAAATAATTTTGAGCAGAATTTTTAATTAAACTTATCTCATTATATTGAATGGACTTATTATTATTATTAAAATAAAAGGTAACCAGCGGGTTTATTAAAAAAGAAAAAAAAAAGCAAAACAAATGTAACAATAAAAAAATAATGAATCCCCTTTAACCTTTTGATGATATGAAGATTCATAATGTTTAGTTAATAATTATTTGAAAAATATACCATTGTCCGGCAATATTTTTTAACGACACAAAAATTTTGCACACATTTTTTGAGCCATTAAATTGATATTTGATAGACCCGGAAGCGTTTACACTTTGAGTACTTTTATCAATATCATCATATTTTAATTCAGTTATTTTATACTGAGAAAAGTAATTTTCAAAAATGTAGTAGCTTTGACTTGTTGTATAATAGCCCATTGTTCCATTATTCAAACTTATATAACAATTATCGGTTAAGTAACCGGAAAATAAGCTTATAGAATTTTGGAGCATCCCTTTTTCTATAGAATTCAAAATCTCTTGACCGTCTAAAGAGTCAAGAGATTTTGAACTTACAATATTTGTTATTGTTACCAACAAAAATGCAATTAATAATATTTTTATATTTTTCATTATTCGTAAACTTGTTTTAACTAAAATAATTAAAACTGATTAAATAATCATTAATTATTTTCAATATCTTGAAACTTTAACAGTATCAGGAACATTTCTATTAATAATAACGTTTCTTTTTAGTTCTCTGTTTCCTTCGGCGGTTTGATATGCCCAGTCAAAAGTTATTCTTTCTCTTGTAATATTAGTTACTCTAACTTTTGCATAATGATTATCCACAGTCCAAATTACATAAGTATGACCGATTATTGCTTCAACATACTTAATGTTATCTCCATCATTTAAAGGCACATAGCCGGTTGTTGGAGCATACGAAATATCATAAATATCAGTAGTTACACCCATATCTTGTATGTCGGTATCTGACCAAACATCTAAATAATATTTATTTAAATAATTTTCAAAAAAGAAATCCGTATAATTACTGTTATATGAAACAACTGAATTATTCAAAAAATCATATCCTGAAGATAAAGAATCTGCTCTATAATTAAATATAGTTTGGTTAAAACCTTCAGGACGTGGAGTATCAAAAACCTCATCGTAACTCAATTCACTTTCATTATTAAAATTATCATAAGCAGTTACAGCATAAAAATAGGTCTCTCCATTACTAACATCTGTATCAATAAAATAATTTTTTGTTGTGCTGCCAATATATGTATATGTACCATCATAGGAATAACTATAATACACGCTATAACCGGCAACATCACGCTCCGTATTGTAGTCCCAAAATATATCCACTCTTTCATCACCTGTTACCGAATAAACATTTGTAGGAGGTGCCGGAGCAGTATAATCATTATTTGTCTCATTATCTGTAACATCACATGCCGTAAAAAAAGATGTTAAAAAGAGACCAATCACCAATACTAAATATTTTTTCATTTTCAATTCTCCTATTTTACCCATAATAAACAAAATCCATACCACAAAAATAACACAATTATTTAACAATTTTTGCATTTATCTGAAAAAAGTGTTCACTAATAAATACATTAGTGAACACTTTTAGCTATATTAAATTTGTAATAAGATCATTATAAAACATTTTTTGTTTATTAACAACCCCAATTGATTTGCCCGTTAACAGTTTTTTATTAAATGGAGAATTTTTCGATTTTGATTTAAATTTACTCACTTCAACAGTCCAGATAATATCAGTGTCTAAAATTGTAAAATTAGCCATCTCACCAATTGCAATTTTTGGAATATCAATATTTAGTATTTTTCTAGGATTAATTGCAAATTTTTCAATTATCTGTTCAATACTTAATATTTTTTTGTGATACAATTCACTTAAGGCTAATCCTACAGCGGTCTCCAAACCTACTATCCCGTTTGGAGCATATACAAACTCCATTTCTTTCTCTTCAATGGCGTGTGGAGCATGATCTGTGGCAATACAATCAATTGTACCATCTTTTAGACCTTCTAAAATTGCTTTTAAGTCTTCTTTCCCTCTTAAAGGCGGGCTCATTTTATAATTTGTATCATAAGACTTTAAGACTTCATCAGTCAAAGTAAAATGATGAGGTGTTACTTCAGCCGTAACTTTAATTCCCTTTGCTTTTGCATCCCTTACAAAAGAAACAGCATTTTTGGTGCTGATATGTGCAATGTGTAATTTGCCGCCCGTATATTCAGCTAAAACTATATCACGGACAACAATAATATCTTCCGAGGCAGCCGGAAGCGGAGGTAAACCAAGCATTGTTGAAGTTACTCCTTCATTCATTACTCCATCCAAAAATGAACAATCTTCGCAATGATCAATAACCGGTATATCGTTCATCAAAGCATATTCAAATGCTGATTTTAACATTGCAGCAGTTTTTATCACAGAACCATCGTCAGATAAACCAACAATTCCAGCTTCAATTAGTTCTAGAACAGGTGATAAGTTTTCTCCTTTTCTATCCTTGGTTACCGCACCAATAGGATATACATCCACTAATAAGTTTTTACTTTTGCTTATTACAAAATTTACAACTTCAGCGGAATCAATTGCCGGAATAGTATTAGGCATGCAAGCAATACCGGTAAAACCACCTGCCATTGCAGCCTCAGAGCCGGTTTTTATTGTCTCTTCATCTTCCCTGCCCGGTTCTCTCAAATGTACATGCATATCAAAAAAGCCGGGTGTAATTATTTTACCGCTCATATCGTAAACAGTAGATGTTTTATAATCTTCTTCTTTTATTTCACCAACGGCTGTAATAATACCGTCAGTTAATAAAATATTAGTCTTATAATTTATATTTTGTTCGGGATTGATAACTTTTACATCTTTAAATATTATTTTCATTTTGCACCTTTAATTCATTGTACCTAATAAATAGAGAACTGCCATTCTTATTGCAACACCATTAGTAACCTGTTGTAAAATAACTTGATATGGGCCATCGGCTACTTCAGAGGATATTTCAACACCTCTATTAATTGGACCCGGATGTAAAAGTAAAATATCTTTATTAAATTTTTCAAGACGATCTTTTGTAATACCAAAATAATTATGATATTCGCGTAATGTAGGCAAACCTCCGCCTGCTTTTCGTTCCAATTGAATTCTTAAAATATTTAATACATCATTTTCTTTTATAGCTTCATCAATATTTGTATATACCTTTACTCCCAATTCCATAATATTACGCGGAATTAAAGTAAGAGGGCCGCATACTGACACTTTAGCACCCATAGTTTGCAAACCGTAAATATTGGATAAAGCAACCCTGCTATGTGAAATATCGCCCACTATGCAAACCTTAAGTCCTTCAATTTTTCCTAATTTTTCTTTTATTGAATACATATCCAATAATGCCTGTGTCGGATGTTCATGCAGACCATCACCGGCATTAATTATATTCGAATTCGAAATTCTTGTCAAAAACTGAGGAACTCCGGCTGATTCGTGTCTGATAACTATCATGTCAACTTTCATGGCTTCAATATTTCGAATTGTATCCTTAAATGTTTCGCCTTTTTTAGTACTGCTATTGGATGTTGCAAAATTAATTGCATCAGCCGATAAGCGTTTTTCTGCCAATTCAAACGATATCCTTGTTCGGGTTGAATTTTCATAAAACAAATTTACAATTGTTTTGCCCTGCAAAGTAGGAACTCTTTTAATTGGTCTTTCAAGAACCTCTCTGAAAGTAATTGCCGTATCTAATATTAATTGAATATCTTCTTTGGGAGTATTGTATAAACCCAAAAGATGTTTACTTGATAATGCCATATTTACACCTGCTCTTTTGAAACATCTACTAAATTTACTGCGTCTTCGCCATCAATCTCAATCATTTTTACTCTTACTTCTTCATTAATGGATGTTGGCACGTTAATACCTATAAAGTCCGCTTTAATAGGCAATTCTCTATGTCCTCTATCTACTAAAACGCAAAGTTGAACTGTAGCCGGTCTGCCTAAATCCATAATTGCATTTAATGCTGATCTTACGGTTCTTCCTGTATATAAAACATCATCAATAAGTATTATATCTCTTTCATCTACATTAAATGTTATATCCGAAACAGATACTTGTGGCTGTTTTAATCTTTTTCTAAAATCATCACGATATAAAGTAACATCCAATACACCATAACTTGGGCTATAGTTTTCAATTTCTTCAATTTTGGTTAAAATTCTTTTTGCCAAAAATTCGCCTCTTGTGCGCATACCCAGTAAAACAATGTTTTTTGACCCGCTATTTTTCTCTAATATTTCATGAGCCAAACGTGTTATTGTTCTATTTAATCCTCTTTCGTCAATTAATTTAGCTTTTGTTGTCATAAATAAAAATACCCCATTGACGGAAGTCGCTGGGGTGCTCCATATAATTTATAGTAAATAATTTATTGTTCACCTTTTTTACCTCTCTGGATAAAATTAAAGGAAATGGATAAAAAAAAAGGCCACCGAAGTGACCTTTAAAAAATTTTAGTTAACAACCTTAAATTCAATTCTTCTGTTCATTGCTCTTCCATCGGCAGTTTTATTATCTGCTATTGGACTTGATTCGCCAAAACCAACAGTTTTGATTCTATCGCCTTTAACACCACGAGCCATTAAATAATTCTTTACGCTTTCAGCACGTTTTTCAGATAAAGTTTGATTTGATTTTTCAGAACCAATATTATCAGTATAACCTTGAACTTCAACTTTAATTTCAGGATTTTGTAACATAACTAAAGCAGAGTGGAATAAAATTGGATATGATTCAGCAGTAAATTTTGTACTGTTGTTTTCAAAGTTTACGCCAACTAAAATCCAAGTATTATCGGTTGCATTATAACCATAAGCAGAATTATTAACTCCGCCTTCTTGTTTAGCAGGAACTTCTTTAATTATTTCGCGAGGTATATATTTTTTTACTAAGTTTTCAATTCTTTCATAATCAACAGGTTCACTAGGATTTTCTACTTTTAAGCCTTCATAAAGCTGGCATATTTTAGATACTTCACCTTTATCAAAAAAGTAATTTACGCCAAGGTCAAAAGCTGCATATGAATCAAACATACCGCCAATAAGTCCACCTGCCGGTCCTGCACCATAAGCACCATCAAATTTAGTATCAGCCATCGATTGTAAACTTAACTCGGCAACAATATTCCAGTTTTCATCATATTTATATTCAGCACCAAAACCAAAAGAAATAAAATGATCAATCTGATTATCTCCAATAGCTTTTGAGTTAGGGCCATCTTTAGTTGAGTATAAACTTCCACCAAAACCGGCTGTAATATATGGAGAGATTATTTCGCATGGAACAAAATAATATATTACATCTATTCCACCAGTCAAAGACGTTGTTGAAGCAGTAGTCTTTTTAGTTGCACCCGGTGCAAAATAAAAGCCTTCAAGATACAAATAACGAGCAGTACCTTTAATAGCTATATGTTCAGAAAAATATCTTCTAACAGACACATGACCACCATAATTGATGTTAGAAGTCCAATCCAAATTATGATTAATGTATTTAGGATAGGTAAATCCAAATCCTACCGACCAAGCATCTTTTACCACTTGAGCTTCAGTGGTGTAAGATAACACCAGTATAAATAAAGCAATAATTGTACTTATTTTTCGCATTTCTGCCTCTCTCTAATGAAATAAAATCTATTTATTTAATATTTGACTTTTTTTCCTCATATCAATATTAAATTTAAAACATTTATAATTAATTTGCAATAATTATTTTAAAAATTAAGAATAATTATTTTATATTATATTACAAAATAGCAATAATTATAAAGT
>JAZDHY010000121.1:0-116932 GCA_043805435.1 bacterium
TCCTGAATTTATTTTTTATGAAATTATTAAAAATATTTTTTTATTATATAATATTTTTCTTTATTTTTTATTTTGAAACAATAGAAATTGCGGGAATTAAATTGGCTTTAATATGGAAGGGGGCATTAATTATTCATATTATTGTTACTATATCCTCACAGAAACGAAAATATTCAAATATGTTTATCAGAATTGGTTATTTGTGGGGAATAAAAAATATTTTTACTCTCAGCATAATGCAATACTTTATGGAAACTATTTCGCTTACCTTAAAATCAATTAATTTAACGCTATGTTATAAGTATATTAAATCAAAATATAACAATCCCGAAATCATTGCCAAACTAATAATATCAATTTCCATTTTTATTATCGTTTCATCACTTCCATTCCACCTTGGAATTATAAAACCATTGGTATCGGCATATAATATAAATAATTATACTTCAGGTCCAATTGATACTTCTGCTTATGTGGGGATTTTCCAAAATCCTCACTCGACTGCTATAATCACTTCATTAGCGGTTATCTCTTTACTTTTTTTTGTGAATAAAAAAAGAATATTACTTCCAATAATATTATTGGGTCTAATTAATACGTATCTTACATACGTAAGGACGGGTTATCTTTTATTGATAGTTGGGCTTGTAATAACTTTGTATTTTAAAGTAAAACGTAAGGTAATTTTATTTGCAATATTTCCAGTGATCTTTTATTCTTTATTTTTAATTACCGGCGAAAACGATCTGTTTGTTAACCGATTATTTAACATAACTAAATATAGTGATACACACAATGTTACCGTAGAAAGTCTCGGATCTGGCAGAACATACTTTTGGATAACTAATCTCTACCTTTGGGTAAATTCCGATATATTTACTCAAACAATAGGATATGGAGAAGAGATTGCAAAAGATAATATGCAAAAAGCTATTGGACTACGTTTGGTTAGTCATAATGGATATATTGATTCGTTAATTCAGAACGGACTATTAGGTTCTATTATCTTTTTATTGTTTTTATTTTATATGTTGAATATTGTGATGAAGAATAAAAAATCGGAATTCTTCCCATTGGCTCTTATTGCATTTTTTTGTTATACGATAATGCACGTAGTTCAGGGAGGGTATTTCTTTTTGTTTGATGTTTTGATTGCCCTTAATATTGGTCTGGTATCGGATGAGAATATTCAAAATGTTAAGAAGTAATTGTGGTGAATAAAAAAATAATATCAGTCGTTAACTTCCGTGAAATTTAAAATTTCTACCTTGTAAACAAGTTTTGATTATTGAATATTATAATAGAGCATTTGAATAAAAAACCCAAAATCAAGATTAAGAATAAAAGGCTAATTTGCAGATATAGTCATATTCTTAAAAATATAACGATTGCGAAAATTTATAAACTTCCGATTGTTTAATCTGGGGTTATTTTGTTTTTTGAGTTATTAATTATTATTTCTTAGGTTGATAAAAACTATGTTGAATTATTTCCTAATACTTTTGGTAAGTTTTTTATTTACAGTAGGAGCAACTTCATTCTTATTAAAATTTTTAATATCAAAACGATTTTTCGATATTCCGGATTTCCGAAAATTACATAACCATAACACTCCCAAAATGGGTGGACTTGTAATAATTTCGGTGTTTTTTATTGGTATATCAGTAATTTATCATCCTTTCAGTTCATTGCTATTAATTTTAATTGGGTTTATTATAATAGCAATTTGCGGAATAGTTGATGATTTGATAGGATTAAAATGGTTTTATAAACTGGTATTACAATTTTTTAGCACAATTTTTATTTTATTGTTTTATAAAGTCCATATTACCGGAATTATTCTATTCAATTACCAAATTCCCGAACCATTTGGGATGGTAATCTTAATATTATTTATTGTAGGAGCAATAAACTCCATTAATCTAATGGATGGACTTGACGGATTGGTGCCGGGTTATTCAATACTTGTTCTTTTATACATATTAATTTTTTCAATTTTGGTAAATAATACTCTCGTTAGCATTTTTTCGATAATTCTAATCGGTGCATTATTCGGTTTTCTAAAATATAATATCCATCCCGCAAAAATATTTTTAGGGGATACCGGATCGCTTTTTCTGGGATATTCGTTGGTTTTTTTAAGTATATATTTAAGCTTTATTCACGAAGGAGAAAAAATTGACATTACGTTCCCGGCATTTCTCCTTATAGTTCCGATGCTTGATATGTTTAAGGTAATTACAATTAGATTATACCATAAAAAAAATCCATTTTTGCCGGACAATAATCATCTGCATTTTATACTTCTTAAAAGGGTGGGCCATAAAACTACTGTTTTTATGATTCATTTGATTTCGGTACTTTTTCTTATAATAACGGCAGAATATTTTATAGACAAATCTAATTTTATGCTCATCCTCTTTATTGTTTTGGGAGTGTTATTGCTTTTTATTGATAATATTATAGATAAAATTGAATTTAGTTTAAAATATTTAAAGAAAGAATACTTAAAAATAAAGTTCCCTTCTCCAATTAAAGAAAGTTACATTAAAGCATTTCCTTATTTTTTAATTTTTTTCCTTATTTTTTTAATGTTTCCGATAATTAAATATCAGAAAACTCCATTTACCTGGCAATTGTATTTATTCTTTTCAATTGAAATTGTAATTCTTTTTTTTGCACTTTATAATTTTAAAAAAACACTTATAAAACATCAATACTATTTCATTTTCAATGTGTTTAGATTTTTTGCAATGACACAAGCATTGATGACAGATAATAATAATGTTATAAATAAAGATCTTTCAATTATTAATATAGTACTAATAACTAGTATCTCTGTAATATTTATTTTAATTATTTACCTTGTGTTAACCGAAAGATTTTTAATTTCATATGATGGTTTTTTTTCGAGTATAGATTTATTTATCATAGTTGTAGTGGCTCTTATCTCTTTACTAAATTTATTTGTGGGTGTACCAAAAGGAAATTATTTTTCATTAAAAAATGTTTTTATTGGATACAATTTATACTTATGGTTAAAGATTATGAGTGTTCTAAAACCGAAATCTATCAGATTCCTGTTGATATTTTCTTTTTGTTTGCCGATCTTTTATATTATTAAAATTCACTTCATATAATTCCTAATAAAGAATTATATTGAATTCAATTATTTAGTTTCGATTAAAAACTTCCTCATAAATTTACATTATTAGTAAACAATTAAGTTTTAGGTTCCATTGCAATAATAAACGATGCATTTATTAGATAGGAATGAAAATTAATGTTCGCAAATATAAAATATGATATTTCTTCCAACAAAGGCAATACTAAAGGTCAGATGTTGGCTTTATCTTTCAGAATTGCCCATTTCATTTCTACAAATCCAAGTATCATAATTAGATTGGCCGGAATACCTATAAGATTAATATATGTTGTATGCATTCGCTGGATACTAGGGGTTGATTTGGATGAAAAAACAACTGTGGGTAAAGGTTTGATCATTTTCCATGGACAGGGATTGGTAATAAACTCCGAGACAATAATAGGTGAAAGAGTAATCTTGCGACAAAACACAACAATCGGAAATAAAGAAAAAGCTGGTAAAAGTCCGGTAATTGGAGATGATGTAAATATTGGAGCAAATGTTGTCATTATAGGAGATGTTCATATTGGTGAAAAAAGCATTATTGGTGCCGGAAGTGTTATAACCAAAAACGTCCCATCCCGTGTTGCTGTTGCCGGGAATCCTTTTAAAATAATTAAAAACTTAGAATGAAAAAGGTATTAGTTTTAGGACCCGGTGAGAAAACTAGGGGTGGTATAACATCCGTAATTAAAGCCTATTCGACATCAAAAATCTGGTCTAAATATAATTGTCTTTGGGTTGAGACTTACATAGATAAAAACTTTTCTTTGAAAATTTTGTATTTTCTTAAAAGCTATATTATATTTTTAAATAATCTTTTTTCAACAAACTTAATTCATATTCATTTTAGCCAGCCAACCTCTGCTTTTCGTAAGAGTTTTTATTTTTTTACTGCTAAATTTTTAAGAATAAAGATAATCTTGCATTTTCATGCTTATTCGTCTAATGACACACTTTTTGGCTCGAAAAGCAAACTCTATAAAATAATGCTTGAAAAATCTGACGCTATAATTGTGTTATCAGGGTATTGGAAAGAGCAAATTGAAAAATTGATTGGGTCAAACGGTAAGATTTATATAATTTTTAATCCTTGTTCACTTGTAAAAACAAATTGCCTTTTCGTCAGACAAAAATATATCCTTTTTGCAGGCACAATTAATGAAAGAAAAGGCTATGTTGATTTATTACATGCGTTTAGTAAGATTGCGAATATCTTTTGTGATTGGAAAGTTGTTTTTGCAGGAAACGGTGAAATTGAACAAGGTATAGTTATTGCAGAAGAATTAAAGATAAAATCTCAGGTTGAGTTTAGAGGTTGGGTAAGTGGAAAAGATAAAGATATTTTATTTCAGGAGGCTTCAATATTCTGTTTGCCAAGCTATTTTGAAGGGTTGCCAATGGCAGTGCTTGACGCTTGGTCTTACGGTATTCCTGTTGTTACAACACCGGTGGGAGGTTTGCAGGAATTTCTTATTCACAAAAGTAATGCATTAGTTTTTCAACCAGGGGATCGCGATCACCTTGCTTCACTATTAGCGGAATTAATAAAAGATCAACAATTATATCAAAAAATAGCTTCAGAATCTCTAAATTTAGCCCGAACGAAATTTGATATCAAAATTATCGAAAATCAAATATCTGACATATATGACTCATTGCTTAATTAAATATAGTTCTTTCCTAAATCGTACTAACGTTAAACTGTTTAATGAAACTCAGCTGATGTAATAAAGTTTTTCGACTATCGGTTGCAAATTAACATTTGTTTATTTATTTAGCAATTGATTTAGACGTGATCTGATTTATATGTTTGGTCCAAATAAAAGGAATTTATTAATTTTAATTTTTGTTGCTAAGAAATACTAAAAAGATTGGTCTTTTTGAAAAAAATAGTCTGAAAAAAAACAGGAATTTAAGATTTTAATAAATTGGTACGGTAATATCTCCTTTGTGGTTACTTTATTAATACTTTAAAAGTATATGTTAACCGCTTATTTCGTGTTCTGAAAAAAAAATTCTGTCTGGTTCAGTACTAATAGTGTTATCTTTCAAGAAGTTAATTCGGAAAAAAGTTAAAATACTTGTAAACGATAAATGGAAAACTCATTGTTTAAATGAGGGTATTAATCTTATATTTAAGTATAATATTTAAGAAGAAGTAAGTATTAATCGAAAAATAATTGAAATTGAAATATTTAATCAACAATAAATGCATTAAATCACCCTTCTTTGGAGAAAATCATGGATATATTAAAAGGATTTAACTCAGTAAAACAAGAATATGTAGATTTCTTTAAACCGTATACTTATAACTATCCAATAGTTATGACAATGGAAAAATATGAGGAGATGAAAAAACTCGGAAAGATTCTTTTCAAATGTATAAACCATTTTCTAAATAACTATAAAAACTATCAACATATAATGAAACGAAGCGATGAGGATTTAAGCATTCTTGAAATATGCGACATGTATAATTCACGCATTGGTACTTTCAGAACTGATTATGTTGTAGATAAAAACAATGAAATTAAAATTATAGAAATGACTACTAGACAACCTCTAAACGGATATTTTACATCAGGATTTTTTAGAGAAATAGCAAATGAAAAAGCAACGCAATTAAATATTGAAAATATTTTTGATATATATCCGACTTTTTTCAACTATTTAGAACAATATATTGGACAGGCTAATCACGTAAGCGTAATTAAAGGGAACGAAAAGCTCGAAGAAATAAAAATATATCCTTCAATTTTTGAAAAGGCCGGAATTCAGTGTCATATAATTCCTATTGAAGAGTTACCGCAAAAATTAAATCTTTTGCAAAATGCATGGGTTATAGAAGAATTAAATTTTAGAGAAATTCGTTCTTTTCCTTCTGAGATTATCCACGCCCTTGCCGAGTGCAATTTACATAACGCTATCAAATCGATATTTACAACTCATGATAAACGATTTTTTTACGTTCTGAATCATCCGGATTTTATTAGTGATATACTTAATGAGGAAGAAGCTAGTCATTTAAAGAAATATCTCGTTCCAACTTATATTTTTGATAGTAATCCTGCTGTATGGAAGGATGCATATGAAAATAAAGGAAATTATATATTAAAACATCAAATCAAAGGTAAAAGCGTTGATATTTACGCAGGCTGCGTAACTGATGAGAAGAAATGGAAAAATTTAATTGATTCTGAAGAAATTAAAGATATGATTCTCCAACCATTTATTGAGCAGAAAAAATTTGATGGTTTTGTTGGAGATGAAAAAAGACATGATTTTGTTGCCGGAACGCTGTTATATTTTAATGATCAATTTTTTGGACAAGGCCTATTTAGAACTTCTTCGCATCCGGTTACAAATATAATAGATAACAGAAAAATAGCACAGCTTACAGCAAAAGTAGATAAACAACGTTCAGACATTTATTATTTATAATAAAAATTATAAAATATTAATGGATGGTTCAACATAAATTCCAAATTCTTCAAATTGCTTTACATATTCCGGTAAGATTTGTTGGTTTTTGGGAGGGATAAAACAGTCACCTTAACTGCATTACAAAAGAAAATATTGGATAATATCATTGTGGTGTATAAAACATAGGGAAAATTTAGGTAAAAACCATATTAAATGTTTTTACAGGTTTGTAACGCTTAAAATTGTTTGTTTAAAACCAAATTGGATAAATTAAACATTTTCTTTCATTATTCCCTTTGATAATAATTTGATTTTTGCTGACTTGATAACAGACAAAAGAATATAATAAAAGATTAGTGACACAACAGGTGCAAACAAAAACCATACACCAATTGCCTGTATTGTAACATACCATAGGATGTTTATTGCGTGCAGGGTATCATTACTTATTAATTTTATTATATCATTAAAACCATAACTCATTTTTTCATAACCAAAAATAAGATCCCCCATCTTCATAAAAGGTATAATTAAAATAAGCTGAAGCGGGTAAACAGAAAAATTTACCAGCTGAATAAGAGGCAGATTTAATCGGAATGCAAATGCAAAAATTGTACATAACAAAGTTGTTGAACCCAACACGGGGAAAAGTCCAATTACCAAAGCTCCTGCTATACCAATTGCAAGCAATTTAGGGGATGTTCCCTGCATTAATAAATTTTTAACCGGAGTTACATATTTGTTGCTGAAAATTGTTTTAAGTTTGTTTGTTTGCCTCATTTTACAAGCTCCGGTTATTTGGACGTGTATAAATCATTTGTACCACACTTATATTTCGCATTTTAAAAGCAGCCTCGCAATAACTTAAATAATAATTCCATTTTCGTACAAACGAATCGGTAAAGTTTAGTTTTAATACGTCACCTACTTTAGCATTAAAACTAGTTCTCCAGTAGTTTAGTGTGCGTGCATAATCCATACCTATATTTTTCAAATCAAATAAATATAAATTACTTGTTTTATTTACTGCGGAATTTATAGCAGCAATTGAAGGAAGTAAAGACCCGGGAAAAATATGTTTTTGAATCCAGTCAATTCCTTTTTTAAGCTCTTGATAATTAGAATCGTGCGAAGTAATTACCTGAAGCCCTATAGAACCGGTTGGTTTTAATAATTTATTAACTTGAGAAAAAAAAGTGTTTAAATATTCATGTCCAACAGCCTCAAGCATTTCTATAGATACAATTTTATCATAAAAACCTGTAATTTCTCTATAATCCATTAATTTAATTTCTATTTGGTTTCCGAGATTTTTGGTTTCAATTAGATTTTTTGTGTATTCGTATTGTTCTTTTGAGATTGTAACCGTTGTTATTTTACAGCCGTACGTATTAGCTGCGTGAAGTGAAAACCCGCCCCATCCGGTGCCTATTTCCAAAACATGGTCCGATTGTTGAATGTTTAGTTGACGGCACAACCTGTCATATTTTTCAGTTTGAGCTTCTTTAAGATCTGTTGTATCGCCGGCAAAAATAGCAGAAGAATAAGTCATGCTTTCATCAAGCCATAATTTAAAAAAGTCGTTATTTAGATCATAATGTTCGGAAATATTTTTTTTACTGCCTTTTTTTGTGTTAATATTAATTTTATGATAAACACGATTAACAAATTTTAACAAGCTTATTGGCGAAAATTTTTTACTTGATCCGGAAACGGCAGGATTATCTTCAATATTTAGTATCATCCACGAAATTACATTTGTAATATTGTCGGTTTCCCAATCGCCATCAACATACGATTCTCCAAAACCAATATCACCAAACAGAACAATCCTTTTAAAAAAACGAGTGTTATTTATTTTTATATTGGCAGTTATTGTTTTGTCGTTCCCGCCGAGTTGTTCTACATCGCCATTTGGAAAAGTAAGATTTAACTGACCTTTTTTCATATTGTTTAATAAACGCAAAACTATTTTTTTATAAAAAGCGTTTGTTGAGGTAATTTTATTTGCTTCTGATTTATTTTCTATCGAAATTATTTTTTCCATTTTACTATTGCTCCTTTTTGTAAATCTAAAAATTCATTTTTTTTGAAGTAGGATACTTTTTTGAAAATTAATTTAAGTGCCTGCCAATGTATTGCGCCTATAACTTTAATAGTAACAAACGGATACTTAAAACTATATTTTATTAAATTTTTATTATTTAAAGTTTTCTTTTCACCTGAAAGAAATGTTGTAAATATTTTGTTTTCCGTTTTATAGTCATCAATTTTTATTTGTAATTTTTCATCAGGAATAAACAACTGAAAATCGAAAAATATATCGTGTTCTATAAAAGGGGAAACATAAAAGTTCTTTTGTATTATTTCTCGAAATTGCTTTCCAATTAAATGATTATTATCAATCAAATAAGGTTTTAATTCCCCAAAAGTATTTCCAACTTCGGGTACAACGCATAATGGTTTATCGTCCATATCAAAACAAAAATAAAACGAAACCGGATTAAAGTTATATCCAAATGTGGCAACATTTGTTAATAACTGAATTCTTTTTATTTTATTTGTAATTCCGTTTTTATTAATGTATTCTAAAATGTTTTGTTTAACTCCGGGTTTTTTAAAGGCCAAATGATCCGAATCTCGGAAATTAAATACATTAAATCTATTTCTACTAAACAACGTAAGTTTTTGAGACAGAGAATCTATTTCATCAAGGTCCAAATAAAACATAAAATATTTATAATAAAATTTATTATCAGCAGCCTCGTGCCGGCTGTGCGAAATTGTACATTCGTAAATACACGAGTTGTTTACCATTTTAAATCACTCCTTAATAAAAGACTAAGTTCTAACGCACTAGTAAAAGCGTCCTCGTGAAAGCCATACTTAAAATAACTTCCGCAAAAAAAAGTATTGTTGTTTTGGTTATTTATTTGCTGAATATTTTCTTGAGTTTTTATTGAAGCCAAATCAAATAAGGGATGATGGTAATTTATCTCTTTAATTATTTTGTTTTGTTTTACATTTCCCGGGTCATTAATTGAAACAAAATAATTAATGTTTTTAGAAACCTGCTGAAGTTTGTTCATATAATAAATTGTGGAAGTTTTTACTCCGGTGGGTTTTGGCTCAATTCTATAATTCCATGATGACCAAACTTTTTTGTTTTTTGGCATAATTTGATCATCGGTATGTAAAGTGGCTTTATTTGGCTGATATTTAAAAACACTTAAAATGCTTTTTTCCAAAGTAGTGGGATCTTCGAGAAGTTTTAATGACTCATCGGCATGTGAGGCAAAAATAACTTTATCAAAATAATGTATTTGGTCTTTTACTGTAGTAATAATAACCTTTTGATTTTCTCTTTTTACGGATTTTACTCCATTATTGATGTGGATATTATTACGATACTGCTCGATTATTTTTTCTCTGTAACTCCTGCTTCCATCTACAACAGTATACCATTGATGTTGGGTATTCATACCAAGAAATCCATGGTTGAAAAAAAAACGTACTAAAGTTTTAACAGGAAACTTTAACATTAAATCGGGCGGTGATGACCAAACAGCTGAACTCATGGGAATTAAATATTTGTGAAGAAAATCTTTACCGTATCCTTTTTTTTGCACATAGTCGCTTAGGCTATAATTGGCATAATAGGGATTATTAAGTGTTTCAAGTGCTTCTGTATTAAATTTGTTAATCTGAAAAAGCATTTTTATAAATTTGGGATTAAGAATATTTTTCCGTTGCGCAAACAAACCATTTAATCCGGAACCGGAGTATTCCAATCCGCTTTCGGTATGTATAACGCTAAATGACATTTCTGTTGGTTTTATTGCTACGCCTAATTTATCAAATAACTTTGTTAAATTGGGATATGTGATTTTATTAAAAACCATAAACCCAGTATCAATAAATATATCGTTATTGCCTTCTTTAACTGTTAATGTATTTGTATGGCCGCCAATATAATTGTCTTTTTCAAAAACAGTTATATCGTATTTGTCATTTAAAAAATAAGCTGCACCCATTCCGGCTATACCTGTTCCAATTATTGCCAATTTTTCCATTATTCCAATTCTCCTTTGGTAAAATCAATTTCAACTAAATAACTTTTCCCTTCTTCGTCATTAATATTTGATATCCCTTTGTAAAAAAGAATTTCTTTGTTATCAAGTGCATAAGTAATAAAAATAGGATCAACAAAAGCACGAAGTATAAAACTATTTACTTCAGGTTTTAATTGCATTCCTTTTTTATTTCCAACAACAATAATATTGTTTTTTGAAACTCTAAATCTATAATAATCTAATTTTGAGGGTGCTAAAAAAATAAATTCTACAATTTCGTTATTTAATAAGCGTTCCCAGTTTTCCCTGAAAAAATATGTAAGTCCGCCATCAATAACAAATGGCTCTTTTATTTCCAGTATTTTTTCTTCAATTTTACTGTCAAATTTTTTTCTTGTATATACTTTAACTTTATTGTCTTTTAATACTTCTGAACCTTCAATATAACCGGAGCGAAAATCTTTTAATTCAAACTCCGGTTTTGATAAATCGGCAGCAAATTTCATTACCCGTTCTGAAAGTATATTATTTTTTGAGTCTTTATATCTTGTTACGCTTTTTACAATTTTATCTCCAATAAATTTTTCTTCGTGCGTTTCTGAATAAATAAATTTACCGGTTTTTAAATTAATTGCTTTGCTTGAATAGATTTTAATGTTATTAGTTGAACTTTCATTAAAAAACGGATTAAAAAGAAAAGCCAACAAAACGATTAAATTTGTCATAATTCGCTCCTTTTAAACAAATAATGACTTACAAACCATTCTTCTCCGTTTTTGTATCCCCATAATTCCGCGCAGCTCATAAAAAATACCCTCCAGTAAACCCACCATTTTGTTGTATTTTCCCGGCCATAGGTCTTTTCAAATAGACTTAATATCATTTCTTTATTGTTATCCATATTTTTAAGCCAGGCGTTTGCGGTTTTTTCGTAATGGGTGCCGGCTACAATCCAGTGGTTTAAAGTTTTAAAACCATCGGTAAAATAAAACATAAGATGATTGCTTGGCATAATCCCGCCGGTAAAAAAATATTTAGCCATCCAATCTGTTTCGCTTTGGACTTCAAAAAGATACGAGTATTCTTTATGAGTGAATATATGAATAAATAATTCTCCTTCCGGCTTCAATAAGTCTTTAACTTTTCTAAATAATTCGGAATAATTCCGCATATGCTCAAACATTTCAACCGAAACAATTCGGTCAAATTTTGTTTCCGACTTAAATTGATTAATATCAACTGTTATAATATTTATATTATTTAAATTTCTTTTTAGTGCTTCATTATCAATATAGATTTTTTGGGTTTTGGAATTTGAAACCGCTGTTATTTTTGATTGCGGGAATTTTTTTGCCATATATAATGTTAAAGAACCCCAGCCGCAACCGAGTTCAAGAATCTCTTCGTTGTTTTTTAAGTTTGCGCGTTGGCATGTTAGTTCTAACATATCGGTTTCCGCTTGATCCAAACTTGTTGAATTATTTTTCCAATAACCGCTGCTATATTTAAGATTTTTTCCTAAAACAGTTTTAAAGAATTCTGTAGGTACTTCGTAATGCTGCTCATTTGCCTCGGGTGTATTTACAGCAATAGGACTTTTCCTCAATTGACTTATCAAGTTCATCAAACTTGCCTGCTGTTCTTCGATGTTTTCTTTTTTTTCGTTTTTTAAACGTTCGGTTAATAATCTCCTTATTCCAAATCTTAAAACAAAATCAGGAAATAAGTTTTTTGTTAAAATATTATCTAAATTCATGTTCATCCTAATTTATTTTAATTAAAAATGCATTTATAACCGGTTCGTCTTTTTTAAGCTTAAAAAGCTGCACTAAAACATAAAGAGTTGTAATTATACTTCCTAAAAAAACAAAACCGATCAACCACAAAATTCGGCTCATCCAACTGTTTTCCCTAAAGGCAACCCAAACAAAAATTACAATAGTATTAATATAAAAATCTACTAATGTAGCTTTCATCCATGGTATTGAGGCAAGGAAATTCCATTCCGTAAAAAGATTGGATTCAATACTTGTAGATATAACAATATAATTTATATAAAAAAATAAAAACAGGAATACTGATATTAAAAAGTTTTTCAATTGAACCTCAACGATTATTATTTTGATTTGTTAAACTAATTATTCCAAGAAAACTTAATAATTTAATTATAGGATAAACGGGGTCTATCTCAAAAAATCTATAGGCAAAATTAGGTCTGCTTGGAAATTTATGATGATTGTTTTGGAACAGCTCCCCTAATGTTAAAAAATCTACAAATAGAGAGTTTTTGGAATTATCATTTATTTCGTTAAAATTTCTGTATCCGTATTTGTGTCCAACCCAATTAACAATTGAGCCGTGAATAGGACCCATTAAAAAATGAACAGGTAATAAAAAATACATCCACCAGTGAGTTGCAAATATTATATAAAAAAGTACATAACCGGCACCCCATAATATTCTATGACCCCAGCCATTACCAAACTCCTCAAACTTTGTCCAGCTTGGAATGTTTTTAGAAAAATTTTCGCCAACCTTAGTTTTATTACTAATTAAGTCTGTATAAATGTTTTTGGTTTTCCACATTAACCCAAATACACTTTTAAAATACTTAGGAGAATGAGGATCTCTTTCAGTATCGCTAAAAGCATGGTGCATTCTGTGCATTATGGCGTAAACACGCGGATTTAAAAATGAAGAACCCTGAAATATATAAGTTGATATATAAAATACTTTTTCCCAAAATTTATTCATCTTAAACATTCCATGCGCTCCATATCGGTGTAAAAAAAATGTTTGGAAAAATAATGATCCAAACCAATGAATCAAAAAGAATGTTATTATTGTCATTCATTAACCTTTTTAATAAAATTTTAATTTTTATAACGTATATTATGTATAACTTTTGTATAGTAAAAATAGTTCAATTTGGTAAAAATTAAATATTTTATGCAATAATTTGATAAATTAGGAACTAAAAAAATAAAATTAACGTTAAAATCTTATAAGTGTATAATTATTGTATAATAAAAAGAGTGAATATTGAGTAATTATAATATTAAGATGGCAGCCAAATTATCAGGTGTATCAGAATTATCTATTAGATCTTGGGAAAATAGATATTCAGCGGTAATTCCTAAAAGAACAGACTCAAACAGGCGTCTATATTCGGACGATAATATTGAAAAGTTAATATTGTTAAAAAAATTAACGCAGCATGGTAATAACATCGGAAGTCTTGCCAGTTTATCGGTTGATAAATTATTTGATATGCTTAGCAAAATTGAGATGTCAAATATACTCGAAAACGCAAATGAATCTGAAACGCATTCCAATTTCGACTTTCAAATAATAAATGAATGTTTGGATGTAATAAAAAATTATGATGATAAACAACTTTTATCAATTTTAAATGAAATGTCCTTAAAGTATAGCAGACCGAATTTAATTGAAAAGGTCTTACTTCCTTTAATTATTGAGGTAGGCAAACTTTGGGAATCGGGTGGGTTAAGAGTATCGCATGAGCATTTTACAAGTGCGGTTTTGATTAAATTTATTAATAATTTAAATTTTGGCTTTAATATACAAGATGATGCACCAAGAATAATTGTTGCTACTCCCGAAGGACAATATCATGAAGTTGGGGCGTTGATTGGTGCAATGTTAGCTTCTTCGGATGGGTGGCGTACAACGTATATGGGCACGTGTTTACCCGTGGAAGATTTAGCTGCGGCAGCTTTGCAGCTAAATGTGCGCTGCATATTTTTAAGTATCGTTTATCCAAATGATAACCCGTCATTAAATAATCAGTTAAACAAGTTACGGCAAATGTTAGGAGATGATGTATTTATTATTATTGCAGGGAATGCATCAGGCGGCTACCAAAACTCCTTAAATATGACAAATGTTTTAATGTCAAACTCATCAAGTCATTTTAGAAAATTACTTAAATATGTTAGAGAACAAATAAATCCAAATATGGAGAAATAAATGTCAGAAAATATATATGGCTTTAAGGCAATGTTAGGCGGTAAAGAAGTTGAATTGTCGGATTATAAAGGAAAGGTATTATTAATAGTTAATACTGCCAGTAAATGCGGGTTAACGCCTCAATTTAAGGATCTTCAATTGTTACAGGATAAATATGAGCAAAAGGGTTTTACGGTACTTGGGTTCCCCTGCAATCAATTTAATAATCAAGATCCCGGAACAGACGAAGAGATTAAATCTTTTTGCAGTTTAAACTACGGCGTCACTTTTCCAATGTTTTCAAAGATTGAAGTAAATGGAAAAAATACCCATCCTTTATATAAATTCTTGAAATCAAAAGCACCGGGAATATTATTAAAAAGCATTAAATGGAATTTTACAAAATTTTTAATTAACAGGCAGGGTAATGTAATAAAACGTTTTGGACCAACTACAAATCCTGCCGATTTAGAAAACTTTATTGAAAAAGTGTTATAAGGTAAAAAAATGTATAATTTATTTGTTTTATCGGCTTTTGCAGTTATCTTTTTTATGGTATTTATGTTTGTTATAGCTCAAATATTAAAAAACAATTCCATAGTGGATGTAGGCTGGGGAATTGGTTTTATCGTTATAACTTCAGTTTTGATGATAGAAAAAGCAGTACCGGACATAGGAGACGTAATAATTGCCCTAATGATATTAATTTGGGGAGTGAGGCTTTCGATTCATATTTATTTAAGAGCCGCTGGAAAGGGTGAGGATTTTAGATATGCCGAATGGAGAAAAAACTGGGGTAAAAACGCAATGGTAAATGCTTTTTTCAGGGTATTTATGCTTCAGGGTTTAATAATCCCAAAAAAGTCATTAGGATTTAGAAATTCCTCATAAATGCCAGTCACAAAAACTATATTCGGTATTCCACAGTGCTTGAAACCAACGCCGTCGTTTTGATTGAATAGCCAGTTGCAGAATTTTTTTTCTGCCTCTTCTTATTATCATTGCACCCATGGATAGAACTTTGTATCTGACAAATTTCATCATTGGTACACGTTCCATTTTAAGTACTATGTCCTTAAACAAACTCATCAAGTTATAACCAATCATTATAAAGTTTAAGGCTGCTTCTGTTGCCGTAAATGATTGTAAATTAAAACTACCTGCTGCAAAGTCATATTTTAATTCTTTTATAATATTTTCACAATTGGCTCTCTCTTTATACAAATGCCATACTAATTCAGGCGATAAATCAAGATTTGTTACTAATACGCCATATCTATATTTCTCGTCTATCATTATTTCCGGGAATAAGGTTTGTGATATTTCTTTTCCTGTTGCCTTTGGTCTAACAGCTATATTTTGTCTAATTATTATAAATCTACGTGGTTTTTGCCATTGTAATAAATTATGATTTACTTCTGCTATTTGTATTCCTTTAGCTATTGTATGGAATTTTGATTCCATTATTATTAATTTTTTTATTGTCTTATATAATTTGGCTGATATTATATATTTTACAGGTGTTTCTTTGTCCTCTAAATAATTTAATATTTTATCGGCAAAAAATCCGCTGTCGGCTCTTAATAAACTTACTGTTTTTCCTTCCAGTCGTTCTATTGTATTCTCAAAAAACGCTATGAAATTATTTGACGTATAAGAATCTCCGCTTCTTAACCAAAAATTTGCAACCTTCTTTTCTTCTGAAACCATTGCTATTATTGGATGATGTGATTTCCTTCCTTTCTTAAATGTTTGATATCCTTTTTTGCTCCCTTCTTGGTCTCCATATCGGCTTATTACTGTTGAATCTATATCCAGGGTATAATTGTTTCTTTTTAGATTGGTAAACATCCATTTATATAGTTTTGTAAATTTATTAATATTATCTTCTTCGTTAAATTTACTAAAATATCGTATATAACTCTTTTGACTACAAATACTTTTAAAGCCCAATATTTCTTTTATTACTTTATCTCCTCTTATTATTTCTAAGTCGCTATATTTGGTAGCCCCACACCACACACCAGTTAAAAAACTTGTAATTATTTCTTCAGGCTTGTATCCTCGATTCGATTTTTGCTCCGGCAAGTCCATTTCTTGAAGAACCTTTGTGAAATTCATCTTTTTTAACATCTTTTGAAGTAACGCTAATCCACCCCATGAGGTGATTTCTTTGTCCGTATATTCTATTTCTAATTCCATTTTTTTTCGCACTTTTTGAGTGATTTTTGAATTAGCCTAATTTAACGATTTTTTATCTCTCTAACACGTTATTTTTTAATAACTTATCATATGTTTTTTCTATTGGAAGTCATTAGACTTTTTTCTCCAATGACTTTTTTGGGATAATGTTATTTATAGCGCTTCCAATTATTGTTGAATTTGACAACGTTAATTACAAATTGAATTATATTGCGTTTGTGGGAGTGCTGATTTTTGGCTTCGGTCTGCTTTTTGAAAGCATTGGCGACTGGCAGTTGTTTTGTTTTAAGAAAAACAAAAACAACAAAGGGAAAATTATAACATCGGGATTATGGAGGTTTATCAGACATCCAAATTATTTTGGTGAAGCCGTACTATGGTGGGGAATAGGGGTTTTTACGTTAAGTTCGGAATTGTGGTATGCTGCTATAATAAGCCCTATTATCTTAAACTTATTACTGCTGTATGTTTCGGGTGTTCCGCTGCTTGAAAAAAAATATGCCGGAAACGCTGATTGGGAGGAATATAAAAAAGTTACCCCGGCTTTTTTACCATTTTTTGGAAAAAAAGGTTAATTAAAAAAAATTACAAACCGGAAAGTAGATAAATGCTAAAACTAAACATTTTAAGATTATATAAAATACACTAATGCCCTGAACAGGTCTTCCGAAATTTTTATTAAAAATATTTGTGGGGCTTTGTTTTAGGTGTTGTTAGGTCACAAATAGGCACCTGCGATGTTGTAGAAAACATTGTCTTGAACCATGATTTTTTTGATTAATATGATTAACATGATTTTGTTTTTGAATTGGCTGATGAATAAGCAATTTGACGGGGGGAGATTTTTTTTTTTAAGGTTTTAATTCAAAAAATGTCTGAACTGTGATTTGCTTGATTAACATGATTAACATGATTTTATAAAAAACTTTTTAATAAGCAAACTCACTAATAAATAGTACTAAACGGTTTTAATTCACCATTCATAATACATCATTCATAATTCCGCTTGCGGCAAATCCTTGTTATAGCTTGCCCGGTGCCAGACGGGTGGATTGGGTATAAGAACATAAACCAAATTCAACACAAATACAAGAGGATTTATAGTTTCAATCCTTATTATGGTGGATTGGGTATAAGAACATGCTTCCATAGTCAACTGTTTTGCATTGCATTTGTCGTTTCAATCCTTGTTATGGTGGATTGGGTATAAGAACAATTCAAAACATCTTTTGAAGTATTCATTTTTTTGCGGTTTCAATCCTTGTTATGGTGGATTGGGTATAAGAACAACTCCATTCGTCCTTGTATCGGGATGATGGGCTAAAGTTTCAATCCTTGTTATGGTGGATTGGGTATAAGAACCCCGACCAATTCACAACAAAAGATGCGGACGCTTTGGGTTTCAATCCTTGTTATGGTGGATTGGGTATAAGAACCACGCTAAAACAAAAATACGAATTGCAGAATGAAGAAAGTTTCAATCCTTGTTATGGTGGATTGGGTATAAGAACCAATACTTACGATAGTAACCGAAGGAAATACAGATGATGTTTCAATCCTTGTTATAGTGGATTGGGTATAAGAACGTGATAACAAGCATATTGCAGTTGCTTATATAATAGAGTTTCAATCCTTGTTATAGTGGATTGGGTATAAGAACCGATAAGTGCAAACTAATATAGTAATTAAAGGTAATTGGTTTCAATCCTTGTTATGTTGGATTGGGTATAAGAACGCGAAACATACCCGGAAGATATAATATATTACGATATGTTTCAATCCTTGTTATAGTGGATTGGGCAAAAAAAAGCAATGTTAAAGTTTTAATGTTAAATTCTAGATTAAAAGCAAAACATTAAAAGAAATGTAAAATGCCAAATAAGAATGTCCTAAAGGTTTTCATTCAAAATTTAACACTTAGAATTCAAAATTCCGCTTGTGGCAAATCCTTGTTAAGGCTTGCCCAGCTTTAGACGGGTGGATTGGGTATAAGAACAGTTTGTGTTTTTTTGCAATTACTTTTGCTGTTCAAGTTTCAATCCTTGTTATGGTGGATTGGGTATAAGAACCCCGACCAATTCACAACAAAAGATGCGGACGCTTTGGGTTTCAATCCTTGTTATGGTGGATTGGGTATAAGAACCTTAATACAAATATTATTCAAGAAACATATAAACGTAAGTTTCAATCCTTGTTATAGTGGATTGGGTAATAAAAGCAATTCTAAATTTTTAAGGTTAAGTTCTAAATTAAAAGCAAAACAATAAAAAAAAGGTAAAATGATAAATAAGAAATTCATTAAGGTTTTAATTCACCATTCATAATTCGTCATTTATAATTCCGCTTGCGGCAAATCCTTGTTATAGTGGATTGGGTATAAGAACGCAATTAATGACATTAAATCTTTGATTGATTGGGAAATGTTTCAATCCTTGTTATAGTGGATTGGGTATAAGAACGAAAACGGATTATTCAACCATATAATTATTTCAGGAGTTTCAATCCTTGTTATAGTGGATTGGGTATAAGAACCTATTTTGGCGGGTGCTGGTGATGTTGGATATGAGGAGTTTCAATCCTTGTTATAGTGGATTGGGTATAAGAACCGGCAACACCAAAAATATTAACAGACGAAGCCAATATTGGTTTCAATCCTTGTTATAGTGGATTGGGTATAAGAACTTTTGATAACCTGTCTTGACATTCTCAACATATTGCATAGTTTCAATCCTTGTTATAGTGGATTGGGTATAAGAACGGAACAAAATCAACATTTAATCTTTTCATCTGTTCGTGTTTCAATCCTTGTTATAGTGGATTGGGTATAAGAACCTGATTTGGAGATTGTAATTTGCTTAATTCATCTTTTAAGTTTCAATCCTTGTTATAGTGGATTGGGTATAAGAACTTCCGAACCCGATTCGCCCTCAATGCCATACCTGTAGTTTCAATCCTTGTTATGGTGGATTGGGTATAAGAACAGTATCATTAATATACTTGGTTTTGGGCTTGACTTGTTTCAATCCTTGTTATAGTGGATTGGGTATAAGAACCTTCAGTTGTTGAATCACCTTCAAATATTTTTTCTTGGTTTCAATCCTTGTTATAGTGGATTGGGTATAAGAACTTGCTGATAACGATACAATAATAAATATTCAACTATGTTTCAATCCTTGTTATAGTGGATTGGGTATAAGAACTTTAATCGGTAATGTTGACCAAGTTATATTGGCTTTAGAGTTTCAATCCTTGTTATAGTGGATTGGGTATAAGAACCTGAATTAGTACTTGTTATAGTGCCGGTTCCTAAACTTGGTTTCAATCCTTGTTATAGTGGATTGGGTATAAGAACTTCAATCGCTCTTTCAACTTCAAGCTTGCCGTGCACGTTTCAATCCTTGTTATAGTGGATTGGGTATAAGAACTTGTACCACCAAATAACCAATAATCAACACCGATATCGTTTCAATCCTTGTTATAGTGGATTGGGTATAAGAACCAAAATCGACCAATGCTACGTGCAATATGTCATTAGGTTTCAATCCTTGTTATAGTGGATTGGGTATAAGAACTTTTACATCATTGGATTCGACTATCAAAGCATCATCTAGTTTCAATCCTTGTTATAGTGGATTGGGTATAAGAACGAGTAATTTATTGTTATTCATTTTCACCTCTGTTTAAGTTTCAATCCTTGTTATAGTGGATTGGGTATAAGAACTTATCTTTGCCTACAAGATTACCTGCTAAAACAGATATGTTTCAATCCTTGTTATAGTGGATTGGGTATAAGAACGTATTATCTAAATTTTAGATATTTACTATCAGATATTCGGTTTCAATCCTTGTTATAGTGGATTGGGTATAAGAACAGAAGCTGTTTTTGTTGGTGATGAAGTTTTTACGAACGGTTTCAATCCTTGTTATAGTGGATTGGGTATAAGAACCTTACGTTCACAAGACAACTGGGGGAAAAGATGAAAAGGTTTCAATCCTTGTTATAGTGGATTGGGTATAAGAACAAAAGATAGCATACAAGATAGTGGTTTAAATATTACGTTTCAATCCTTGTTATAGTGGATTGGGTATAAGAACAGAAAGTGAAAAGGAATTACGGGTACAACAAACCGAACTGTTTCAATCCTTGTTATAGTGGATTGGGTATAAGAACATGGGAAGCTCGTTAACCCTGTTAAATCAAACTGGTTTCAATCCTTGTTATAGTGGATTGGGTATAAGAACGCTGCAACCCGGTTCGGAATTACAAAACAAGCATTATGTTTCAATCCTTGTTATAGTGGATTGGGTATAAGAACATATATAATACCTGCAACCCTCGTAAATCCGTACCGATGTTTCAATCCTTGTTATAGTGGATTGGGTATAAGAACGTTATCATTTCACTGCTCCTATAATCTTTTTTATCCGTGGTTTCAATCCTTGTTATAGTGGATTGGGTATAAGAACACGTTAAATAATTCGGGTAATGCGTTTACATCTGTATGTTTCAATCCTTGTTATAGTGGATTGGGTATAAGAACAATAAAACATTATTCGCTAATGGTGCTAATGCAGTATGTTTCAATCCTTGTTATAGTGGATTGGGTATAAGAACTGGGTACCCCGCATTTTGCAGGTTCAATAATTCAAGTGGTTTCAATCCTTGTTATAGTGGATTGGGTATAAGAACTATGCGCTCCCACCATTGTACAGGCGGAACCTGCCCGTTTCAATCCTTGTTATAGTGGATTGGGTATAAGAACGCGTGGCAAGTTCACCAACATTCCTGTAATCAGCATGTTTCAATCCTTGTTATAGTGGATTAGGTATAAGAACATAATTTAATTTATTCAGATGAAAACTTGTTAGGAAGTTTCAATCCTTGTTATGGTGGATTAGGTATAAGAACCGATTGTTTTCATTTTATAATTCCTTATGTTAATTAAGTTTCAATCCTTGTTATGGTGGATTAGGTATAAGAACATTAGCATTGGTTTATTATCAAGATAACCTTTTATCTGTTTCAATCCTTGTTATGGTGGATTAGGTATAAGAACAATTCCTATAATCTTTATACATAGATTTAAGAATTGAAGTTTCAATCCTTGTTATGGTGGATTAGGTATAAGAACATAATATATTTTATTCCATAAGGTATGAAATAACAATAGGTTTCAATCCTTGTTATGGTGGATTAGGTATAAGAACATAAGTTTTCATTTTACAATTCCTTATGTTTAATTAAGTTTCAATCCTTGTTATGGTGGATTAGGTATAAGAACAATTCATACTAGATAATATTGATTTAATTGATACAGTGTTTCAATCCTTGTTATGGTGGATTAGGTATAAGAACTATAATTCAAATTTGATAGATTCAATATTCCATTATGTTTCAATCCTTGTTATGGTGGATTAGGTATAAGAACTCATATTGTTAATTTGTTTATTAATAATTTTCATGCGTTTCAATCCTTGTTATGGTGGATTAGGTATAAGAACACGAAAATAATCTTGTGGTAGTAGAGTATTTTCAAGGGTTTCAATCCTTGTTATGGTGGATTAGGTATAAGAACCTTTAGTAAACGCCACAAATACATTTACAACTGTATGTTTCAATCCTTGTTATGGTGGATTAGGTATAAGAACCTTATAATTTCACTTTCCTTTAAACTTGGGTACTGCAGTTTCAATCCTTGTTATGGTGGATTAGGTATAAGAACTATCGTATGAGGATATCCCTAAGTTAGATTTATATAGTTTCAATCCTTGTTATGGTGGATTAGGTATAAGAACGCGAAATCAACAAACGCAGTAACATGCAATATGACATGTTTCAATCCTTGTTATGGTGGATTAGGTATAAGAACACGTCCTAATTCAAGTATCGTTGGAGTAATTTCATGTTTCAATCCTTGTTATGGTGGATTAGGTATAAGAACCAGAAAAAACGATTAAAAATACACAAGCCGAAATTGAGTTTCAATCCTTGTTATGGTGGATTAGGTATAAGAACGCCGGATTTTTGCAACCTATTACATACAAAAAACTTAGCAAATTCTGATAAGTTAAAAATAGCAATAATTTTAATTAAAAAACAACAATAATGATAAAAAAAATCTATTTTTCCGAAAAAAAAAGGGCTGTAATACATTATCATACAATATTTTAATAAAACTATGCTCAAAATTGAAAATAATTTTTAATCTGGCGGGTCTATTTTGAACAAATATTGCGATAAATACAACCGCAGCATTTTTGTTGAGAGGCTTTTACTTTAGGATAAATATTATTTTCAATAATATTTACAATTTCCGTTGTGTGGTTAATTATTTCGTTTTTAGCATTGTCGGGTATATCTACTTCAATAAGTTTATTTTTACTTCGTGTATATACAATAAATCCTTTATTAACTTTTGCGTTAAAATTATCTTCAATTAAAATAGCATAACAATATAATTGTGTTAAATAAGTTTTAAAAATATGCTCTTTATATTCTGCAAATTTATAATCCAAAGGAGCTAATGATCCATCGTTAAGTTCTAAAACTTCATCCATACGGCCGCGTAAATATTTATTGGTTAAATAAACATCTAAATATTTTTCTTTTGCGTTAATTTTTTTGCGTAAATAGTTTTTGTTTACGTTTAATTTTTCGGTATGTAAATTACGCCCAAGCATTACTTTAAAATTACCTTCTTCAAACTGAGGGATATCTAAAACATACATAAAATAAATGAATCTCGGACAAAACAAAAATTCAATAATTTGCGATGGTGTTATTGAAATTGAATCTGTTTCGTTCATATAAATAAAGCTCTCACTTCGTGTGTAATCATTTTTTTATCGAATGCCTGTCCTAATAAAACAGTATCTTTTAATTCGTCCTTGCTCATTGGAAAAATATAGATTGAATCAGTTTCGGAATTAAAAAGCTGTTGGCATTGGAGTGTTAAAGTATCCTTTTGATTTGGCTCCATTTTGCCGAGGAAAACCGAATATTGAACACGATTTAGTCCGGCTTGAATACAATGTTTTGAAATTTTACCTCTTGTTTTATCGTTTTTAATATCATACATCACCCAGCAGATCATATTTTTCTATTGCCTCGTAATTTTCTTTTCTGTTAATTAATTGTCCGGCAAAATCGAATGCGTTTTGTTGTATTACGTTTTGGCGGGTAAAATTTTTGGATTTAAATTTTATGGTTTCTTCGTCTAAAAAGGGCATAAATTTTTCAATCAGTAAAGCTTTCCCCTCGCGGTTAAGCGAAAATCCTTTGTCCATTTTATCCGTGTGCGTATTATTTACTTTTTTACCGGAAAATAATTTAAATACAATTTCGTCTGCATAAATGCGGTAAGGTTCAATAAAATCGAAGACCATACTCTTTTGGTTATAGTCGTCGCGGTGCAAAAAGCCTAAATACGGGTCAATGCCGGCAATTAACAAAGCTTTTTCTATACGTGAATATAAAATACCATAAGCGTAATTTAAAAAAGCATTAAACGGATCTAAAGCGGGACGTTTACTGCGGCAGTCAAATTTATATTCTTTACTCAAAACAGAGCTTATAGTTTCAAAATAAACACGACCTGCAATACCTTCGTTACCTCGTATTAAATCGGCTGCCTCCGGAATAGTTTTATGCTTGGAAGCGTTAATATTTTCAATTGACTTATTTATTGATTCTATTTGTGTATTTAAAAAATCAGCTGCTTCGCTGCGATGTTTTTTTAACGTAACTATAAATTCTTTTTGATTTGTTAATTTTTGAATAATCCAGCTTTTTACATAATTAATGCCGGTTTCATTTAAGCTTGCAATTAATTGATGTTTACGTATTTTTGTAGTACTGCCCAGTTTACTGTGCCAAACACGCCCAATAGGCATACCGTCAAATTCAAGAAAAATTATATCTATATTATTTGTAAGTGCCAGTTTAACTGCTTCGGAACTTAAACTAGTTCCTTCCGAAAGCAAAATGTTTGTTACTTTGGAAGGAGGAATAACAGACTTTTTTTTCTCGCCTTCAATTGTAAAAACAACTTCAAACATGTTGTCCTTAACGTGTAAAAAAGCCCCAAATCTATCAATAAAAAGCTGCATAATTACATCCTTAAAATTGTTCCAAAACCGCGCGAAACCGATTTGCCAATGCCAACATAGTTTGGAAGTTCCGCATTAGTTGTAAAACTTACTTTTAAACCAACCATATTTTGACTTTTATATTTTACATCCTTTTCTTCAAAAATTAACTTTACAAGTATTTTTTCGTTTACGTTGTAGTTAAATGTTTTGTAAAAACTTAATAAATTGCCAATTAAAATATTTTCAAGCATCTTTTCTTTTTCAAGTTGATTAATGCAATTTATATAGATTCTAAAATTCTTTTGGTTTAACGCCATCCATAATGTTACAAAATTATAAAAATTTTGTTTATTGTGAACGTTTATATCTTCAAGGCTTGTTTTAATATTTTTTGCATTTATCATATATGTAGTATCATCAATAACAATTTGATTGATTTTTAAAAACAAATTGTTTAATAATTCCGCTCCTTCGCCAAGTCCTATTAAGTAAGGCATTCTATTAATTACCTTATATTGTACAAGAGGATATTTATAACGGAATGTACCATCGTTGTAATGATTGTGTAATAATGGTGATTCATCTTTAAAAAAGTTACCAAAAAAACCACGTAATTTATGTGCATCGCGGGTTAATAATTCCAATTCGGGAAATTTAATAATTGTTTGTTGTATATTCATAAAAAAACATCCTTGTCTTTGCGTATAAATCCTGTTTGTTTGTTGTAATAATAGTCAATAATATCATTACTAATGTAATATAAATTTTGCACTCTGCTTTTAAGCTGGTTATTAATAAAAGTTTTAGGTACTTCTAAAACTCTTTTATTAAAGTCTTTTTTATATTTATTGAAATCTTCCTTTGTAATTTTTTTATCAATAAAATCACAAAATCTGCTATATTCAAATTTAGCAGTATCGTCAGTTTCTATAAAAACAGAAGCAGAAAAGGCTTTTTCGTCAATAACTTTAAAATCTGCAATAGTGTCTTTTTCACCATCTTTGTAATAATTCAAATTTTTGATTGAGTTAAATATATTTTCCGATTCGTCATATTTGCTTTTATTTGAAAGAATGTAATAATAATTTTTAATTAAATCTAAATAATTAATTTCCTGTATGTTTGTGCCGGTAGTTAATAATTTTTTTACGGTTGAATAAACAATTGAACCGTAAATTTTTGTACAGTTTCCCAAATCAATAATATAAAAAGGAGACGGGGTATCTTTTTTGCAGTTGCGGTTTATTCTTCCTGCTGCTTGTATAATGCTGTCAAGGGGGCCAATATCTCTAAAACCCATATCAAAATCCAAATCAACTCCGGCTTCAATTACTTGTGTGGAAACTAACAAAGGTTTTTTGTTTTGTTTTAAATCCAGTCTAATATTATTTAATATTTCATCTCTATCGGCAGGCAATAAATTTGTAGATAAATAATAAATGTTATTTTTGTTTTCATCAACAAAATCTCTAATTACCTCATAAATTTCCAAAGATGTGCTTATTTTATTGCACACAATTAAACAAGAGCAATCGGGTTTATAAATACTTTTAAAAAGTTCAAAAAATTCATAAATATCTAAAACGTTATCTAAATACGGAATTAATTGGGTACGATTAAATTGTTTAAAATATAGCTCATTATTAGGCAATAATTCATATGGTTTAGCTTCCGCATTTTCATTGCAAAGTATAAACTTGTTGGCAAGCTCAAAAATAATCGGTTTTGTGGCGGTCATTAATAAAACCGTACTATTTAAAAATTCTGTTAAAAAATAAATAACTGAACCAATAAGCGGCAGATGTTCAGCTTTTAATGCCTGCACTTCATCAAGTATAATAATGGAGTTGGCCAGATGATGAAACTTTTTAAGAAATTTATTTTTATTGCCAATTAAGGTTTGTAAAAGCTGCACAAAAGATGTAATTATTATGTCACACTGCCACGTTTCTAAATGTTGTATTTGTTGGTTATAGTTTGCGCCGTTTTCTCCCACTGTTTCCGCATCAAAAATTGACGAATATTGATAATGAGATAATATTTTTACATTATCGGCAAATACATCATTTAATACTAATTCGGTCTGTTGAATAATGTTAATAAACGGAAGAGAATAAATTATTTGTACTTCTTTATTTTGTGTTTGGCGTATTAAATTACGTAAATTAATTGCAAATTCAAGCGATAGAAGTGTTTTTCCGCTTCCGGTTGGTGAAGTTAGCGTAAATATTTTATGTTTAAGTAAATCGGTTGAAATTTGAGCTTTGATAGTTTCCCTAATTTCCGAGCGTATGCGGTTAATATTACTTAAGTTTTTAGGTAATAAATCTAAATATTTTGTAACACTATTATTATCAATTTTTACTTTGTTATATTGTTTGGTGTTTGATGCATCAAGTTTATCGGCTTCAATTAATAACGAAAATAAATAATTTACTAAAAAATAGTTTTCTATATTAGGTTTTCGTTTTATTTCTTTATGTAATAGCCTGTCAGCATTTTCAGGAAAAACAAGATAGTTTTTTAGATTTGGAATATTAAGCTCTTTTTCAATTTGTTCAATTATTGAAGATAAACTTTGTTTTTGCTGCTTGAATATGTTATTTAAAACAATTACATCCATATCCGAAAAAACTGGATCGTCAACAATTGCAATAAGATTTTTATGATGACTTTTTATAATAAAATAAGAAAGTACGGCTAATTTAGGATTAATATTTTTATATAAATTAAATAAAGTATAAGCCCCAATACTAGCATGAAACCTAAGGCTGTCCTCTACTTTTTCCTTAAATAAATACTTTTGAAAAAAGGATGTATATTTGCCTAAATCGTGCAGCATGCATATTTTATCAATTAATTCAATTAAAACATTGTTACCGGAAGAAAAATTAATGTTGTTTGAAAAATTATTTTTAGCAATATTGGCAGCATTTTGTAAATGCTGCCATAAATATTTTTTTTCTAAAACATTATTATTCTCATCTAATTTGCAATGCGAAAAAAAATCCATCTTAACCTCCTTTACAAAAATTGAATATTTAACACTTCTCCATTTTTAGACAGTTGAAAATAATTTCCTGTAAAATTAACCCTTAACTGAAAATAATTTGTAGTGTATAAAACACGGTTTAATTCTTTTAATTCCCTATTATAGTTGCACATAAAATCCATGGGAATTAAATCTTCTTCAATATAATTATATTTCCAGTTTTCGGCTAACTCAAATATAATATTATTAACCGAAGAACTTAGAACGGCAGAATTAAATTCCATGTTACAACCATCAATGTTTAATTCTTCAATTTCGTTATCATTAAATATAGTAATGTTTTGAATACTTGCAGAAAACTGTGCAACACCAAGCGAGGTATTATATATTGCCTTTTTATTTGTTAACCTAATTATTAGTTCTTCCCTAAATTCAATATCTTCGGGCAAAATATAAACACGGTATGCTAAATTATTATTTTGTAAATCTTCAGGAGTTACTATTTCAATTGGTGTTTGTGTGTGTAATTTGTGCCCCATAAAATCATCAAAACTACGCGATACGATCCTTAAGTTGTTAACCCTGTGAATAGTTTTTTTTAAAGGGCTTATTACAGCAATTGTTATTTGCAGATTTTTTTTAGAAAAACACTGGTAATAAGCATCTTTTTGATAACCCATAACAGCTGCTAAAATACCAATTATTGTTGTACGTGGTGGTATAGTATAACTTAAAGCCGTTGAGTTAGAAAAATATTTTCTAAAATGCGCAAATTTTCCAATAATATCAAATGCTATAATTTTCATAATTATTACAAATTAATATTAATATCGGGTGAACTTTTTACAATTACATTTTTAATAATTTTATCAGCACCGTAATTATTATTTTTTAACTCAATTAGTTTTGTGCAATCAAAATCCAAATCCGTAAACTTGCGTACGCTTTCAAAATCCAATCCGTTTTTAGGATTAACCGAAATATAATTACGTAAATCACCAAATTGACCGTTCCCAAATTCTTCATTATATTCAAATTCAACAAAAAGTTTTGGGTATTGGTTAATTTTACTGCGTGTAGGACTTGCTGAAATTGAATTCCAAATTGCATTACGGAAAAGTTCTCTGTCATTTATGCTTAAACCTGTACCTTTTGCGGCGTTTTTATTAATTGTACCATGGAACGCAATTAAACTGTAATAAATACGGTAATCTTTGCCAAAAGTAGAGGAATTATCTTCCATAATGGATACAATTGTACTGCTTTCAATAATTTTTACTTTGTTTAAAGAATAACCCCATGTTAATTGAATAGGACCGGTAAAGATCTTTGAAATACCCTTAATGGGGAATGCCCCTCCAAATAGTCTGATATCAATAAATTTATTTTCAATTAACAGCAATAAAAAGTCATCGATTTTTTTATTTGCTTTTTCTGTTTTCTGGTCTGGTTCATCATCATCACTAATTTTTTTTGTTTTCTTTTTATTTGCTTCAATTAAATAATTTATAAATTCATTTTTAGATAATTTGCCGATTTCAAGATGATCTATTCTTCTGTTATTATACCACTCGTTAAAAGACTCATCAATAATCCTATTTGTTGAGGCTAATAATTTTTCCAGAGGTTTAATTTTATAATCGTCTTCTGTGTCAATAAAAATATCAGAACCATTATTTTTTAAAAAATCCCTTATATATCTTTTTAGACGCACATCGGTAACTAAATTTGTGTTGGTATCATTATCCATACGTGGTTTGTTTTCCTGATCGGGGTCACCATTTGGATTACATTGAATTGCTTCATAAATAAATAAAAAATCGCTGTTATTGTTAATAATTGAATTAGCCATTTAACTCCTCCGTTGTTTCGTTTTGATTGTTGTTTTCCTTTGAATTTATAAAATATGAATAACCGTTTAACAAAAAGAATAATGCTTCGTTCGGCGGTAATTTCCAATTGTTAAAGTCAAACAAAGCTGAAAAATTACTGTCCAAAAAAGTTATCGAATTGGTTTTGTTGTATTGACGTGCTTTTTCAAATAATTCGTTGCGTAATTTAGCAATATCGCGCAAAGCCATACCGTTAAAATTGATTTTTTGTAAAATAGGTTTTTGTTTGTGTCCTTTTTCGTACTGCGCATAACCAATGCTGTTTACCATCCGGCCTAAATAAAACATAGCTTTTTGTGCGTCTGAATAGTTAAGCATGTTGAACAATTCGTTTTCTTTCGGTTGATTATTTCCAACATTTGTTGATTTGTCTTCCATTGTTCCCTCGATAAAATTGTAATTAAAAAGCTGGTTTAGTTTTAATAATGCTTTAAAAACAATTAAATAATTTGTTACACTTGTTTTTATAGCAAAATCAAATTTTTCTCTGCTGCATTTAGGATATACATTTTGATATTGTCCAGTAATTTTACTTCTTTCAAAAAAATAATATATTATCAATTCTTTGAAGCAGTCAAATAGATTTTGTATGTCTATTTTTCTTCTTTCTAAAATTGAAGAGATAATGTTTAAGGCAATATTTTTATACGCTTTGGGATTACGAATTGGGATTATTGAGTATAATCGGTGCAAATTAAAAACATACTTGTTTGTTTTATCAAATTCAACGCCCGTATTTGCAAAAGTTTTAACTACATTATCAAAATGGATATTATTTACATCTTTAATCCTATTAATAATTTTAAAGTAATTTCCGTTAGTTTCATAACCAATGTAATTTATCCAATAAACGGAACTATTATCCAAATTGTGATCAAGTTTGAAATCTTCAATAAATTGTTTAATTTCTTTATTATTAAAAACAAGATCGTTTTTCTGTTTAAGATGCAATAAAAACAATTTTGTGTTTATATTCGGGGTGTGGAGTAATTCCGGAATAATTAAATGAGGTGTACCAGCAATGGTGATATTTAGTTTGTTTAAAATCGTATCTGATGTTTGCTCAAGGATTGACTTAACATTATTGCTAAGTTTATAATTGTTGACGTAATTTGATTTCTCGAAATTATTTGCATAATTTATTGTTGTTGTGACAAAAACCTTATTCAGATCTTTTCTATTCTTAAAATCAGCACATGTTATATCAGTTTCATATTTACCACTCGCATAACATATACTGCCATTATCTGTTCCGCTGGAAGTAAATATTTTCTTAATTAAGTTTGTATAGCCTTCAACTTCGGCTAATGGTTCCGGTTGGGGATATCCTTCATCAATTGACTTCAAAGCGAGATAATATAAAATAATGATTTCGTTGTTGGCTAATTTAACAACTAATTCACTATTTAGTGCGGTTTTAATTGGAATATCAGAAGACTGTGGCGCAAATAAGTTACAAACAACAAAATGTTCTTGTTTTTCGTAAATTTTAGTTAATATCCTGGCTAGTTTTGTTAAAGAAAATAACGCTTTATAACTATCCAGTTTTTCTAAAAGGTCCCCCTTCTTTTTATCTCCATAAATTGGTATAATTGCTTCATTAAAAGACTTAAAAATTCCACTTGTATTTGTTTTTTTACCACGTGGACCACTTAATTTAAAACATTTGTATTTTTTAATTGAATGGTTCTCGCTGTATTCTTCCAAATTTTGTGGATCAATAATTATTTTGTTTTCGTCCAAATCAATTACTATTTTAATGATAAAATAATTCTTATTTTTCTTTAGTTTTGGCGAATTTATTAATCGTTGGTCTAATTCATCTCCGGCTTCTAACTGGAGACCAAGTTTATATAAGGAGTTTAACATAACTTACCCTGCCTTTATTTTTTATGTTAATACAAATTACAAAAATTATTTATGAAAGCAAATAAAAAAATAAAATAAGGTAAGTTAATTTTGTAAAAATAAAAAAAATATTGATGATGTTACGTGGTGATTATTAAGAAAAGTGATTGATATAGTTATAAATGGGGATATTTTAAAAAGTCCAATTTCTCCTCTCATAGTATTGCTTTTATGGAGAGGAGAAATTAAGGGTGTATATATTAAAATATATTATAACTCATGTTCAAAACCGCCGGCAATATAAATTGCACGTGTGGGGCATATAAAACTGCACAAAGTACAGCCGTAACATTTATCTCTGTCAATTGCCACTAACGAATCCACAGCGTAAATTGCATTAGCGCCGGATTCTTTACAAATAGTTATACACGATTTACAGCTTTTACATTTTGAATAATCAATGCGTGCAGGGGCTTTATACTTACGGCTTAATTGACCATGGGTAACAATTTTTGGCAAAGCCGCTCCGCAAATATCGCTTAGCGCCTCTATTTTTTTCCTTTTCATGTAAGCGGCAAGTCCGCTTTTTAATTTGTCAATAATTGAAATACCTTTTAACATAACTTCGGTACAAATTTGTATTACATCGGCACCAACTGCAATATACTCAACAGAATCTTTCCATGTGGAAATACCTCCTACGGCATGTATTGAAATGTTGTTAATATGTCCATTATTTGCAGGTGTTTTTACTTCTTTTGCAATTTCGGCCACACATCTTAAACCTATTGGTTTAACGCAGCTTCCCGAAAGTCCGCCATAAGTTGAATAACCTCCAACGTTTGGTAAAGGAGTTAACGTTTCAATATCAATACCCACCAAAGATAAAACGGTGTTAATTGCGCATAACCCGTCTGCACCGCCATCAACAGCGGCTTTAGCAGCGGAGGCAATGGAGGTTACATTTGGAGTAAGTTTTACAATAACCGGAATGTTTACAACTTCTTTTACTCCTTTGGTAATTATTCTGATAATATCGTTGTCTTGCCCAATTGCACTACCCAATCCTTGAGCCGTAACACCGTTTGGACATGAAAAATTTAGTTCAAGTGCATCGGCACCGGCTCCGGCAGTTTTGCGTGCAATACTCTGCCACGATTCAACACCCGCAGCACCCATAATGCTTGCAATAAGAATTTTAGTTGGGTACTCTTTTTTAATATCTTTAATTTCTTGTAACCAGTACAAAATCGGTTCTTCCGATACCATCTCAATATTTTCAAATCCAATAACTGTAGTATTAGACCACAAAACATTAAAACGAGGAGAAACATTAGAACTTGTAACATCTTCGTCCTTAATTGTTTTAGTAACGGCTCCGGCCCAGCCGGCTTCAAATGCATTACGGATTAAATCCCCTGTGGCGGTAGGAGGTGCGGAAGCTAAAACAAACGGATTTTCAAAGCGCAACCCGTTGGCAAAAACCTCCAAATTTTCAGTTAGTTTAGCTGCTGCCATAATTTAATTATCCTCGTTTAATAAACCAAATTTACCAAGCATATAAAAAACAGTTGATAGTATAATGCCGCATATAGCCGCAAAAGCCATTCCTTTAAATTGAACGGAGCCAATGTTAATGCTTGCACCGCTGATACCTATAACAAAAGTAACGGCACCAAGCACCATGTTTTTATTTTTACTAAAGTCTATTTTGTGATCAACAAAAATTCTAAAACCCTGTACGGCAATAACACCATAAAGCAGCATTGTAATACCACCCATTACCGGAGTAGGTATAGATGAAATAGCTGCTGAAATTTTACCAATACTTGAAAATAAAATTGCAAGTACTGCCGCAATTCTAATAACCCAAACTGAATAAACGCGGGTTATAGCCATTACGCCAATATTTTCGCCATAGGTAGTATTAGGGGTTGAACCTGTAAAACCGGATATAACATTGCTAACACCATCGCCAAGTAACGACCTATGAAGACCGGGGTCTTTCATTAAATCGGAGTCGGTTATTTTTCCGGTAACAATTAAATGGCTTATATGCTCTGCAAGAACAACAAGACATGCGGGGGCAATTATTAAAATTGCATTAATATTAAAAATTGGAGCGTGAAATTTAGGCAATGCAAACCATGCGGCATCCGAAATTATTTGAGTATTTACCAAACCCATAAAAAGTGATAATAAATAACCGGAAACAACAGCCACAAGAATTGGGATGATTTGCAGAAAACCTCTAAACAAAATTGAACCAAAAACCCCAATTGCTAAAGTAAATAAAGAAACAGTAATAGTTTGGGGGTCAATTTGAAAAGCGGGAACAACATTACCGGCCATAGTTGGCCAAGGTGCAAAACCTGCCTGCTGTGCTGCAATTGGGGCTAATTCCAAACCGATAATTGCAACAACACTTCCCATTACGGTAGGCGGCATTACAATGTCTATCCATTTTAAGCCAAAATTTTTAACAATAAAAGACATTAAAATAAAAAAGAGCCCAAAAAATATAAATCCCGATTGAGCATTTTGAAAACCGCCATAACTTGCAATAATAAGCAGTGTGGGCGCAATAAACGCAAAACTTGAACCGAGATAAGCGGGAATACCGCCTTTAGTAAAATATGAATATATTAATGTTCCTATACCATTCATTAACAGAGCAATGGCGGGGTCAATTCCTACCAGTATTGGAACAAGAATTGTGGCTCCAAACATAGCAGTTAAATGTTGAAAACTAAGCGGAAGAGTTTGTAAGATGGGTAATGTTTCTTTAATTCCAATAATTCGTCTTTTCATTATTAAGCCTAAAATATTTATAATTGATTCAAAAAAGGTACTGCAGTCTAAAAAAAACTAATTAAATATTATATATTTTATTAAAGTCTTTTACTTAATTTAGTTAATAAACATTAACAAATATAAGCTTTATAAAAACTTATATTTAAAAAATTAAACCTTAATTAAAATAGAACAAGAGGGTACAAAAAAGGGTACTTTTTAATACCGCTTCTTATTACAAACATACAATATAAAATTAAAAAAACAAAATTCTAAAAATCCAATTTGTAGGAGACAAATAAAGATTTATTGCCGGTTGAAAGGTTAATATTATGTAGTGCGGGGAATTTTTGATTGAAATGTTCATATACAAAATACGAAATTATAGTGCCAACAGCCGCACCGGTTATTACATCGCTTAAATAATGTTTTTTGTCGTATATACGGCTGTAACCAACATATCCTGCCCACCCGTATAAAATGCCAAATGATGCAATTTTAAATGTAGTACGCAATTTTTTATCGGCACGGGTTACATCCCATTTATCGTAAAAGTCGTCAAGCTCGCGGTATAAAAATGTTGAGGCTGCAAAAGCTGTTGCCGTGTGTCCGCTAAAAAAACTTCTGGAATCGCTGTTATCGGGACGGTTACGCGTAATGCTGTTTTTAACAATTTCGGTTAATGTATAAGTATATAAAAGTGATTTTTTAAATAAAAATATTTGTCTGAAACTTTTAGAAGATATATCGGCATCGGTAAAAATATCGGCAGCGGCAGTTAAAGCAAGGCGGGAATAAAAAATATAATCAGGAATTAAATCTTTATCCATACTGCCAATAGAATTGTTTCTACTGTTTCCAAAATCTTCTGAAATTTCCGAATCAAGATAAGATGGTCCGATATTAATTGTGCTGCGTAAATTGCTGTTATAAACAGCGGTGCGGCTTAAATAAGCAGCAAAAACAGGCAGGTCGTACCAATCAACCGATTCGGCCAATCCTGAATAAATTTTGGATAAAGTATTATTGCTTTTATATGTATTGTTAAATCCTTGTCCTAATAAAGAAATAGTTGAAACAAACAAAAATATATAACCAAAGAAGTGTAAAAACATTTTTAATTACCTGATATTATCTTATTTAATAAATTTTGCCTTCTGTTTATAATATAGGTTTTAAGATTGTTTATTTCAACGTCAAAATTATACCTATTTTTCCCTAAAAAAGGATCTCGGTTATAAGCCGGTTTAATTACAATTGCAAGTGAGTCGATAAAATTGAATAATTCGGTTTCGTTAAAAACATTGTTAAGCTGATAAGTTATTTCATTTAAATACATTTGTTTGGTAAATTCGGTTCCCTTTAGTTTGGCAATAATGTCGTTTTCTCCATATAAACCAACATCGCCAATAAATGCTTTGTCAAAATCCCATGGTATTACTGTAAACGGTTCATTGGGTTTTTGTTTAATTAAAAAGAAATTATTAGTAAATGCATCCTGATTGTTAATAATTGTAGTAAAAGCATGATATTTAATGTAATTATTAATGTCAAGAAATTTGTTAAGCCCCGCTGTAGTTATACTTAAATTACATGTATCAAGCGCGTTAATTAACAAATTTATACTATTGTAATTATTATCATCAGGAATCTTTTTTTCAAGATTGTACTCCGGTATATAAACATTATTAAAGGTAAATTTAGTTTCAAATCCTAGTTTAAAAAGTTCGTTAACCGAAATTGCCCGATTAATAAAAAATTGTTCTTCAACTCTTTCCACAAGCGGATAAAGACCTTTATCAACCCCGTTAATTTTAACAAAAACATATGCAAGTTTATGAACAGGGAACCCAAGTTTTTGATAATACTTAAGTGCGATTGCGGTACTTAAAGAAGTTTTATCGTAAATTTGAGAACTTAAATTAAATTTGTATAAACCTTCAATAAAGTTATTTGGCTCTAAAACAACTTTGTAACCCCATTTGTCATGATAACGTGAACCGGCACCGGCTGCAGCTATTTTACCTTTATATAAATTATTTTTGTAAATAATATTGCAGGGAATTTCAAAATCGGTAGTTTTGTTTTCCAAAAGGCTCAAATAATCATCCGGGTTCGTTTCAATCTGTAATACCGGTATTGAGCCGACCAGATTTGGTTCATCTTCGCTTTCAAACGAATTACAACCTGCCAAACCAATTGCAATAAACAATATATATAAATAAACCTTCATTTTAAAAACTCATTTGAAATTCAACAATTGCCCTGGATTCCTTACTACTATAATCGGAGTTAAACTGGTTTTTCTTTAGCCTTAAATCGGCATTAACGCGTAATTTAACCATTTTATGAAAATAAATATTTACACCAAGCAATGTTTGAATAACATGATTGCTGTTAATCTCTTTATCAGGCAAAAAATAACCGGTTAAAAAAACAGGTTCAATTTTTTTAACAACTTCTCCGTCAAGGTCAAATTGGTAAGCTGCTAAAAATTTTGCTCCAACAGAATATACTTTTTCGTCTTCATTACGTAATTTGCGCAAAATACCTTCATTTGGGTCTTGAACATAAAACAATTCAATTACTGATGTAAAATTATTTTTATTCAGTTCAAAATCTAAACCGGCACCAAAAGCTGTAATTGGGTAGTCGCCGCCTTTTTTTTCAATTAAATAATTTGCAGCGTATGTTATATCTCCCGCATGATACTCAAATCTTGCTGCTAAGCCGTTGTACAACGAATTTGTATGAAAAAAAGAAGCGTAATACGAATAAGGAACATTTTGGCGTTTTTTGGAATATTTATAATAAGCCATTAAACTTACTGCTCTTCCGCCGTAACCCATCTCGGAAATATTTTGATGAACATTATTTCTTTCAACGGTAAAAAGGTCCTCTTCGTTATAAAGCTGTTCGTTTCCAAAAGGTTTTTTAATGTTTCCAACCTTAATTTTCATATAATCCATATAGTCAAACTTAACTGTCACTTCTCGTAACTTAAAGCTGTTGTCAGTCGAGTTGCCTCGTAAATCTATTTGTCCTTCAATATGTTTGTTATATTCGATATCGGCCTGTAATTTGCCTTCGTAATAACTTTCCTGATTATATCCATTAAGTATGTTTCTATTAAAAAACCTATACCCAACAGATCCATAACCGGAAAATTTAATTTCTTGTGCAAAAATTACATTTACAAATCCAATTACAATAAAAAAGGTTATTAAATTTCTGCAAATTTGCGTAAATTTCATTATTAAAACTCCAATTAGCAGGTTATAAATTTTATTCTAAATATAGAAGCTTTAAAATAAACTTTTTTAATCAATCTGTAAATGTTTTTAGCGGGAAAATTTTGAAGAGTGCAATAAGATTAGCTGTTTTTATTAATATATTACTATTCTGCAATATTATTAATGCCCAAACAACAAAAACAATCTTAAATAACAAACAAATTATATTAATAAAGGATATGGAAAACTATAAACCAAATGCAACAGTATTTGGAAATGGTTGGAATAATTTGTGGGTTGGTTTAAGTAAATCACAAATCATTAATGCGGATAGTTTGACACTGATAAAAATAGACACTTTGTTTAATAAAACAAGTTTAATTTTTTCCAATAAATTAAAAACAAGATTTAACAGGTTTTTACCTATTAGTAATAACTTAACAAATTATACTCCAAAATTAATTTATACTACAATAAGCGAACAATCCAAGCAAGATTTATTCTATTCGGTAAATCCATACGCCCCTGTAATTGCAAATAATATTTTAACAAAATTTTATAAAGGTTTAACAAAAATTAATTTGGTGCAATTTAAGGATAAGGGACTTGTTGCAGACAGCAGTGATATAATAGCAGGCTATTGGATAGAGGCAAATAACGATAGCAATACTTGTTCAAAAAATGCAAAAAATACTGAAGAACTTCTTAAATATTGCGATATTAATCCTAATGAACAGATAAACAGCAGCGAACTGTTAAAATATAGACTGCTTGATTTGTTTATGGGCAACAACAATGTTTCATCAAACAATATAATGTTTACCAAAACAAATAACATATGGAACCCTGTTATTGATGAAAAAATTAACAGCTTTCCCAAATTTGACGGATTATTTGGTTTGACCGGTAAATTATTGGTGCCAAGTTTTAACTCTTTTTCCGATGATTATCAATCACCCGAAAACATGACATGGAAAAACAGATATCTTGATAAACGGGTATTAACCCAAATTTCAAAAACGGTATGGGATTCGACCGCTAACTATATTGCAGAGTTGTTAAGCGATTCGTTATTATTAAATTCCGTTAATGGTTTGCCGTTGGAAGTACAAAATTATTTAAACCAAAACTTAATTACGGATTTGTTATTACGAAAAAAAGAATTTTTAAAATTTTCCGAAAATTATTATGCTTATATAAATAAATATGCCGAGTTTAATGGTTCTTCATTAAACGATTCAATTAGTATTAAACGAGTTAGTGATAATATAACCGAACTTGAAATTTTTTATAATAAAGAGGATATAAAAAACGGAAGAATTGTAAGAAAAGTTTTTGATAATGAAATTACCAAAGAAATAAGAGTGTATCTGGGTGAAGGTAATGATTATTGTAAAATAACCGGAGCTGTAAATGCTTCGCCAATAATAAAAATAATAGGAAACGAAGGTGATGACTTATTAATTGATTCATCTGTTGTGTATGGTTATTATGTGTATATTATTCCTCTTGAAAATGATGAAAACAAAACATATTTTTTTGATAGTGACGATGGTACAAAAATTACAAAAGCAGCCGGAACGGTTGTAAATCCAAAGTCATTAAAAAATTATATTACGCTGGATGAAAAATATGATACCGAAAGCCGCGATGTTGGGCATGAGTGGACATTTTACCCAATATTGGAAATTAATACAGAGGAAGGTTTAGTTACCGGCGGTGGTCCTGTTTTGCGCAAATATAATTATGGCCTTTTACCATATGATTATTGGATGCGCTTTACTGGAATATATGCAACACAACCTAAAAGTTACAAAATACACTTTGAAGGAATTTATAATAACGTTGTTCCGGGCAGCTCTCTCCTACTTGAGTTTATGAAATCGGAACTATCGTTTGATAAATATTTTGGTTACGGGAATGAAACGGAATATAATTATCATCACGAAAAACTTGGGTATTATAAATCTATTTACGAATTAGTAGTAATTTCGGCGGGGATAAAAACAGAAATAACAACTTATTTCTCTGCTAATATAGGGCTGGTTTACGAATATACGGATATAAGTTTAAATAATAAAAAATTGCTTGTTAATTACAAATACGGTGATTATGGAATTGGAGAATTTAGGATGTTTGGGGTTTCGGGAGGATTTTCTTTGGACACAAGGGATAATATAGAAAATCCCTATAAAGGTTTTTATTTTAATATAAATGGAACTTTGTATCCTAAACTTTACCGTTTGGAATTCCCGTTTTTAAAAACATCGTTTGATATGAGGGGATATCAAAGAACAAATTTTATATTGCCCACAGTATTTGCACTGCGTATTACGGGAGGGGGAATGTTTGGGAAATACCCGTTTTTAAAAGGAGTGTTTATTGGCGGAAAAGAAGGGTTGCGTGGTTATAGCCGAAACAGATTTGCCGGAGATTTTGGTGTATTGGGCCAAACCGAAATAAGGTCGCAAATAAGCAACATGGATATAATTGTAAAAAGTAAAGTAGGGCTGCACCTGTTTTACGATATAGGACGAGTATATATTGACGGGCAAAGGTCAAATAAATGGCATACGGCTTATGGTGCAGGAGTTTGGGTGGATTTTAGTGACAGACTTTTTACGGTTGTTACAACTTTTGCATTTTCGGTGGAAAAACCGGAAATTGTATTTGGAACAAATTTTGGATTTTAATGAGTAAAGTTAAATTAAGTTTGTTATTTATTTGTGTGATTGTGCTTTATGTTAATATTAATGCACAATTGCAGGATACAACAAAAAAATATATTACGGTAATACCGGCAAAAGAATATGAAGCAGGCTGGTTATTTAAAATATTTTTTGGCCAACATTGGCGTCAATTATGGACAATACCAATAGATGTTGAAGTTATTAACCTAAACACTTTTGGTGGTGGATTGACACCATTGGAAAAAGGGGGAGGTTTTCAAACAAAATCGCTAAAATTTAAGGGTGCAGATGGTAATATATGGAAGTTTAGAAGTGTAAGAAAAGATCCCTCAAAGGTTTTGCCGGAGGAACTGCAGGAAACTGTTGCCGCCGATATTATGTTCGATCAAATTAGCTCATCAAATCCTTTTGCAGCATTAGTTGTAGTGCCAATATTAAATAAACTTGGCATTCTGCAGGCCGAACCTAAAATCGTATGGCTTTCCGATGATGAAAGGCTGGGGGAATTTAGAACAGAATTTGCAAACATGCTGGGATTAATTGAAATACATCCAAACGAAAATGAGCTGGATACAACATTATTTAATGGTGCGGACAAAATAGCCGGAACCTATAATTTGTTAAATCGTTTGGAAGAAAAACGAAATGAAAAAGTAAATTCTAAAAATTATTTAACTGCACGTTTGCTAGACGCTTTTTTAGGTGATTGGGATAGACATACGGATCAATGGAGATGGGCAAGGGTTAATGATAGTGTTCAAAGCAAATGGTTTCCTATACCGCGTGATAGAGATCAGGCTTTTGCGTTATTTGATGGATTGTTTCCAAATATTGCTGCAATGTTTGTGAGGCAGCTGAATAGTTTTGGTGATTCTTATCCAAATGCAGAATTCCTTTCGTGGAGCGGGCGTGTGTTGGATAATAGATTTTTGCCCGAACTATCCAAAACAGAATGGGATAGTGTTACAAACGTTGTAATAAGTTTACTTACCGATTCGTTGATTGAATATTCGGTAAAACAATTGCCTGAACTGCATTATAAAGCTGCCGGACAAAGAATTATTAATCTGCTAAAAAGCCGGAGGGATTTATTATTTAATTATTCCGATGAGTACTTTAATTGGATTCATAAAGTGATTGAAATATATGCTACCGTAAAAGATGATAATTTGTTTGTAAATAGATTGAATGATTCGTTAACTCAAATTGTAATTGCAAAAAAAAACAAAAACAAAAGCGATTGGTTTTATAATGTAACTTTTGAAAATAAATATTGTGATGAGTTTAGAATATTTTTGCTTGAAGGGAATGATAAAGCTTTTATAACAGGTAATGTAAACAGCGGTCCGTTGGTTCGTATAATTGGCGGTGAAGGCAAAGATATGTTAGTAGATTCATCTGAAGTTAAGGGTTATTTATTTAGTATTTTGCCTATCAGAAATTCGGAAAATAAAGTGATATTTTATGACGGCAACGAAAATACAAAAATTATTAAAAGCTGCGGTACGGAATACGATAACACAAAAACAACAATACCTACAACAGACGAAGAAAGATTTGAACCGACTTTTATTCAGCGCGGGTATGATTTATTTTACATACCAAATATAGAATACAATAGAAATAATGGTTTAATTATTGGAATTGGGCCGGAGTATTCAAGTTATAACTTCCGTATGGATCCGTATGAGTATCAGTTGTCTTTATCCAGTTCATATGCTACAATTCCCGATGTTTATCATTTGGTATTTAACGGCATATTTAACAATATTATTAAAAATGTTCAAATAACGTTTGATATTTTTAGAACTAAACTTTTACTTACCAATTATTACGGTTATGGAAATAGTACATCCTATAATCATGATTTTGAAGAACAAGACTTTTATAAAACCAATCAAGAAGTTAATAAATTTGATTTAGGATTTGGATATTATATTAGTACAAATTTATCGGCAAAATTTGCTCTTAATTATCAAAATTTGGAAACATATATATACAATACGGAAATTACGAGACTAATACCTGACAATATGTACGGGTTAGGGAATTTTAGAATGATTAAATCAACTTTAAATGTAAAATTCGATTCGAGAGATAACAAAAATTACACACAAAGCGGATTATTGTTTAATATGTGGGGATCATATTACCCGAAAGTTTTTGAAAATAAAGATAATTTTGCAAAAGGTGAATTTGATATAAGTTTTTATCAAAAATTGCCGATATTTAATAACACTATTTTAGCTTTAAGAACAGGCGGAGCAAAAATTTGGGGTAACTATCCTTTTTTTGAAGCTTGTTTTGTTGGCGGAAAAGATAATTTGCGTTCATATGTTTTGGAAAGGTTTTCGGGAGACGCAAGCTTATATTTTCAATCGGAACTAAGAATACCGATTAGTAAGGTTAAAATTATAATTAAAGGTGATTTAGGTTTAATTACTTTTTTAGAGACCGGACGTGTTTTTGAATATGGTTTAAATACCGATATTTGGCACCCTTCGTACGGCGGCGGGGTGTGGTTATCGTTTTTTAAAGGGGACTTAAATTTTGTATATAATATTGGGTATTCAAAAGAAATTATTGCACACTATTTCCAAACAAAATTTGGGTTTTAATATAAAAGAAGAGGATAGAACGCTGAAAACGCTGATTTAGTAGATAAACGCAGATAAAAAAGTCTACAATACTATAATTGGTTTTATGATTTATAGCTTATAACCTTTAATATAAAAGTTGATTTTGTTTAATTATTAGCCGTATATTTAATTTATAGTTGAAAAATACTAAATATAAGGTTATTATTAAAATTATAATTTAAAAATGTTTGATTATGGACCCAATTAATATTTTCTGCGGTATTGTTTTAATTGTTTCACTGGTATCTAATTTAACGGGTGCCAAAAAGGGATTTAAAACATCAATAAGCCAAAATAAAGAAAAGCCCAAAACTTACCTGCAAAAATACCCCGTTAATTTATCGGCAATTATTTTAATTATTGTTGTTTTGGGTGTTTTTAAGATTGGGACAATTGAGATTGCTGCTGATTATTATTTTTACCGAATAGCAGGGCTGATATTTTTTGCATTAGGTTCGTTTTTGCAAATATATTCGTATAAGTCGTTAAAAAACAACTATTCGCAAGATGTTGTAATATTAAAAGACCAAAAATTGGTTACTTTAGGTATTTATAAATATGTAAGGCATCCGCAATATTTTTGGCAATTAATAAGCGATTTGGGCGTTAGTATTGCTTTGGTAAGTTTTATTGCATTGCCATTAGTTATATTATTGGAAATACCGTTGTTTTATTTACGCGGCAAATTAGAAGATAAATTATTAGAAAAACATTTTGGTGAAAAGTTTAGAAATTATAAAAAAAGAACCGGATTTTTTGTACCATTTATTGGATAAAATATAATGATTTTTAGAAAGATTTTTTATGTATTGCTTTTAGTAATAATTTGCAGTCCGCTGCATGCACAAGAAAGAGTTACGATGGTAATGGAAGGGGAAAACAAAGCGTTCCCAATTTCTTCTTTTGTGTCAAATGATTTGCTTTATATTTCGGCAAAAAATGTTGCAATAGCATTTAATGCAAATTATTATTTTAACAAAGAATCGGAAAAACTTGATGTAAAATTTACAAATTTTAATCTTAAAGTTACCGCAAACAATCATTTTTTAATAATTACCGATAGACGTGATGATACAAAAAAAGTATATCAGCTTCCGCAATCGGCAAAAATAATAAACGATGATATTTTTATACCTATTCCTTACACCATAGAATATTTGGAATATGCAAGCGGTCGTAATATTGAATTTGACAGCGAAACAGGAAGGTTTGTGGTTTCAAAAACCGGTGGTTACGATACTTCCGTAAAACAAGACGTAATTGACCAAAAGGAAAAAGAAACAGTAAAAGCGGAAAGTTATGACATAAGCAGCATTCAGGTTGAAGAAAAAAGCAATGGTACTTTGGTACGTATTGTATCAAAAGGAAAAGCTACAAAATTTAATGCAAAATATGACAATGATGTGATAACTGTACGTTTAGGCGGTGTTTCCGTTGATCCTCAAATAGCTGATAAATTTGAAGCAATGGGAATAATAAAGGGGATGGGAGTTAAAAAATCGGGCAATGAATATCTTATTGAAATAAAATTAAATAGTGGATATACAGCTCATGATTCATTTAAGGATACGGAAAGCAACGATTTATTTATTGCAATACACAATAAAAAATTAATTGATACAAAAATAAACTCAACTAATAAAGAAAAATGGAATTTTGATGTTATTGTGTTAGATGCCGGACATGGGGGGAAAGATGCAGGTGCCATCGGAATAACAAAAGTTAAAGAAAAAGATATAAACTTGGGCATTGCTTTAAAGCTGGGTAAACTTATTGAACAGAATTTACCTTCGGTAAAAGTGGTTTATACCAGAAAAAAGGATAATTTTGTAGAGCTTTACAAAAGGGGCAAAATAGCAAATGAAAATAACGGAAAATTGTTTATTTCTATACATTGTAATTCAACCCCTAAAAAATCGGGTGATGCAAGAGGTTTTGAAGTATATTTGTTAAGGCCGGGGCGCACGCAGGAGGCTATTAATATTGCCGAATTTGAAAATAGTGTAATACAGTATGAAGATAATCCTAACAGATACCAAAAACTTACAGATGAAAATTTTATTTTAGTAAGTATGGCTCAATCTGCTTATATGCGTTATAGTGAAAGATTTAGCGATATATTAAACAATACATGGAAAAACGAATTAGCTATTCCTTCCAGAGGAATTAAACAAGCCGGTTTTTATGTTTTGGTTGGTGCTTCAATGCCTAATGTGCTTATTGAGGCCGGTTTTTTAAGCAACAGCAAAGATGAAGCGTATCTAAAAACGGAAAAGGGCCAAAACGAAATTGCAAATGCGGTATTTAATGCGGTTAAGGAATATCAAGATTATTATGAACAATCGGTAAAAGAAGAAGCAAACTAATTAACCAACAAAAACAAGAAGGACTATTAATATATATGACAAATGCACAAAAATGGATAGCTGCTTTTTTGGGAGTATTTATTTTGTTGTTTGCAATAACAAAACTTACTCAAAAAGATGAATCTGAAAATTCAGGTGCCCCTGCACAAACAACTATGGAAAATTCCAATAGTGAAACCGAACAAAACGAAGGGCTGGCATTAATTAATCGCGCGGGTTGTATAAATTGTCATGGTGCAGATTTAAAAGGTACACAAATGGCTCCCTCGCTTGTTAATGCAAAGGAATATTGGAAACGTGAGTCGCTAATAAATTATTTGCGCAATCCGTCTTCTTACAGTAGTGATGCACGTTTTATTGAATATAAAAATAAGTATAATAGTATAATGCCCCCATATCAAAATATTGATGTTAAAGATTTGGGTAAAATGGCCGACTATATTTTAAAACTTAATTAAAAAAATAATATGTTTGTCTTGTTATATTCCGCATATAAATTAAGCAGGCCTATAAATTTTATTATTTCATTTTTATCAATACTTGTTGCGGGTATAATTTGTAAAAGTTTATTGTTTAATTGGGTAGATGTTTTACTTGCGGCTTTTGCAGGAGCTTTTACCGGGGCCGCAGGTAACATAATTAATGATTATTTTGATTGCGAAATAGATAAAATAAACAGACCTCAAAGAATTCTTCCATTAGGCATAATTACAAAAAAACAAGCTTTACAAATATATTTTTCCTTTTTAATAATTGTTTTAGCTTTTACTATTGGCTTAAATGTTTTAGCAGTTACTATTGTAATTTTTACAAACGTTATAATCTTTCTCTATTCTTATAAACTTAAAAAAATTCCTTTGGTTGGCAATTTTATTGTTTCTTTTTTTACGGGACTTGCCTTTATTTACGGAGGAGCAGCGGTTTATAATTATAAAGGTGCCCTAATACCGGCTTTATTTGCTTTTTTAATTAACTTTATCCGCGAAATTGTAAAAGATATTGAGGATATTAAAGGAGATAGTATGCAAAATGTATATACTTTCCCCGGCGTTTACGGTTATAAAAAAAGTTATTATTTGATATTTATGTTAACCGTTGTGCTAATTCTTTTAACCTTTATACCTTTTATTTTTGAGGTTTATAAAATTGAATATTTTTTAATAATAAATGTTATAATTAATCCAATATTAATTTATATTTTAAAAAATATGTGGAAAGATAATAGCAAAAAAAATATTTCAACTATAAGTGCATTATTAAAAGTTAATATGATATTCGGTCTTATTGCAATATACATGGGTGTATAATATCATGAATGACCTAAAACAATTCGATTTATCGTATTATTCCGAGAGCGTTAAATATATAGCCGGAGTTGATGAAGTTGGCAGGGGGCCTATTGCCGGTCCGGTAGTTGCAGCGGCAGTAATATTTGATAAAGAGACCTTTATTGAGGGAATAAATGATTCTAAAAAAGTAAGTGAAAAGAATAGAATGTTGTTATATCCGCAAATAATTAAATGTGCCCTTAGTTACGGTATTGCCGAATGTGATAATTACGAAATTGACAAAATAAACATTCTGAATGCATCACTTAAAGCAATGAAAATGGCGGTTGAAAAATTAAAAATTAAACCCGATTTAGTATTAATTGACGGCAATAAAGAATTTAAAACCGAATTAAAAACATTAGCTGTAATTAAAGGAGATGGTAAATCGTTTTCAATTGCTGCTGCTTCAATAATAGCAAAAATAACCCGCGATAAATTAATGACCGAACTTGATAAAATTTACCCCTGTTATTTATGGGCAAAAAACAAAGGATATCCTACTAAAGAACATTTTAATGCAGTTTATAAAAATGGAATTACCGGTTTACACCGAAAATCGTTTTTAACTAATTATCTGGAAAAAATTCCAATTAATTTTGAGGATTAACATGGAAGACAAAAGGAAGGATAGCGGAAAAATTGCCGAAGACTTGGCGGCTGAGTTTTTACTAAAAGAAGGTTACGTAATAATTGAAAGAAATTATATGTATTCGCATAGCGAAATTGATATAATTGCAAAAAAGAGTATGTACCTGGTTTTTATTGAAGTAAGAAGCAAATCGGGTACAAAATACGGCACCCCGGAAGACAGTATGAGTAAATCAAAAAGAAGTCAGGTTAGAAAAGTGGCGGAATATTATTTATTCACCCATAAGGCGTTAAATTTACAAATGCGTTTTGATTTTATTGGAGTTGTTTTTGGCGAAAAAGAACCTAAAATCAATCATATTGTGAATGCATTTTAGATAAAAAATATCGCATAAAATATAGTTAAATTTAACATTAACTTATTGAAGAATTGCTGTTAAAATAAATTGTTATTTTCTAAATGATTACAACAAAAATCTTCAATTGTAATAAATAATGTGATTTATATCACAACAAGTCAAATAAATGAAAAATACGTTTACATTTTGTAAAGTTAAAGATAATTTAATCTCATTTCCTTTGATTAACTGATTTTTTTTTATTAATATATATAGTTAAGTGATGTTTTTTTTAATAAATTTTATTATGTTCATTTAAGATAAAAAATATATAAATTTTAACAAAGGTTAATTTTATGAAACAAATCCGGTTGGCAATAATAACATTCGTTTTATGTACTGTAACAGCAAATTTTATTGCTGCGCAAAATGGCGAAACAAGCAATGTGAGTTTTACGGTTGACTCGACAAAAGTGGAAATTACATACAATCTTTTAGGCGATGTTACCAAAGAATATTATATAACCGCGGTTATGAAAAGCAAATTGGATTCGGGAGCAGAATACCAATTGACAAGTACCGAAGGCGATATTGGCAGCGGAAAAAGTATTGGTGAAGGAAAAAAAATTGTTTGGTATTATACTCAAGATATTTCGGTAAAGCCGAATATTGATGAATTTTATTTTGATATTACAGCCAGCCCCATAACACAAAACAATCCGAGAAATAACAATAATACTAACAATTCCAACAATACCAAAAGCAACACCGGTGGAAGCTCTACTTGGTATTATTGGGTTGGAGGCGCAGTTGTTACCGTTGTGGTTCTTGTGTTAACTGTATTTAATGGCGGGAAAGATGATGACAACGGTGATGACATTCCATCTCCACCTACAAGACCGTAAATTGAATTATAAGAATAAATTGTTCTTAAAAATGTTATTTGTTTACAAAAAATTTTGAATTTAAACGAGAAATGGGTATGAAAAAAATATTATACGTTTTATTAAGTTTATTATTAACCTGTTTTATTAATGTTGATGCTGCGATATCTGTGCAATCCCCAAACGGCGGAGAAAACTGGCGCGTTGGCACAAATCAAAATATTACATGGACGAGTGACAGTATAAGCGATGTAAAAATTGAGTATTCGGTTGATAATGGGCTTAACTGGATATCTATTACAAATAGCACTCCGGCTAATACAGGTAGTTTTAACTGGAATATACCTGTTGCTGTATCTTCAAACGTTTTAATAAAAATAAGTAATGTATTAAATTTATTAGAATTTGACGAAAGTGATGCTGTCTTCTCGATTTATAACCCTAGTGTAACAGTTTTGTCTCCCAACGGCGGTGAAAACTGGCGCGTTGGCACAAATCAAAATATTACATGGACCAGCAATGACATTGTTAATGTAAAATTGGAATATACAATTGATAACGGAACAAACTGGACAAATATTGAAGCTAGTGTAAATGCAGCATTAGGAACTTATACTTGGACAATACCAAATGCTGTTTCGGGTACAGTAAAAGTAAGAGTTAGTGATGTATTGGAAGCGGGGCTAAGTGATGTTAGTGATTCAGATTTTTCAATCTACAATCCTGCTGTTACACTCACATCCCCTAATGGCGGAGAACTGTGGAGAGTGGGAACCACACAAAACATTACTTGGACAAGCAATGATATAATAAATGTTAAACTTGAATATACGGTTGATGGTGGTACAAACTGGAATCTTGTTGTGGCAAGCACAAATGCAGCAGCCGGAATTTACGCGTGGACAATTCCAAATGCTGTTTCGGGTACAGTAAAAGTTAGAATAAGTGATGTTACAGATGCCTTAATAAATGATGTTAGTGATGCGAATTTTTCAATCTATAATCCAAGTGTAACTTTAACCGCTCCTAACGGCGGGGAAAACTGGAGAGTTGGAACAAATCAAAACATTACTTGGACAAGCAATAATATAACAAATGTTAAACTTGAATATACGGTTGATGGTGGTACAAACTGGAATCTGGTTGCAGCAAGTACAAACGCCGCAGCAGGAAGTTATGCCTGGACAATTCCAAACGTTGTTTCGGGTACAGTACAAGTAAGGGTTAGTGATGTATTAGAGGCTGCACTAAATGATGTAAGTGATGCGGATTTTGCTATTTATAATCCAAGTGTTACATTAACCGCGCCAAATGGCGGAGAAAATTGGCGTGTTGGAACAAATCAAAACATTACTTGGACAAGCAATAATATAACAAATGTTAAACTTGAATATACTGTTGATAATGGTACTAACTGGAATCTTGTTTTGGCAAGTACAAACGCCGCTGCCGGAAGTTACGCTTGGACAATTCCAAACGCTGTTTCGGGTACAGTAAAAGTAAGAGTTAGTGATGTATTGGAAGCAGGGTTAAATGATATTAGTGATGCGGATTTCGCAATTTATAATCCAAGTGTAACTTTAACCGCACCAAACGGCGGGGAAAATTGGAGAGTAGGTGTTTCACAAAACATTACCTGGACAAGCAATAATATAACTGATGTAAAATTAGAATATACAGTTGATAATGGTGCTAACTGGAATCTTGTTGTTGCAAGTACAAACGCTGCTGCCGCAAGTTATGCCTGGACAATACCAAACGCTGTTTCGGGTACAGTAAAAGTAAGAGTTAGTGATGTTTTGGAAGCAGCACTAAATGATGTTAGCGATGCGGATTTTGCTATTTATAATCCCAATATTACTGTAACTTCTCCAAACGGAGGGGAAAACTGGCGAATTGGAACCTTACAAAATATTACTTGGACAAGCAACGATGTAACAAATGTTAAACTTGAATATACGGTTGATAATGGAACAAATTGGACTGTTATTACTGCAAGCGAAAACGCAGCATTAGGAACTTACGCTTGGACAATTCCAAATGATGTATCGGGCACAGTAAAAGTAAGGATTAGTGATGTTTTGGAAGCGGGGTTAAATGATGTTAGTGATGCAGATTTTTCAATCTATTTTCCAAATATTACTGTAACTGCACCAAACGGTGGTGAAAATTGGAGAATTGGGACGTTACAAAATATTACTTGGACAAGCAACAATATTTTAAACGTTAAAATAGAATATACAATTAATAACGGTGCCGATTGGACTTTGGTAACTGCCGGTACAGATGCTGCTGCCGGAAGTTATACGTGGACAATTCCAAACAATATTTCAAATACCGTTAAAATAAGAATAAGCGATGTTTTAGAAGCAGGTATTAATGATATAAGCAATGCAAATTTTTCAATTTATAATCCAAGCATAACTTTAACTTCACCAAATGGCGGTGAAAACTGGAGAGTTGGTACTTCACAAAACATTACATGGACAAGCAACAATATTGCAGATGTAAAATTAGAATATTCTACAAATAACGGCACTGATTGGAATTTAGTTATTGCAAGTACAAATGCCGCTGCCGGAAGTTATGCGTGGACGATTGCAAATGCTGTTTCGGGGACTGTTTTAGTACGAGTAAGCGATGTTTTAGAAGCATCGTTAAATGATGTTAGTGATGCAGTATTTTCAATCTACAATCCAAGTGTAACTGTATTAGCACCAAACGGCGGAGAAAGCTGGAGAGCCGGTACTTTGCAAAATATTACATGGACAAGCAACAATATAATAAATGTAAAAATTGAATACACCACAAACAATGGTACGGATTGGAATTTAGTTATTGCAAGTACAAATGCCGCTGCCGGCAGTTATGGCTGGACGGTTTCAAATGCAATATCTGCCACGGTTAAAGTTAGAATAAGTGACGTGTTAGAAGCGGGAGTTAATGATGTTAGCAATGGTGTATTTTCAATTTTTAATCCTAGCATTACCGTACTATCACCAAACGGCGGAGAGAGCTGGAGAATAGGCAAACAGAAAAATATTACATGGGTTAGCAATAATATTTCAAATGTAAAAATTGAATATACAATTAATAACGGGGTTGATTGGAGTACTATAATTGCTAGTGTTGCCGCAAATTCGGGAAGTTATACTTGGACTGTTCCTGATGGTGCCTCAACAAATTGTAAAGTACGAATTAGCGATGTATTAGAACCGGGAGTAAATGATTTAAGCAATAATACTTTTACAGTATATTCAACATCTTTAACTTTAACCTCTCCTGACGGCGGTGAAAATTGGCGTGTTGGTACTTTACATAATATTACTTGGAATTATACTAACATTTCAAACATCAAAATTGAATATTCGGCCGATAACGGAGGCAATTGGATTGAAATTTCTGCAAATACTTTAGCTTCTGCCGGGTCGTATTTGTGGATTGTTCCAAATACAGTCTCCTCAAATTGTATTGTAAAAGTTACCGATATTGAAGAACCTTTATTAAATGATAATAGTAACGGTATCTTTACTATATATCAACCGGCTGTTACTGTTTTAAGTCCAAATAGCGGAGAAAAATGGCGTGTTGGAACATCACAAAATATTACATGGACAAGCAACAATATTGCAAATATAAAAATTGATTACACCACAAATAACGGTACCGATTGGTTTGTTGTTGCAGCAAGTCTTCCGGCAGCAACCGGAACTTATGCTTGGACTATTCCTAACAACGTTTCAATATATTGCAAAATAAGAATAAGTGATGTTCTTGAACCGGCAATTATGGATGAAAGTAATGCTACTTTTACAATTTTTCAACCGGCAATTACGTTAATTAGTCCTAATGGCGGCGAAAGCTGGCGTATTGGCACACAACAGAATATTACATGGACAAGTAATGACATTATAAATATTAAAATTGAATATACAACAAATGATGGTTCCGATTGGCTTTCTGTAAACAATAGTGTTCTTGCAAGTTTGGGTACTTATAGCTGGACTATACCAAATACTGTTTCAGCAAACTGTAAAGTTAGATTAAGTGATGTTTTAGAACCAAGTTTAAGTGATATTAGTAATAATACCTTTGTTATTTATCAACCCGCAATTACCTTAACTTCTCCAAATGGCGGTGAAAACTGGCGTGTTGGTACTAATCAAAATATTACTTGGACAAGTACCAATATAACAAATATTAAAATTGAATATACAACAAATAATGGGGCAGACTGGACAAATGTTAATGCAGGCATTTCCGCCGCATTGGGAAGTTTTAACTGGACAATTCCCAATACTGTTTCTGTTAATTGCAAGGTTAGAATTAGTGATGTGTTAGAACCTACGCAAAATGATGAAAGTAACGGTACATTTATTATCTATCAACCAACAGTAACATTAACTTCCCCTAATGGCGGTGAAAACTGGCGTGTAGGAACGCAAAAAAATATTACATGGACAAGCAATAATGTAACAAATGTTAAAATTGAATATACCACAAATAGCGGCACGGATTGGTTTGTGATAAACGCAAGCACACCTGCTGCAGCCGGTTTGTTTGTTTGGGACATTCCAAATGCGGTTTCATCTAATTGTAAAGTAAGAATAAGCGATGCGGCAGAACCAGCCATAATTGATGAAAGCAATGGGTTGTTTTCTATTTATCAGCCTGCAATTCTTGTAACATCACCTGATGGTGGTGAAAATTGGCGTGTTGGCACAAATCAAAATATCACTTGGAATAGCAATAATATAACAAGTGTAAAAATAGAATATACTACAAATAACGGTACGGAATGGCTAAATGTAATTGCAAGCACACCGGCAAATACCGGTAGTTATGTTTGGACAATACCGAATACTGTTTCAAGTAATTGCAAAGTAAAAATAAGTGATGTTGTTGAACCGACATTAAATGATATAAGTAATGCAATATTTTCCATCTTTCAACCTACTATAACAGTTATTTCACCTAATGGTGGAGAAAGCTGGCAGATAGGCACAAACCAAAGCATTACATGGACAAGTACCAATATAACCAATGTTAAAATTGAATATACTTTAAATGATGGTACGGATTGGAATTTGGTAACTGCAAGTACAGATGCTTTGACAGGCAGCTATTTGTGGACAGTTCCAAATTCTGTAAGCGCAAATTGTAAAATAAGGATTAGTGATGTTTTAGAACCGGGGATGTACGACTTAAGCAATAATTCCTTTACAATATTTAACCCCGGCGTTACCGTAACAAGCCCTAACGGCGGTGAAAATTGGCGAAATGGCACGCAAAAGGTTATTACTTGGGTAAGCAATAATATTGCAAATGTTAAATTAGAATATAGTACAAATAGCGGAACTGATTGGTTTACAATTATTGCAAGTACGCCGGCTGCAATTGGTACTTATGATTGGACGGTTCCAAATACAGTTTCTTCGACATGTATAATAAGGATTAGCGATGTTTTAGATGTTAATGTTTTTGATGTAAGTAATGCCACTTTTACAATTTACCAACCTGCATTAACCGTAAGCAGTCCTGATGGCGGTGAAATATGGCGGGCAGGTACAATACATAACATAACTTGGGTAAATAATTTTGTAACAAATGCAAAAATTGAATATTCAACCAATAACGGAACTGATTGGTTAATCGTAACTGAATCCACGCCGGCAAATACAGGTACTTATGCTTGGACGGTCCCCGGTACGGTTTCTGCAAGTTGTAAAGTACGCATCAGCGATGCTTTAGAACCCGCAATTTTTGATATTAGTAATAACGTGTTTGAAATATATCAACCCGGTGTTACTTTAACCAGTCCTAATGGTGGGGAATTATGGCGTGTTGGTACTCTTCAAAATATTACTTGGAATAGCATAAATATTGTAAATATTAAATTGGAATATACAGTAAACAACGGAAATAATTGGCAGCAAATAGTTACCGATATTCCTGCCTCACAAGGAAGTTATCAATGGACAATACCAAATACGGTTGGTTTAAATTGTAAGGTTAGAATTAGTGATGTTCTTGAACCGGATTTAAATGATGTAAGCAATAATGTTTTTACAATTTATCAGCCCGGAATAACTATAAGTAGTCCTAATGGGGGCGAAAATTGGCGGGTAGGTACGCAGCAAAATATAACATGGAACAGCAATAACATTGCAAGTTTAAATCTTGAGTATTCAACCGATAATGGATTATTGTGGCTTCCAATAGTTTCAGGAGTACCCGGTTCTACAGGAAGTTATGCGTGGATAATTCCAAATACTCCTTCAATAAATTGTATAGTAAAAATTAGTGATGTTTTGGAACCTGCAATTAATGATACAAGTGATATGAAGTTTGTTATTTTTCAACCGGCAATAACTTTAGCAACACCAAACGGCGGTGAATTGTGGCGGGTTGGTGCCGAAGAAAATATCACATGGATTAGTAACAGTATAAATGATATAACTATTGAATATACAACTAATAATGGAATTAATTGGATATTGATTGTTGATTCCGTTTCGGCATCATCTAATAGTTATGCGTGGACTATACCAAATACAGTTTCCGGAAATTGTAAAGTAAAAATTAGTGACATGCACGAACTATCGCTTAATGACTTAAGCAATAATGTATTTACAATCTACCAACCTAATATTACGGTTACAAGTCCTAACGGAAGTGAACTTTGGAGAGTAGGTACAAATCAGAATATTACATGGATAAGTACAAATATTAACAATGTTAAAATAGAATATAGCACAAATAACGGAACCGATTGGGGAGTTATTACCGAAAGTACAGCTGCCAGTATAGGAAGTTTTACATGGCTGATACCAAATACTGTTTCGGCTAATTGCAGAGTAAAAATTAGCGATGTGCTGGAACCTACAATGGTGGACGAAAGTAACGGCAAATTTACTATCTATCAACCTGCCCTTGCGGTTATTTCACCTAATAGAGGAGAAAGCTGGCGTGTAGGAACAACACAACAAATTAAATGGACAAGTAATAATATTGCTAATATTAAAATTGAATATACTATTGATAATGGAATTAACTGGTCGGTAGTAACCGCATTAACCGCAGCGCACACAGGAATTTATTCTTGGGTTATTCCTAATGCGGTATCGGCTAATTGCAAAATTAAAATCAGCGATATCAGCGAACTTACAATGAATGACGAAAGTGACAGCCTTTTTGCAATATTTCAACCCGGAATAATATTAACAAGTCCAAACGGTGGTGAAAATTGGCGTGCAACCTCGGAACAAAATATCACTTGGCAAAGCAACAATATTACAAATGTAAAAATTGAATATTCAACAAATAACGGTTTGAATTGGTTAGTTGTTAAATCAAGTACTCCGACTGCTACGGGTTTATATGCTTGGACTGTGCCTGTTACTGTTTCGGCTTCTTGTAAGGTAAGAATAAGCGATGTAAATGAAGTAACAATGAATGATGTAAGTGATGGAGTTTTTTCAATTTATCAACCCGGAATTACGGTTACCAGTCCAAACGGTAACGAAAATTGGCGTATTGGTACTCAGCAGGCTATTACTTGGACAAGTGTTAATATAAGCAATGTAAAATTAGAATATACAACAAATAACGGAATAAGCTGGATTGAAATAATTGCAAGTGTACCCGATAGTACTAATAGTTACAGCTGGCTTGTGCCAAATACAGCATCAAATAATTGTAAAGTTAGAGTTAGTAATGTTGTTGAGCCGGCAGTAAAAGATGAAAGTAATTCTACATTTGTCATTTATCAACCATCAATAACACTTAATAAACCGAATGGCGGAGAAAAATGGCGTGTAGGTACAAACCAAAATATTACGTGGGTGAGCAGTTATATAACAAAAATCAAACTTGAATATTCTGCAAATGTTGATACAACATGGCATGTTATAGTTGCAAATTTGGATGCTGCCGCTGGAACTTACAAATGGACAATACCAAATGCGGTATCCAAAAATTGCAAAGTACGTATTAGCGATGCGTCCGAACCAACAATGAAAGATGAAAGTGATAATCTTTTTACAATATATCAGCCTGCCATTACTGTAACTAGTCCGGTTGAAGGCGATTATTGGCGTGTTGGCACGCAAAAAGAAATTGCTTGGACAAGCAACGATATTGATAATATTAAAATTGAATATACAATTAATAACGGTACTAATTGGATTACAGTTGCAGCAAGTGTTTTGGCAAGTACCGGTAAGTATAATTGGGTCATTCCAAACACTCCTAGCATAAATTGTAAAGTCCGATTAAGTGATGCAAACGATGTTGTTGTAAATATGGTAAGTGATAGCACGTTTACAATATATCAACCTACAATTATGGTCTTAACCCCTAATGGAAATGAAAATTGGCGTATTGGTACTGAACAAAATATCACATGGCAGAGTACAAATATTGTAAATGTTAAAATAGAATATTCTACAAACAGCGGAGTTGAATGGACAACAGTTATTGCAAGCACAAATGGTGCAAGCGGAAAATATGTGTGGACAATTCCAAATACCGAATCAACTACATGTAAAGTAAGAGTAAGCGATGTATTAGAACCTACAATGTATGATGTAAGTAATGGTACATTTAGAATTTATCAAGCCAACATTACCATTACTGCTCCAAACGGTGGTGAAAAGTGGCGGGCAGGAGAATTAGAAAGTATTACATGGACAAGCACCAACGTATCGGAAGTAAAAATAGAATATACCACAAATGATACAACTAATTGGGTTGCTGTAATTGCGGGAATCCCTGCCGGCTCGGGAAAATATACATGGTCTGTACCTAATACTCCGGCGTATGTAACCCGAGTACGTGTAAGTGATGTAACAACACCAAAAGTATTTGATGTGAGTGACAATGTATTTACAATATTCCAATCAACCCTAAATTTAACCTCTCCTAATGGCGGTGAAATATGGCGTGGTGGATCAAAGAAAAATATTACTTGGACGAGCCTCAATATTGAAAATGTTAATATTGAATATACAATTAATAACGGTGCAAGCTGGTTTGTTGCGGCACAAAACTTACCGGCTTCGGGCGGAACTTACGAATGGACTTTACCTAGTGATGTATCTTCGGTAGGCTGTAAAATAAGGATAAGTGATGCTTCTTCAGCTTCTGTATTTGATATTAGCAACGCCGTATTTACAATAAATAAAGCAACGTTATTATTATCTACACCTAACGGTGGTGAAAACTGGAGAGTGGGAGTTAATCATTATATCGTTTGGTCGGGGAATAATATACAATCAATTAAAATTGAATATTCGACTGATAGCGGTAATAGCTGGTTATTGATTGCTTCGGATGTTTCTGCCGCCTCAAATTCGTATGTGTGGAATGTATCTACTACGGTATCTGAAAATTGTAAAATTAAAGTTAGTGATATGGAAGATTATAATATAAATGCAATAAGTAAAAATATTTTCACAATATCACTAACGGGAATTAAATTGTTATTGCCAAACGGAACCGAATATTGGCGTGCAGGATCAAGTCATTATATAACTTGGCAAACTAGTGAATTGGCTAACCTAAAACTTGAATATTCGGTTGATGGTGGTGCCGGCTGGAATACAATTGCTTCAAATGTTTCGGCAAATACTAAGTTTTATAATTGGGTTATACCTGGTAATTTCCTTTCTAAAAACTGTAAGGTACGTGTAAGTGATCAAACACATACAATATATAATGATTTTAGCGATTCGGTATTTACTATTTATCAGCCTTCCATAACATTGCTTACACCTAACGGCGGCGAGGAATATCAGATTGGAATTGGCAACAATATTTCTTGGATAAGCAACGATGTTGATAATATTAAAATTGAGCTTACTACAAATGCAGGGGCAACATGGAACAATATTGTTGGAAGCGTAACCGCATCGGTTGGTAATTACAGCTGGATGACACTTACAAATGCTTCCATACAATGCAAAGTAAGATTAAGTGCAGTTGAAGAAAGTTCGATTAACGATATGAGTGCACAACGATTTATAACTTTCAAATATCCCGAAAGGATAACGCTTAAAAAGACAATAAACTTTGGCGAGGTTACAGAAAAAAGCAGTTATAAAATTATTGGACTGCCGGGAGACATTAATCTGCCTATAGTTGAAACAATAAGCGGAACATACAAAACAGACTGGAAAGCGTTTTACGATAATGGTAATACGGAAAGTTATTATCTTGAATATGACGGAACGGAAACATTTAACTTTAAACCGGGTAGAGCTTTTTGGATTACAAGCAGAAACGGTGTAGTTGTTTCTAACGAACAAAACACGGTACGTATTGATAGTAGTAATTATTATGCAATTCCTTTACATGCAGGATGGAATATCATTTCCTCACCGTTTGAAAAACCTGTAAACTGGAGTAATGTAATAAAAGGAAACGCAATAACATTAAATCCATTATTATACGGATGGAATGGTGCTTGGGTAAGTTCTGTAAGTGTTATGAATCCTTATGAAGGTTATTATTTTTATAATGCACATAACCGAACGGAATTAAAATTACCATATAGTCCTACCGGTGCAGCAAATACGTTATTGGCTAAAGGGAATATAAATAATAAAGAAATTGTTATTGAATTGTTAAAAAATAGCGAATCTGTTTCTTTGGTATCCGCTTCAATAAATGACTCGGCAAGTGTGGATTTTGACGAACACGATTATTACGCAGCCCCGGGAAATTTTGAAGATATAAGCTTTAAAATATATAATAATAATTTAAGCAGCAGTTATAAATATTTGTTTGCAGATACACGTCCGCTGATTGAAGAAGGACAGATGTTTGATTTGCAGACAAAAAATAATACCGGTAGTCCTTTGGAAATGGTTTGGAATACTATACCCGAAATATATAAAGATTATGAGACTTATTTGGTTGATAGAAGAATAAATAAGTTTTATGATTTAAAAACAATAAATAAAATTGAGCTTCCGGCTTATTATAAAGAAAATAGTTTTAGTTTATTAATCGGTTCTGAAAATTATATTAACGGAATAAAAGAAAGTTTATTGCCAAGCGAATATATATTATATCAAAATTATCCAAACCCGTTTAATGCCGGTACAGTAATAAGATATAGTTTGCCTTTTGAAAGCGAGATTAACATTACATTATATAATATTGTTGGCCAAGTGGTAAAAGAAATGATAAGCACCAAACAAACGGCAGGATATTACGAACAACAGATACAAATGAACAATTTTGCAAGCGGAGTTTATTTTTACCAAATTAACGCAAAGTCTATTGACGGAAAACATAATTATAGTACCACCAAAAAGATGGTGCTATTGAAATAAAGTAAGGTTAAGTGTTGAAGGTTAAAGTTTAAGTTAAAAAATAAAATTATTTTTAATTAAAACAAAACAATAATTCCGAATTTTGCAATAGAAAGTAATAGCATTAATATTTAACCGATAAGTGAGGAAAAGAATCAGGGTAGAAGCCCGATGTTTTTGTAGGTGCTTGCGCTAAAAAGAGATTGGATAAAACAAAAAGGGCCCAAAATGAGCCCTTTTGGAGTGTTATTTTAACAATAATAATTTTCTCGTTTCGCTAAATGAGCCGGATACGATTCGGTAAAAATAAGTTCCCGATGATTGTTTAGAACCGTCAAAATTTACTTCATAAGTCCCCGCATTTTTGAATCCATTCACTAAGGAAATAACTTCTTTCCCTAAAACATCATAGACCTTTAAAGTAACAATGTTTGATAAAGGAATTGAGTACTTAATTGTTGTTGTAGGATTAAACGGATTTGGGTAATTGGGGGCCAACAGATAATCGGTTGGTGTTTCAATAATTTGATTTTCGGCAACATTAACAACACCACCTTCTTTGTAAACCGCAACACCACCTCCATTAGTTCCTATTATTTTGTTATCTTTACTGTCAATGGAAATATCAGTTATCTGATTGTTAGGTAATCCCGAATTAGATGAATTAAAAATTATCCAATTTGTACCATCGTATTTTATTAAACCACCCTCATCAGTCCCAACCCATTTATTATCTAAATTGTCAACAACTACAGAAGTCACCACATTATCCGGCAATGCTGTATTAGACTTGTTATAAACTGTCCAATTGTTTCCATCATATTTTACCAAACCCGCGTTGGTGCCCAGCCATTTATTGCCCATATTATCTATGGCAACATCTCTCACGCCATTATCCGGCAATCCGGAATTAGAAGTATTGTAAACTGTCCAGTTAGTGTCGTCAAATTTTACTAATCCCCCGTTATAAGCTCCAATCCATTTGTTGTTTTGTTCGTCTATACTTATTTCCGATATAGTATTGATTGGTAACCCAGAGTTAGTTTTATTATAAACTGTCCAATTTGTTCCATCAAATTTTGCTAATCCCCCTTGTCTAATTCCAATCCATTTATTGTTCATTTTATCTACCTTGATGGTGGTAACAATATTTACCGGCACTCCGGAATTAACTACATAACAGTTCATCCAATTTGTTCCATCAAATTGTGTCAAGCCTGAAAGGTCTGTCCCTACCCATTTAAAGTTCGAACTGTCAATATCTATTGCATACACAGTATTTTCCGGTAATCCTGAATTAGCTTTATTATAAATTGTCCAATTGGCTCCATCGTGTTTTGCTAACCCACCGCCATCAGTTCCAATCCATTTGACGTCCTGTTTGTCAACAACCATTGAAAAAACAACGTTATTAATTAATCCAGAATTAGATGTATTATAAACTGTCCAATTTGTTCCGTCAAATTTTACTAATCCTCTATAAGTCCCAAACCATTTATTTCCATTTCCGTCAATGACTATTGTTTGAACGGAATTATCCGGTAACCCAGAACTAGATTTATTGTAAACCGTCCAATTTGTTCCATCCAATTTTGCTAAATCATTTAAAGTTCCAATCCATTTAACTCCGTTTCGGTCAATGGTTATCGATAAAACATTATTATCCGGTAATTCGGAATTAAACAAATCATAAACCGTCCAATTCGTTCCGTCAAATTTTATTAAACCACTACCCAATGTTCCTATCCATTTATTACTAGAATTATCAATGGTTATAGCAGCTATATTATAATCTAGCGCACTCGAATTTGATGAGTTATAAACCGTCCAAGTTGTTCCATCAAATTTTACCAAACCTTCATAATCACAGCCAACCCAAATTATATCCGAATTTTCTACTGCAATTGCAGTAATAAAATTAAAAGGTAAATCTGTATTAGATGTATTATAAACCGTCCAAGTTGTTCCATCGTATTTTACTACTCCATCTCCCTCCGTTCCTAACCATTTATTGCCCATGCTGTCAATTGCAATTGCATTTATGCAATTATTTGGCAAATCGGAATTTGTAGTGTTATAAACCGTCCAAGTTGTTCCATCATATTTTGCTAATCCACCACCTGATGTTCCAATCCATTTATTACCAAAACGATCTATAGCCATAGCTTTTATATAATTATTAGGTAATCCGGAATTAGCATTGTTAAAAAACTCAACAAATCCGGTTGTTATGTTTAATTTTACCAGACCAACATTAGTTCCGGCATAAATATAATCGCCCTGTTCCACTAAGCACTTAATATTATAACCAAATGAATATTGTATCCATTCCGGGTTTTGTGCATTTAATACCGAAAGTGATGAATAAATTAACAAAACGACAACAAATATTTTTTTCATTACCTCTCCTATTTCAAAATTTTTTTCCCTTTAGTTGACTCTTATCTGTTATAGCTTATATTGAGAAAATTATTAAAATAATTCCCGTAATTACAATTAGAAATAATATTAATTATAAATACAATATATTACTCTCTACAATCTTATACAAAATCAATATGTGCTTTAGAATTTATAAATTGTATTTCATCGTGCAGATAATTTCAAAGCACCACGTGAATTCACTAATATTTGCGTTGTCATAAAATATGGTGGCAAAACAGTTCTCGTTTTTGGGTTTAGGGAAACGATTATAATTAAAACCAGGCATACAATCATCTTTTTATTCCCATAATGCTGTAGAAAATTCCGCAAATATTTTCACAAGCGAATATATTAAATATTATTTACTCAGTCAATACATTAATTGTTGTTCCACAAAAATTGTAGTCAAATTCACCAAAAATATAATAATTGTTATTGGAATATCAAAATAACTAATGGGGATTGTGAAAAACAATTATGTGCATATTTTTGCAGCAAATATGCAGTAAATATATAAAGCAACAGTACTAAATTACGTCAAGATTCATCATTAATAAATGAAACAACCCGCAATATAAAAGGACGAATAAAAACAAAGGTAAAATGGGGAATTTATTTTAATTGTATGTGGTTGATGTTTTGTTGTAATGAGAGTGATTAAATTTTATAAAAATATAATAAATTGCATTTTTATAATTTACTCTTTAATATTGCAAGTCAAAAAAAAAAAGAAAGGAAGAATAATGAAAAGTAAAAATATAAATTTCATGATTTTTATAATACTGCTTTTTAGCTTTTTTAACTCAACTGCGCAGACTATAAATAAAGGTTATACTAACCAAAATATAGATTTAAGCGACTTTGATAACAGTGCAAGACATTGGTATTTTATAAAAGATAAAGATAAAATTATTGAACCGTTACTTAATCAAAAGCAGTATAATCAGGATGAATATAATTTAATTGCCGAAAATATTTTACTTTTTCAAAAAAATAATGGCGGCTGGGCAAAAAATTACGATATGCAGGCAATATTAACGGAAGAACAAAAAACGGCTGTAATTAATGATAAAAGCAGATTAAATACATGTTTTGATAACAGTACAACTTGGGGACAATTAAATTATTTGGCGCAAGTTTATAATAAAACAAAAAATGTAAATTATAAAATAGGTTTTATTAATGGAATAGACTTTATATTATCGGCACAATATCCAAATGGCGGCTGGCCTCAATTTTATCCCGATACAAGCGGATACGGTAAACATATTACATTTAATGACGGTGCAATGATTGGAGTTATGAAGCTGTTAAAAAAAATTGTTGATAAAGATACTATTTATAATATAGTAAACCTAAAGCAATACGATTTGGTAAAAGTGGCTTACTTAAAAGGAATTGATTGTATATTAAACAGTCAAATTAAATATAAGGATAGTTTATTAGTATGGTGCCAACAACATAATAATATAACATTAGCACCGGTAAAAGCAAGAGCTTATGAATTAGCTTCAATTTGCAACGGCGAAAGTGCAGAAATTGTGACATTCTTAATGTCAATAAATAATCCTAATAAAGAAACAATTAATTCTGTTATAAGCGCAGTAAAATGGTTTGAAAAATCCAAGATAAAAGGGATACAAGTAAAAACTATTGAGGCAGAAAAAACGGAATATGAATATTCAACCGGTACAACAGATAGAATTATTGTAAAAGACAACAATGCTCCTGTTATTTGGGCGCGATATTACGATTTGCAGACTTTAAAGCCTCTGTTTTGCAATAGAGATGGAGTTGCAGTTGATTCTTTTGAAAAAGTTGATAGAGAACGAAGGGCGGGTTATGCATGGTATGTTTATGATCCGCAGACAGTTTTAGACAATTATTCGGCTTGGTTAAAACAGGTTAAAATATCCAATTAAGTTTTAAAATAATTACAATATTACAATTTTGCATACAAATAAGTTTCGTAACAGCTTCTAATAAAACGTGTTATGCACTTATAAATCCCCTCTTAGAATTATTTGCATATCAAAAAAAACAGGATTAATTTGTTTAGTTGGGTAATAAGGTACACAAATTTAAAATATTACCCACGTTTGCAAAATAATTAATTCCACACTTAAAATCACCGGAACAATTTAAATTATAACATGTTACAGGTATTTTACCGGTTGTTTGTAAAAATCGGACAAAATATGCTATTATCCCTGAATAATAATCTTCATTTGTGCTGCTAAATTTCAAAATTAAATAAAAGTTGCTTTTTCCAAAAAAATCTGCAAAAATTATTAAAAAAAACAAAAAAAAAGGGAAATTTAGCAGTTGTAAATAAAAAAAATCCTTGACTTTTAAAAATAATTTACCAAAATTAAAACAGCTTATACGTTTACTTTATCGTTTAAGTAAAAAGCCATGTGACTTACATGGCGGAGCTGTATTTAAATATATGGGAAAGATTTTAGAATATTAAGCAATAAAAAAAACTATGTTTTTATTATCTTTACAACATCAAAATGTCTTACGGGAAAATTAGTTCTCTAGTATTGGCGACAAAATTAATAATTTGTTTTAAGTTTAAAGGAGCAGCAGCATGAAGATATTATCTACAATAAAAATTACTGCACTAATTGTTTTATTATTAAGCATAAATACGTTTGCACAAAATAGTTTGCGAGGTTTGGTAACTGATTCGTTATCAGGAGATAAATTGGTAGGTGCAAACATATTTTTAGTCGGCACATCTCTTGGGGCTGCATCAAATATAGAGGGCGAATATGTAATACGGTCTATACATGATGGCAAGTATAATGTTCGTATATCATATCTTGGTTATAAAACGAAAGACATTGAACTTAATATTGGTGCAAATAAAACCGTAAGGTTGAATATTTCTTTAATGCCTGATGTTGTTGTTGGAGAAGAAGTATTAATAACGGGTCAACAAAAAGGACAAGTATCTGCTATCAACCAACAAATAACATCCAATACAATTGTAAATATAGTATCGGAAGAAAAAATTCAAGAGCTTCCTGACGCAAATGCTGCTGAAGTAATTGGACGTATGCCCGGTGTATCAATAAGCCGTTCGGGTGGTGAAGCCGATAAAATAACCTTAAGAGGGTTAAGCGATAAGTTTGGAACAGTAACCGTTGATGGTATGCGTCTTGCCCCAACCGATGCTGATTCGAGAGGGATTGATTTAAGTACAATCTCTCAAGGTTCACTTTCGGGCATAGAACTTTATAAAGCAATTACTCCGGATAAAGATGCTGATGCAATTGCAGGGAGTGTAAATTTGGTAACACGAATTGCTCCTTCTGAAAGGCTGCTTAGGGTTGATGCAAAAGGATCGTATAACAATATGAATCAAACATATAATCAATATGATTTTAATTTAAGATACGGAGAGAGATTTTTTAGTGATTTATTAGGAGTGCAGGTTTTAGGTAATATAGAAAAAAAAGATAGAAGCAATGAAAGAGTAAATGTAGATTATGGTGACGCCGCCAATAATGTAAACGATTATGAATTAACAGATTTTACTGTTGAATATACTAAAGAAATAAGAAAAAGAGGAGGTGTTAGTTTATTGTTCGATTATATTACGCCCGATAATGGATCAATACGATTTAACACGATATTTAACTCAACATCCCGTAATTATATTACATATTCAAGGAATTATCCTACCGGCAACACCGATTTATTATATACTGCACGAGATAGAGAACAGGAAGTAAAAACATTTAACAGTTCATTAAGAGGGGAAAATCATCTGTATGGATTTGATATAATTTGGGGGGCTTCTTATGCCCAATCAAATTCCGAAACACCATATGATTATTATATGGATTTTGTAGAACCCTCAAGTTTGGATGCAAACGGAAATCCTATTTCTAAAATGAAAGTTATTCCTGATGATGTTAAAAAAGGAGACCCGGAGGTTTTAATTCCTTATGCATTAAATAATTATCAAAAGGCTTTTTTGAATTGGAGTTATTACAGACACCAAAAAAATGTAGATAAAGAAAAAACCGGTTTTTTTGATATTTCGAGAAAAATACCTATTGGTGATGTTTTAAGCTGGGAAATAAAACCGGGAGCAAAATACAGAGCAAAAACCAGATATAAAGAAAGCAGTGAATTGGCAGCAGCTTATTATTTGTATGGATATCATAAATATACTGTTTTGGCAGATGGTTCGGTTGTTACTAAAAATTTTGCCGGCACAAGATTTGAAAACTTAATTGTGCAAAACAATGCAATTATTTCAACAAACTTTTTAAATTCAATTCCGGATAATAGATATACATTTGACGATTTGTATTATTTAAATCCAATAATTAATAGAAATGCTTTAAGAGATTGGTATTCCTTAAATAAAAACGGATCTGCAAATGCAAATGGCACAAGCAAAGAATATTCGGAAAATATAGAAGTTAAGGCCGATTATTATGATATAAATGAAAATGTATTGGCCGGATATATAATGAACACATTTAATTACGGCAAAGATATTACGTTAATTGCCGGTTTACGTGTTGAACATGAAAGTAACGAATATCGTTCAAAATTCACTCCAGGTAAATTAACAGGTTTTCCAACGCCAAGCGGTACAGTAAAAGACACATCTTCAACATATCAAGAAACTGTATTATTACCAAACTTTCATTTAACTTATAGACCTTTAGATTACATTAATGTTCGATTTGCCGTATATAAAGCATTAGCAAGACCCGATTTTAACCACAGGCTTGAATATTATGTTGCCCGAGACGGTGGCGGTTACACAACTTTGGCAATCGGAAATCCGGATTTAAAAACAGCAAAAGCATGGAATTACGAAATAAATACTTCGTTTTTTAATAATACAATTGGATTAATTGCGGTTTCGGCATTTTATAAAGAAATAAAAGATATGTACCATGTGTTAAATGATTTAAGAGTAGATAATACCGATATACTGAATGAATTAGGGGTAAAATGGAAAAGTCCGTTTGCTACTTCACAAAATTATGATTTAACATATCCATATAATTCAAAAAAACCAACTAAAGTATGGGGTTTTGAAATAGAGCAGCAAACCAGTCTGCACTTTTTACCCGGTTATTTACAATATATTGTGGTTGGTTATAACTTTTCATGGGTACGTTCGGAAACATATACAATCTCTTCAAATACAGTTGCATGGACGGATTCTATTGAATTGTGGCCCGGTTATTGGGTATATCAGGATAAATCAAAAATTGAATTAAAAGATACTAAAAATAAACTTGAAGGCCAGCCGGAATTTTTTGGCAACTTATCTGTAGGATATGATTATAGCGGTTTTTCGGGAAGGATATCCGTTTTTTATCAAGGAAGATACAACAGAAGTTTTTCGGGTGATGGTGAATCGGATGCAATTAACGGCAGTTTTACAAGATGGGATTTGGCATTAAAATATAAATTTAACGATAACCTTTCAATCTTTTTCAATTTTAACAATATCACCGACGTTGTTGAATCTACATATACAGCCAACAGAATACACAATTGGGAACTTGCCAATACAAAAGAAAAATACGATTTTACGGCAGATTTAGGGTTAAGAGTAACACTATAATTTGGCAATTAAGGTCATGTCAAAAAAAATAAATCAACATTAAACTAATTTATTAACGGAGAGCACTATGAAAAAACAACAAACAATAGCTTTTTTTCTTATTCTTTTTCTTTTCCTTCCGGCAGCTGCATTCAGCCAAAGCGAATTATCTGTTCCCCCATGGAATGGATCAAATTATCTTAATGATGTAATTGCAGGAGATACAACAGCAACCGGTGCGCGTAATGATATGAACAGAGTTTATGTTTTACAGCGTAATGGTGTTTATTTTGTAAATACACAAATGCGTAATTCCGGCTGGCCTTTAAATATTAAAGCTTCTGACGGAACAGGAAGAAGACCGGTTATTTATTTAGTAAAAAATACAACTACAAGTAATAACCCGGCCGCTTTTGTACGTGTTGCAGAAGATCTAAATTTAAAAAGTGTGGTAATTACCGGAATATTAGAACCTGATACTTCGTCATATGCTCTTATGCAGGGACAGCTTATAGGAACAAATCAACCCGGCTTTGACATTATTATTGATGACTGTATATTGAGTAATAGCAACGGCAACCACATGAGAACAGACCAAGCTCAAAGATATATTAAAGTTACAAATACAATATTTGCAAATATGGGATATTTAGGAACATCAAATTTAGGCGCCGGTAAAGCAATCGATTTAAGAGCCGGTTCTATAGATACTTTAATCTTTTTGAATAATACATTTGTAAATGCACAAGATAGAATTATAAGACATTTTAATAGTACGGCTTCTATTAATTACTTGAATTTTGATCATAATACAATTGTAAACAGCATGTCGTATCATGGCACTTTAGTACTTGGAAAGGTGGGCAATAATATTAACATTACAAATAATTTATTTATTGATCCTTTTTCGTTAGGGAATGATACTGACTATGTAAGACAAGCAGAATTTAATGAAAGCGGTGAAACCGATTTTCTTGGAAAAAGAAGAATGTCGTGGATTTTTTCTGTAAACAATGACACTACGGAATTTGATATTTCGAAAAATTACTATTCAATTTCAGATTCAGGAGCTGCATTTTATGCTAGAAATTTAGCTGCCGGAGTAACCGGAGAAGGTTCACCTTTATCGTGGCATTTAAACAGTAGATTAGGGCCTGATTCTGTTTCTGCATTTACAAAACAAGCAATATTATTAAACAATATTCCGAAGTTAATGACCAAAATGATGGATTGGTACAGAAGACCCGTAGCTCAAGGCGGTGCCGGAAAATCAAAAGCAACAACCAATTTTAACAGAAAACTACATGATTATGACAGAAGAGATTGGATATATTTTAGTGATACATTAAATTGCGCTTATCCAACAACTGTAGGAGCTTATACAGGTTCTGCCGGTGGATTTCCTGTAGGAGATTTAAATTGGTTCCCAAGCAAAAAAGCTGAATGGGAAATATGGTTAACGGATGTAAAGGAACTTGTTGGCGGCGAAATTCCTACCTCTTTTTCATTACAACAAAATTATCCTAATCCTTTTAACCCTTCAACAAAAATTACTTTTGACCTAAAAGAAGCCGGATTAACAACCTTAGAAGTTTATAATGTAATTGGTCAAAAAGTGGCAACATTAGTAAATAAAGATTTAAAATCGGGAAAATATGAATTTAGTTTTGACGCCTCTAAATTATCATCAGGAGTTTATTTCTATAAATTAGAAAGCGGTAATAATGTTTCAACTAAAAAAATGATGTTGTTAAAGTAAAATAGATGCTAAACCGGAGAGGCTGAAAAAAACAGCCTCTCGGTTAGTAAATAATATGACAAAAGAAAAAATATTGATAATTTTTATATTATTTGCGTCTTTGTTGAATGCACAGATTTTTGTTGCCCCTGACGGAGATGATAATAATGTGGGAAATATAAATTTTCCGCTAAAAACTATAACCAAAGCAATGACCTTGGCATTACCCGATACGGTTATTTATTTGAGAGGCGGAATTTATAATTACTCAATTACTATAAAAACTACCAAAAGCGGTTTACAGGATAAGCCTATTAAATTATGGGCATATCAAAATGAAACTCCAATAATTGATTTTGTTGAACAACCTGTATCTACCTCTTCCAGAGGTTTATATATTTCAAAAGATTATTGGCATATAAAAGGAATTGAAATTCGATCTTCAAAAGATAACGGTATATATATAACCGGAAGTAATAATACTGTAGAAAAATGTATAATACATGACTGTTGTGATACCGGTTTACAAATTAGCGGCGGTGGAAGCAATAATTATATTATCAATTGCGATTCATACAAAAATTATGATTCATTAACTTTAGGCGAAAACGCAGATGGCTTTGCACCAAAGTTAGATATTGGGCCGGGTAATACGTTTATAGGCTGCAGAGCTTGGGCAAATTCCGATGACGGCTGGGATATGTATGAAGCTGATGATACAGTAGTACTTAAAAATTGTTCGGCTTTTAGAAACGGATATAACACTTGGGGAATATTAAACTTTCAGGGTGATGGAAACGGTTTTAAGCTTGGTGGTAATTATGTTGCCGGAGCACATGTAATAACCAATTGTATTGCTTTTGATAATAAAGCCAAAGGCTTTGATCAGAATAATAATACAGCCGGTATTACAGTTTATAATAATACGGCATTCAGAAACGAAGCAAAAAATTATTCGTTCCCATTTGCTCCTGATTCAGGAAACCACATATTAAAAAATAATATTTCATATTTGGGCGATAATGTTATTGTTGGTTCTTCAATTACAGAGGCAAATAGCTGGATTGGATTTACGGTTACAGAGGCTGATTTTTTAAGTATTGATACAAGTAATATTACCACTAAACGTAACGAAGACGGCACAATTCCCGAAACGGAATTTTTGAGATTGAGGCAGGGAAGTCCTTTAATAGATGCGGGTGTGCCTGTTGGGTTGCCATATAATGATTCAGCACCCGATTTGGGAGCTTATGAAACTGATGGGGTTGTGAGTGTCGGCAATAATGATATTATTAGCAATTCGTTTAAGTTACTTCAAAGTTATCCTAATCCGTTTAATCCAAATACACAAATTGGTTTTTATGTGCATTCAACAGGGAATGTGATTTTAGCAATATTTGATATACTTGGTAAAAAGGTGGCAGAGCTTATTAACAATGTCTATTCAAAAGGATATTATGAAATAAATTGGGTTGCTAAAGATGATAATGGTAATTATCTTTCCAGCGGCATTTATTTTGCTAAATTAGAATTTGAAAATAAATTTAAAACAATTAAACTGGTTTTACAAAAATAACTAATGAAAAAATTATTCGATTTAATTAAAAATTATATTTTGTTTATATCGTTGGTTTTTATCTGCTTAGGCAGTAAAAATGAAAAAGCAGATTGTAATTGGTTAAAGATAAATGAAATAATAAAAAGAATTGAGGCACCTGTTTTTTTGGATAAGGTTTATAATATAACTATGTTTGGGGCAGTTGGCAACGGAACTTACGATTGTACTGAAGCATTTAAAAAAGCAATAGAAGAATGTTCAAAAAACGGCGGCGGGAAAGTACTGGTACCGGAAGGCACTTTTTTAACCGGAGCCATTTATTTAAAAAGTAATGTAAATTTATTTGTTTCTGAAAATGCAATTGTAAAATTTTCAAGTGAGAAAAGTAAATATTTGCCTTTGGTTTTAAGCAGATGGGAAGGAATTGAGTGTATGAATTATTCGGCATTAATATATTCTAACAGTGAAGAAAATATAGCAGTTACAGGAAGTGGTATTTTGGATGGACAGGGCAGCAACACAAATTGGTGGAGCTGGAAAGGAAATAAAGAAGACGGGTGGGAAGAAGGCGGTCCTAATCAAAAAATGGGCAGAAATACAATATTTGATATGGCTGAAAATAATATTCCCGCAGAGGAACGAATAATGGGAGATAGATATTATTTACGTCCTAATTTTATACAATTTTATAATTCAAAAAATATTTTAATACAAGGTGTTAAATTAATTAATTCCCCAATGTGGTTTATCAATCCTGTTTTGTGTTCAAACGTTTCTGTTATTGGAGTTAAAATTGAAGGACTTGGCCCCAATAATGACGGATGTGATCCTGAAAGCTGTAAGGATGTATTAATTAAGGACTGCTTTTTTAAAACCGGAGATGATTGTATTGCAATTAAATCGGGAAGGAATAACGATGGGCGCAGAATTAATGTACCATGCGAAAATATTATTATACAAAATTGCACAATGGAAGACGGACACGGCGGTGTTGTTATTGGAAGTGAAATATCCGGTGGTGTAAAAAATGTATTTGCCGAAAACTGTACAATGAGTAGCCCAAATTTGGACAGGGCAATAAGAATAAAAACTAATTCTATTAGAGGCGGGTTAATTGAAAACATTTTTATCCGCAACTTGACTGTTGGAGAAGTAAGTGAAGCCGTATTAAAAATAGATTGTTTTTACGAAGAGGGAGATGCAGGGAAGTTTACACCTATAATTAATAATATTGTTCTTGACAACATTACTTCATTAAAAAGTAATTATGCTTTATGGATTAGAGCTTATGAAAGATCAAAAGTAACAGGACTTGTAATAAAAAACTCACAGTTTAGTGCAGTAAAAAACGAAGATGTTTTGGAAAACGTGGATAATCCGATTTTTGAAAATACATTAATTAACGGAAAACTAATAAAATAAATTTTATTTGAATAATGAAAAAAGACAAACAGAATATTTACATTAAATTAAGCTTTACATTATCATTAATATTGATACTTAATTGCTCTTCGAGCAAAACCTTAATATCAGATACAGATTTTTCTAACGAAAAAATTGTTAATAATTTTATATCATTATATCCTGATACAGTTGCCTATAAAAATGAATTAAAAAGTTACAAATGGAATTATGAACAAGGTTTAATTTTAGAATCGATTTATCAGGTTTGGAAAACAACTAATAAAAAAGAATATTTTGATTATATAAAAAAGAATATTGATTATTATGTTTTGGAAGACGGAACTATTAAAACATATAATATGGATAGTTTTAATTTGGATAACATTGCACCGGGAAGAGTGTTATTACATTTATATGAAGAAACAAAAAACGAAAAATATAAAAAAGCGGCCGATACTTTATTAAAACAACTACAATTACATCCAAGGACAAGCAGTAATGGATTTTGGCATAAAAAGATTTATCCAAATCAAATGTGGCTAGATGGCTTATATATGGCCGAACCTTTTTATACCGAATATTCGGTTATGTTTAATGAACCTAAAAATTATAATGATATTGCATTTCAGTATTTGATGATACACCAAAATTTATACGATTCTAATACGGGGTTATATTTTCATGGCTGGGATGAAAGCAAAAAACAAAAATGGGCTGATTCCATAAAAGGAACTTCACCTAATATTTGGGGAAGATCGCTTGGTTGGTTTATTATGTCTTTAGCAGACGTATTGCAGACATTCCCTAAGGATCATCCGGCTAGAGTTAAATTATTAAGTATTTATAAAAATTTAGCTTTGTCTTTGCTTAAGTATCGTGATGAAAATACAAAACTATGGTATCAAGTTGTTGATAAAGGAGATAAACAAGGCAATTATATAGAAACCTCATCATCTTTAATGTTTATATATTCTTTTGCAAAAGGATATAATACCGGATTATTAGATAAGTCGTATTTTGCAATTGCAAAAGAATCGTTTGATAAATTGACACAAAAATTTATGAGACTAGATACAGACGGTAAAATGTATTTAACAAACATTTGTTCTGTTGGCGGTTTAGGAGGAAACCCTTATAGAGACGGAAGTTTTGACTATTATATAAGCGAACCAAAACGGGAAAATGATTTTAAAGGATATGGCGTGTTAATATTAGCTGCAAATGAACTAAATAAAGGAAATTCACATTAATTTTTTGTATTATTACAACTGTTAATAAAATATTTATTTGAGAACGTGAATGACAGAAAAGAGAATAAAGCCAACAAAGTTAGAAGATTTGGCTAAAATACTAGGAGTTTCAAAGGTTACTATATCTAAAGCTTTAAGAGATCATTCCGATATTTCCGATGAAATGAAAATTAAAGTAAAAAAACTTGCAGAAAATATGGGATACAGGCCAAATATGATGGCAAGAAACTTGTCTTCAAGAAGGTCTAATATATTAGGACTTGTTGTACCAAAAATAGCACATTTCTTTTTTAGTTCTATTATTGAAGCAATCTACGATACTGCAATTGAAAAAAATTATGAAAGTGTAATAATGGTTTCGCAAGAATCCGCCGAAAGAGAAAAGCAGCATATCGAATCATTAATTTCAATGCGTGTTGATGGTTTAATTATTTCAATTACTGAAAAAACCCAAGATATTTCTGTTTTTGAACGTGTAATTAAAATGAATATTCCTATTGTGTTTATTGATCGAATTCCAAATATTCCCAACGTACCAAGTGTAACCGTTGATGATAAAGGGGGTGCCTTTGCTGCTGTTGAGCACTTTATTCAAAAAGGGTATAGAAAAATTGGTTTGATGGGGGGGTATGATTATATTAATATTGGCAGGGCACGAACAGAAGGTTTTTACGAAGCAATGAATAAATATAATGTACCTGTAAATGAAAAATGGATTATTAAAGGCGGTTTTGGCGAAACTGATGGTTATAAAGGATTTAAAAAAATGATAGAAAGCGGAGAAATGCCGGAAGCAATACTTGCGGCAACTTATCCTGTAGCACTTGGTTTGTATGAAGCCGCATCGGAAATTGGGATTAAAATTCCGGCTGATGTAAATGTTATGTGTTTTGGAAACAATATTTACAAATATATGGCCCCGTCGGTATTCGATTTTGTAAGTCAACCGTCCGAAGAATTAGGGAGGCAGGCAGTAAATTTGTTATTCAAATTGATGAATGAACCGGAAGAATTAATAGAAAAAAACATTGAATTAAAAACAAAATTATTATTAAATGGCAGAAAATTGGTAAGCTCTGCTATTGTTGCTTAAATTTTATATTCCCCTACAATAATTACATCTCAACAGTCATTACATCCCTTCGGGATTAAAAGAGTAAAATATTTATAATAGTAATAATAGGCAGTAAACAAACCACAAAATCCTTTTAGAAAAATGTGTCACTAATACATTTTTTATTAAAACAGCGTTAAAAAAATGAGAACTTCACTACTCAAACAAATCAAAATATTAGCAATTATACTTTTTATAATTACAAATTATATAAATGCTGCTAATTATGCCGTTGTAGCAAAAGATAGCAGCGGTAATTTTTTTACAATACAGGATGCATTAAATTCCATCCCTGAAAATAATGTCGAATTGTTTTACGTTTATATTAAAAACGGACTTTATAATGAAAAAATATATATAGAAAAAAGCAATTTGGTTTTAGTTGGCCAAAGCAGAGAAAAAACAATAATTGAATATGCTGAATTACGGCGAAATTGGAAAGCTGAACATAACGACGAAGATTACGGTTCGGCGGTAATTAATATTAAAAACAATTGTAAAAATATAACATTTATATCTTTAACAGCACATAACAATTACGGTAATTTATTCAATGACCATGATCATGCATTTACAATACGTTCGTTTGAAGGTACAACGAAAATTATTATTGATGAATGTGCTATTATTTCTGATGGCGGGGATGCTCTTTCGTTATGGAACAACAATGACGGAATGTATTATCATAACAACTGTTATTTTGAAGGCTGGGTTGATTATGTTTGCCCGAGAGGATTTTGTTTTATAGAGAATAGTGCTTTTTATGGACACAATTTTACAGCATCAATATGGCATGACGGAAGTAAAAATATTGATCATAAATTTGTTATAAAAAATTGCAGCTTTGATGGCATAGTAGATTTTCCATTGGGCAGGTTTCATTGGGATGCACAGTTTTATTTGATAGATTGTAAGTTCTCTGAAAGAATGAAAGATAAAAAAATATTTTTTGCTCCTTCAAAACCGCCAAGAATATTAAAATGGGGCGAAGACAGAGTTTATTTTTATAATTGTAAAAAAGATGGTGTTGAATACTTGTGGTATAAAAATAATCTTGAAACTATTAAACCGGAAGAAATTACTCCTTTGTGGACATTTAAGGGTCTATGGAATCCTAAAGAGGACTTAACAAATATAAAAGCTTATTTAAAACAAATATTAAATTAAGTATTGCCATATAACTCCTAAGGGAACGTTTCCCTTTTATACCCTCTTATTTAAAAGAGGGTATAATTTACTAGTATTAAAACAAATCTAAATTTAGAACTTGGTTCTGATTAAAAGAGACTTTTTCAATATTTACATTACTTCTTTTTCTTTTTAACATTAAACTAAAATTAAAAATACTATCATGAAAAACTACATTATCTTATTTGTTGTGCTAGTAGTTATTGCTACAAATGTACACGCACAAAATGAAAAATCCTTTAATATCGAATTAAAAAATCCAACAGAATTAACTTTAACGGATTATTTAGTTGAAGCAAATTTTGAAACATTAAAAAAACAGTATCCAACATTAACTGAAACAAATTTTGAAGTTTTATTATGCGAAGAAAAACAGGCTTTCCAAATAATAAAAACAGAGAAAGAATATTCTCTTTGTTTTACAGTTAACTTTACACCAAATGAAGAAAAAAGCGTAAAATTTATTTACGAAAAAGAAAATCCCGTGCAAATATTTAAACAAAGAACTTATGCCGAGTTATCTATGAAACCGGGTAATATATATTATGATAAAAGATTTAGAGGAGATGAATTTAAAAAAGTTAATAAAATTAAAGTCCCCTCCATTCATACGGATCATGATGCATTATTCAAATATGAAGGTCCGGGTTGGGAATCGGAAAAAGTGGGATATAGATTTTATTTGGATTGGAGAAATTCAACCGATATTTACGGTAAAAAAATAAATGAATTATTGCTTGAAAATGTTGGTACTCATGATACTGTTGCAAAAGATGATTCTTACCACAGTATGCAGGAATGGGGAATGGATATATTTAAAGTGGGGAATACATTTGGGATAGGTTCCTTTGGAATGTGGGATCAAAATAAAGTTAATATGGTTTCAAAAACCGATAGCGTTTATTGCGAAATACCATATACAGGTCCGGTTAAAGCAGAAATAAAAACAGATTATTATGGCTGGCAGGTAAACGACAAAAAATATAATCTGGAATCAAAAATATCTATATCCGCCGGAAGCAGACTTACACAAGTAAATTTAAGCATAAACAATAATGCAGGAAACATTGTAACCGGTTTGGCAAAACATAACAATACAGAAGTATTTAAAAGTAAAACAGACGGCAATTGGAAATATTTAGCCCTTTATGGTAAACAAACTTTGGTTGATGAAAATGACAAGCTTGGAATTGCGGTAATATACAATACAAAGGAATTTGTTGAAGAAATTGAAGATTCGCTTAGTTATGTAATAAAACTGAAACCTGAAAATGGAAATGTGAAATATTATTTTTGTGCGGCTTGGGAACAAGAAAAAGATGGAATTAAAACATTGCAAGAATTTATAAATTATCTTGATGAAACCGTAAAACTATTGGAAAACCCAATTATTATAAAATTTAACTAATGGATTTATTATGGAAAAATATAATTTAAATGAAAATAGGTTTTTGAGTCCTAATAGTACAATTAGGACCTTTGCTCTTGAGATATATAACTCTATTAAAGATATGCCTATCGTTAGTCCACATGGACATGTTGATATAAGCATGTTTGTGGATAACAAACCTTTCCCAAATCCGGCAAAATTATTTTTAACTCCCGACCATTATGTTTATAGAATGCTATATTCGCAGGGTATTTCGATGGAATCTCTTGGAATTCCAACTTTAGACGGCACCGAAGTAGAAACGGATACAAGAAAAATATGGCAGATATTTGCTGATAATTATTATTTGTTTAATGGAACCCCCAGCGGAATATGGTTATCCTACGAATTTAATAAAGTATTTGGTGTTGTGGAAAAACTTAACAGTAATAATGCTCAAAAAATATATGATGAACTTGAAGAGAAGATTAAACAAAAAGAGTTTTTACCCAGAAGTCTGTTTGAAAAATTTAATATTGAAGTATTAACAAGTACAGATTCTGCAAGTGATTCACTAAATAATCATCAATTTTTAAAAGATTCCGGTTGGAATAAAAAAATTGTTCCCTGTTTTAGACCTGATGGAGTTACAGACTTATCCAATAAAAAATGGGATGAAAATTTGACAGCACTTGAAAAATCGGTAGGATATGAAATAAATAATTACGCCGATTTTATAAAAGCGTTAGAGGAAAGAAGAGCATATTTTAAACAAATGGGTGCAACATCAACAGATCATGGGATATTATTGCCATACACACATGAATTGTTATCGTATGAAGCACAGGCAATTTTTGAACGTGGACTTAAGGGTAAAGCTGACGAAAAAGATGCTAAGCAGTTTACAGCACATATGATTATGGAAATGGCACGAATGAGCAGCGAAGACAATTTAACAATGCAGATTCATGCAGGAGCTTATAGAAACCACAATGATTTTATATTTAATAGGTTTGGCTTAGATACGGGATGTGATATTCCATTCCAAAGTGAATACACGTTAAATTTAAAAGAGTTATTAAACAAATATGGAAATGTTAAAAATTTAACAATCATTTTGTTTACGCTTGATGAAACAACTTACTCGCGCGAATTAGCCCCTTTAGCCGGACATTATCCCGCAATAAAATTAGGCCCGCCATGGTGGTTTCATGATAGTATTGAAGGAATGACAAGATACAGAAGAATGGTAACGGAAACCGCCGGATTTTATAACACTGTTGGATTTAATGACGATACAAGAGCTTTTATTTCAATTCCGGCAAGGCACGATTTAGCGAGACGAATGGATTCAAATTATTTGGGCGAATTGGTTTCAAAGCATATTATAAGCCTAGATGAAGCTTTGGTAATAGCAAAAGATTTAACATACAATTTAGTAAAAAAAGCATATAAATTATAACAATACAGAACATTATGAAAACTACAAAAATTAAAGAATGGCTGCTTTCCTTAAGCAACAAAAATAACAAACTTGTAAGTGCTTTGGTATTTGAAAAAGACGAAATAAAACTATATCCAAAATCGATTAAACAAATTGATGAAGTAATATTTTTTATTGGAGTTAACCACAAAAACAAATTTCTTTATCTTTGTTACAATACAAATAATAACCAAATATCACAAAAATTTGACGGGGAAATAATACAACCTGAAAACGGTGATAATGAAATAATAAAAAAATGTAATTTAAGCAATTATAATAGAAAAGTTATTCAAAAAATATTTCCGTTTACTAATGCAAAAACAGTAGGGCTTGAAAATTCATTTGGATTTGGTGATAGATTAGGTTTGGCAAATCCGGCACATATACGTGCAGTGATACAAACTAAATTTATTCCGATTTTATCTCAACAATCCATACGCGAATTAGCACGCACTAATCGTACTCCGGCCGAAGTAATGGATGCTTCTGTTTGGGCAGTATTTCAGGAAGGATTGGAAAGCGGATTTGGAGCAGATGCCGATCATCTAAAAACTACACAAGACATTGATTTAATGGTGGAAAATGGTTTTCGGTTATTTACTTTTGATCCAAGTGAATATGTTTATAATGAAGCTGATGTTATAGATGAAACGGAATTGGATAAACAAATTATCAATATTAATTGGGAAGGACTAAAAACGGATTTTATAAAAACCAGCCAAGAATTTGAAGACAAGACGTTTATTTTGCCGTTAGGACTAAACATTACAGCAGATAAACTAACATTAAAACGCGCTGTTGTAAAATACGGAAATTCTATAGCCCATATTAAAAAGATGTATGACCATTTGGTAAATAATTATCCGGGTTATGATTTTGAGGTTGAAGTATCGGTAGATGAAACTGAATCGGTAACAACTCCTTTTGAACATTTCTTTTTTGCAAAAGAATTAAACAGACTGGGAGTAAAGTATATTGGACTTGCACCAAGATTTGTTGGCGATTTTGAAAAAGGAATTGATTATAAAGGCGACTTGGATTTATTTAAAACCGAATATATTAAACATATAGCAATAACAAAATATTTTGGTGATTACAAAATAAGTTTACATTCGGGCAGTGATAAGTTTAGCGTTTATAAAGTTATTGGTGAACTTAAAGACGGATATACACATATTAAAACGGCAGGAACAAGTTATCTTGAAGCTTTAAAAGTAATTGCCATAATTAACCCTGTATTTTTTAGGGAAATATTAGATTATTGTACAAAATTATACGAAAACGAAAAAAAATCGTATCATGTTTCGGCTGATATAAATTTAATTAAACCGGTATTTGAATACACCGATAAAGAATTGGTTAACTTATTTAATGATGATAATGTTAGACAAGTTCTTCATGTTACTTTTGGAAGAATACTTACGGATAAAAACACTGACGGGGAATATATATTCAAAACCCGCATTTTGGAACATATTGAAAATAATGAAGAACTTCATTATGAAATAATTGAAAAACATTTCTTAAAACACATGGATCCATTTAATTAATATGAATAAACAATTGTTGTTGAATGAAATAATTAATAGAAAAGCAGTTGCTGTTTTAAGAGTAAAAGAAACGGAAAAACTTAAAAAAGTTATTGAATCTATTAGTGCCGGCGGAATTACAGTAATAGAAATTACAATGAGTGTGCCAAATGCCTGTTTGCTAATAGAAAAGATGAGTGATGAATTAGGTGAAAAAGTTATTATTGGAGTAGGCTCCGTATTAAATAAATCGACTGCTGAAGACGCAATAAAAGCAGGGGCAAAATTTGTTGTAAGTCCAATACTAAAAAAAGAAATTGTTGAAACAGCTCAAAAGTTTGATGTGCCTGTAATGTCGGGATGTTTTACTCCAACCGAAATTTACACAGCTTATGAAATGGGTGCTGATATAATAAAAGTATTTCCCGCGGATGTTGTTGGGATGCAATTTTTTAAGGCTGTTTTAGCACCAATGCCATTTTTAAAACTTATGCCAACCGGTGGGGTTACTTTAACCAATGCGGGTGAATGGGTTAAAGCCGGGGCTTGTGCTGTTGGACTTGGATCGGCATTGTTAGATAATAAAGCAATTAAAGAAGAAAATTATACAAAACTTACCGAAAATGCTTTATTAATAATGAAAAGCATTAACGAAGCAATTATAAAATAGAGGAAAAAATGAATATGCAAATTTCCGGAATAAAAGATAAAGTATGTGTAATAACCGGTGGCGGCGGTATTATTGGAACTGCCCTGGGTTTAGGTTTGGCAGAAGCTGGTGCAAAAGTTGCAATAGTAGATTTTAATGAACAAAAAGCTATGGAAGTAGTAAATTTAATAAACAGTAAAACAAACTCGGGCGCAATTGCTGTTGTAGCCAACGTGCTTGATAAAAACATATTAATTGAAAGTAAAAAAGAAATTAATAATCGTTTGGGTAAGATAGATGTTTTAATAAATGGTGCCGGTGGAAATTCGCCACTTGCAACAACAAAAGACGAATTTATTACAAACGATAATGTTGATGATTTATCAAAAACCTTTTTAGGTTTAGATATTGAAGGTTTTAAGAGAGTATTCGATTTAAATTTAATTGGTACGGTTTTACCAACTATGGTTTATTCGGAAGATTTAATTATTAATGGTGGCAGTATTATCAATATTGCTTCAATGAATGGATTTAGACCTTTAACAAAAATTCCCGCATATTCGGCAGCTAAAGCCGGAATTAATAATTTAACGGAATGGCTTGCCGTGCACTTTTCTAAAGTAAATGTACGTGTTAATGCAATTGCTCCGGGATTCTTTTTGACAGATCAAAACAGGTTTTTATTAATAGATGAAACTACGGGCAATCTTACACCGCGCGGCGAAAAAATATTGGCCAATACACCAGCCGGAAGATTTGGAACACCGGACGAATTAGTAGGGACTTTGTTATATCTAATTTCCGATATGTCTAAATTTGTGTCAGGAGTAATAATTCCGGTTGATGGTGGTTTTAATGCTTATAGTGGTGTTTAAAGTTAATAAAAATAGGGACTTTTTTGTAATATTGTTAAATTGTAGAGCGAACTTCAGTTCGCTGGCTTAAAAGTCTAAAAACCAAAAGCTTGCGAGATAAATCTCGCGCTACAATTAGGCTGTTAAGCGTGAAATTTAAATTGAAGAGAGAACTTTAGTTCGCTAGCTCAATAATTCAAATAAAAGGGCTAAAAATTAAAAGGCTTGCGGGTTTTTCGCTATTGCGGAATACATTTTCAAATAATAACTTAAAAAATTATTAAGGATTTTAGAATGATACAAAATGTTATAGTAGCACAATCTGGTGGACCATCGGCAGTAATTAATAATTCTTTAAGAGGAATTATAGAAACATGCAAAATGTTCCCCGATAAATTCGGGAAGATTTATGCGGGCTGGCATGGAATTGAAGGAGTGTTAAAAGAAGAACTCCTTGATTTGACTGCTCAATCAAATGAAGAAATTGCATTGCTGCGCACTACTCCCGCTGCGGGAAGTATTGGAACATGCAGATACAAACTAAAAGATAAACAGGTTAAAGATTTTGATAGAGTGATGGAAATTGTTAAAGCTCATAATATTGGATATTTTTTTTATATAGGTGGAAACGATTCCCAGCACACAGCTTTTAAAGTAAGTGAACTGGCAAAACAAAAAGGGATTGAGTTAATTGCAACAGGTGTTCCTAAAACAATTGATAATGATATTGGTGATAATGAATTTAAGCTAATTGACCACACTCCCGGGTACGGAAGTGTTGCTCGATATTGGTCGCATATAGTTCAAAATGCAAATGAGGAAAATATGGGTTCCTCACCCGCAGATCCTGTACTTGTACTTCAAGCAATGGGACGCAAAATTGGTTATATACCCGCTGCAGCAAGACTTGCTGACCCAAATAGAGAAATGCCATTACAAATATATTTGGCGGAATCAAAAATAACTTCAGAACAACTTACTGATAATATAAACGATCAATTAAAAAAAGACGGCCGGTGTATTGTGGTGATAAGTGAAGGATTTGATATTGGAGATATTGGTGATGTTAAGGATGCATTTGGCCATACATCGTTCGGATCCAGTAAAATATCCGTTTATCAAAATATAGTTAATTTATTAAATCAAAAAGGATTAAAAGCCAAGGGAAGTGCTCGCGGCCAAGTAATGGGTACTGATCAACGAAATGCGATAATTTATGCATCAACAATAGATTTGGACGAGGCATATAAAGTTGGTCAAAAAGCCGTTGAAATTGCTATAACCGAAGGTAACGGATGGATGGCTACAATATTACGTCAACCCGGATTTATTTATAATGTACGATATGATAAAGTGCCATTGGAAAAAGTTGCTTTAAGCGAAAGAACTTTCCCGGACAAATGGATTACAAAAAACAAATACGATGTAACCGATGAATTTGTAAACTATGTGCGTCCGCTAATTGGCGAGGATTGGGTTTCTGTTCCTGTAATAAACGGTATGCAAAGATTTGCAAAATTTAAACAGGTGTTTGCAGAAAAAAAACTGAATGACTATATACCGGAAGCATATTGAGTTTTGTGGTAAAATAAAAAGCCTGCGAGATTTCCGCCAAAGCGGAACGCGCTACAATCAGGCTGTGTTGCCGAGAAATTAAATTGTAGTGCGAACTTATATTTGCACTGTTTTTGATTGCACTTTAATTAAAAATAAATAATATATAGAATAACAGAATTACAAAACAACTACGAAATATTTATCGGATAGGAATAAACATGAATGACGCTTTACAACAACAACTTATAAATTTAAAACCGGAAAAAGAATTTTATATAGGAATAGATTCGGATGGCTGTGTTTTTGACACAATGGAAATAAAACAAAAGGAAGCTTTTTGCCCAATGTTTATCAAGTATTTTAACATGCAGCGAATTTCAAAATATGCGCGTGAAACTTGGGAATTTGTAAATTTGTACTCAACAAACAGAGGTGTAAACAGATTTAAGGCTTTGCTTAAGGCGTTTGAATTGTTAGAAAAACGGCCTGAAGTTCAAGCACGGGATATGCGGTTTGTAAATATGACTTCAATAGCCGAATGGGTAAAAATTGAATCTAAATTGGGTAATCCTACATTGGAAAAACATGCCGCACAATCAAATGATGAGACTGTTAAATTGACCTTAAAATGGTCAAAAGAAGTAAATCAACTGATCTCCGAAATTGTATTCGATATTCCCCCTTTTCCTTATGTAAAACAGTCGCTTGAAAAAATGAAATCTAACGCCGATTTAATTGTAGTATCGCAAACGCCCGTGGAAGCTTTAAAAAGAGAATGGGAAGAACATAATATAGATAATTATGTAAGAATAATTGCCGGACAGGAATATGGCACCAAAGCAGAGCATATAAAATATGCCGCAAAGGGGAAATATGCTGACGAAAAAATACTTATGATAGGTGATGCACCCGGAGATCAATCGGCTGCAAAATCGAATGGAGTATTATTTTATCCTATAAATCCGGGACATGAAGAAAAAAGCTGGAAACGATTTTATGATGAAGCTTTGGATAGGTTTTTTGCAGGAACATACTCGGGAGATTATGAAGCGGAATTAATTATGGAATTTGAAGCTTATCTGCCCGAAAATCCAAACTGGAAAATGTAATTATGCTTTATTATGCTAAAGGTTCAGAAACAGAAGAAATAAATCTTTCCCAACTTAAAGAAGGGCTTTTAACAGCTGTTGAAAAGTTAAAGGAAAGAAAAAAAATCTTAATCGTTCCACCCGATTTTACAAGATACCACTCGCAGGCAGGAATTATTACTCAAATGTTGTATGAACATTATCAAGATAAAATAACGGACATACTCCCTGCTGTGGGTACCCATTATGCGGTAAACGAAACTGAAAGAAAAGTAATGTTTGGAAATATACCGGAAAACTTGTTCAGAGTGCACAACTGGAAGGAAGATTTAACAACTTTAGGTCAAGTGCCAAAAGAGTATATATATGAATTGACAGAAGGAAAGTTAAATTTTTCGTGGTCTGCGCAAGTTAATAAACTTCTTTCTCATGGTAATCATGATTTAATTATTTCGGTAGGACAGGTAGTGCCGCACGAAGTAATTGGAATGGCAAATTACAACAAAAATATATTTGTAGGAGTTGGTGGTAAAGATGGTATTCATAAAAGCCATTATTTAGGTGCTGTATATGGAATGGAAAGAATAATGGGTCGTGCAGATACACCTGTAAGAAAAGTGTTAAATTATGCGTCCGATAATTTTGCAAATCATCTGCCCATCATATACATATTAACGGTAATAGGAAAGGACAATAATAACAAACTGGTTATTAGAGGATTGTTTATTGGAGACGATGTAGAATGTTTTAATTTGGCGGCCGAACTTTCGTTAAAGGTTAATTTTATAATGTTGGATAAACCGCTAAAAAAAGTAGTTGTATATCTTGATCCTTTGGAGTTTAAGAGCACCTGGCTGGGCAACAAGAGCATTTATCGAACACGAATGGCAATAGAAGACAGTGGTGAATTAATTGTACTGGCACCGGGATTAAGCGTTTTTGGTGAAGATAAAGAAATAGATTTACTTATTAGAAAATATGGTTATAAAACTACACCTGAAATTCTTAAATTTGTGGAGCAAAATGATGACCTTAAAAACAATTTGGCTGCCGCTGCCCATTTAATTCATGGTTCTTCCGAAAACAGATTTAAAATTACATATTGTCCGGGAAATATTACTAAAGAAGAGATAGAAAATGTAAATTTCAGTTATGCTTCTTTATCCGAAATGTTAAAAAAATATGACCCAAATAAATTAAAAGATGGTTTTAATACTTTACCAGATGAAGAAATTTTTTATATTTCAAATCCGGCTTTAGGACTTTGGTCATCAAAAAGCAGATTTAATATTTAATTATTAAGGAGAAAAATTTGGAACAAACCGATATTGCTGTAATAGGCATTGGTGTTATGGGTGGAAACTTAGCACTAAATATTGAAAGTAAAAATTATTCCGTATTAGTTTTTGATAAAAACAGACCTGCAGTAGAAAAATATATAAATGAAAAAGCAGAAGGAAAAAATATTAAAGCTGTTTTTTCTTTAGAAGAATTAACCGCCGGCTTAAAAAAACCAAGAAAAATATTATTTATGGTTCCGGCCGGAAAAATTGTTGATGAGGTTATTGAAGAGTTGATACCGCATTTGGAAAAAGGCGATATATTAATTGATGGAGGCAATTCCTATTACCCTGATACAAACAGAAGGACAAAATATTTAGACGAAAAGGGATTTCTTTTTATTGGAACCGGAGTTTCGGGAGGAGAAGAAGGGGCTTTAAAGGGTCCATCAATAATGCCGGGGGGGAATTATGAAGCATGGAAACATGTAAAACCAATTCTTCAAGATATATCGGCAAAGGTTGATGATGGCGTACCTTGCTGCGAATGGGTTGGTGAAGACGGTGCAGGCCATTTTGTTAAGATGGTTCATAACGGCATTGAATACGGTGATATGCAGTTAATATGCGAATCGTATCAAATAATGAAAGATTTGCTTGGGTTATCGTATGAAGAAATGTCCGAAATATTCAACAAATGGAATGAAGGGGAATTAAAAAGTTATTTGATAGAAATAACAAGGGATATTCTAAACTTTAAGGAAGACGGAAAACCGATAGTTGAAAGTATATTAGATACTGCCGGTCAAAAAGGAACAGGCAAATGGACTGTATTATCGTCGCTTGATTTAGGCGCACCGTTAACGTTAATTAGTGAGTCGGTTTTTGCAAGAGCACTTTCATATCAAAAAGAAGAAAGGGTTCAAGCATCCCAAATATTACATGGGCCGACACCTAAGTTTGAAGGAGATAAAAAACAATTTATTGAAGATCTGGGAAAAGCATTATATGCGTCTAAAATTGTTTCATACGCGCAAGGATTTGTTTTGATGAAATCGGCTGCAAAAGAATACTTGTGGAAATTAAACTATGGTGGTATTGCATTAATGTGGCGAGGCGGTTGTATTATTAGATCGGTATTTCTTAACAAAATTAAAGAAGCATTTGATAAAGATATAAATTTAACCAATCTTTTATTGGAACCGTTTTTTAAGGAAAAAATAGAATCATCTCAGGAGTCTTGGAGACGTGTAGTATCAACTGCAATCAATAACGGAATATGGATACCGGCTTTATCTACGGCCTTAAGTTATTTTGATGGTTACAGAAATCCAAGATTACCTGCTAATCTTTTGCAAGCACAGCGCGATTATTTTGGTGCCCATACTTATGAAAGAATTGATAAACCACGCGGTACGTTTTTTCATACAAATTGGCTGCAATAAATACAAATATTTTAATGAAAAAGTTTATATAGAGGTAAAAATGGATGTTCGTTCTTCAACAGATCAAAAAGGATTTATAAAATTAAATACAACCGAGTTACGTGAAATGTTTTTAATTGAATCTCTTTTTGAAAAAAATATAATTCCAATGGTTTATTCCGATATCGACCGTTCTATTACCGGTTCGGCAGTACCTTCAGGTAAAGTATTAAAACTTACAGCTTCCAAAAAAGAAATGGCAGCAGATTATTTTTCTGAAAGAAGAGAAATAGGAATTATTAACATCGGAAGCAGTGGCTCCATAAATGTAGATGGCACAGTTTACAATATGGAAAATAAAGATGCATTGTATATTGGTAAAGGTAAAAAAAATATTGAATTCAAAAGTAAATCGGCAAAAGATCCCGCATTATTTTATTTTGTAAGTTATCCGGCACATAAAGAATATCCCGATAAACAAATAACCTTTGCCGAAGCCACAAAAAAAGAATTGGGCAATTTGGCAGATGCAAATAAAAGGACAATAAACCAATATATTCATCCCGGTTTGATGCCTACATGCCAGTTGGTTATGGGTTTAACCGAACTTGCTGAAGGGAGTGTTTGGAACACAATGCCGGCTCATACACATCAAAGACGTTCGGAAGTTTATATGTATTTTAATATTGACAAGGATGCTTTTGTTGTGCATTTAATTGGTGAACCACAAAACACAAAACATATTATTTTAAGAGATAAACAAGCAGTTTTATCGCCAAGCTGGTCGTTGCATAGCGGTGCCGGAACAAGAAATTATTCCTTTATTTGGGCTATGGGTGGTGAAAATCAAGTTTTTGATGATATGGATTGGATTCCGATGGAAGAACTTAAATAACAATATAATAATTAAAAAATTCCAAGTAAATATTTAAAAGAGGTTATTAAATGAGTTTGAAAAATGCGGCGGTTAACGAAATTCAAAAAAAAGGTTATTACAGGTGGACGATTGTTGCACTTTTATTTTTCGCAACAACAATAAATTATATAGATAGGCAAGTGCTTGGAATTCTTGCTCCGGTTTTGGAAAAAGAGATTGGGTGGAGTGAACTTGACTACGGTTATATTGTAACTGCGTTTTCGGCCGCTTATGCAATAGGGCTTTTATTTATGGGTGGGATAATTGATAAAATTGGTACAAAAATTGGGTATACAATTGCTATTTTTGGCTGGTCTATTGCTGCAATGTTTCATGCTGCCGCAAGCAGCGTAATTGGATTTGCAACAGCCCGTTTTGGATTAGGATTAAGTGAAGCAGGAAACTTTCCGGCAGCAATAAAAACAGTAGCCGAATGGTTTCCAAAAAAAGAACGTGCGTTTGCAACAGGTATTTTTAACTCCGGTTCTAATATTGGAGCAATTGTTGCACCGCTTGTTGTTCCTTGGATAACAATAACCTATGGTTGGCAGGAAGCATTTATTGCAACCGGCGCATTAGGATTTTTCTGGATAATCTTATGGTGGCTTTTTTATCAGAAACCGGAAAATCATAAAAAATTATCAAAAGGAGAACTTGCATATATTCAATCTGATCCTGCTGATTCAGCAGAAAAAATACCATGGGTAAAACTACTTAAATACAAACAAACTTGGGCATTTACAATTGCAAAATTTTTAACTGATCCTATCTGGTGGTTTTATCTTTATTGGGTTCCTAAATTTTTGAATAAAGAACATGGTATTACGCTTGATAAAATTGGTATTCCGTTAATTATAATTTATTTAATGGCCGATTTTGGAAGTATTGGTGGTGGTTGGTTATCTTCATTTTTTATTAAAAGAGGATGGAGTGTTAATAAAGGAAGAAAAATTACTATGTTAATTATGGCTGTATGTGTAGTGCCGATTATTTTTGTATCGGTGGCAAGCGAAATGTGGATGGTTGTTTTGTTGTTAAGTCTTGCAACGGCAGCTCATCAGGGTTGGTCGGCTAATTTATTTACAACAGTATCAGATCTGTTCCCACGCAAGGCAGTTGCTTCTGTTGTAGGCATAGGAGGGATGGGGGGTGCAATTGGCGGAATGCTGATTGCCACCATCGCCGGATTAATATTGGAATTTACAGGTAGTTATGTTATTTTATTTATTATTTGCGGTTCGGTATATTTAATTGCTTTAGCAGTAATTCAAGTGTTAGTTAAAAATTTAGAACCGATTGATTTTAATCTTAATTAAAACTTATAATTTTAAGGAATATTTATGATACTTGATAAATTTAAACTTGATGGAAAAATTGCAATTGTAACGGGCTCAAATCAGGGCATAGGACAGGCATACGCCAAAGCTTTGGCGGAAGCAGGTGCAGATATAATTTCAGTTTCATATCAGGACGATTTTGAGGAAACAAAAGCCCTTATTGAAAAAACAGGAAGGAAATTTTATTCTTATGTTAGTGATTTTTCGGATAGGGATGCGTTATATTCATTTATTAATGCAGTAAAAGAAGATTTTCCAGTAATAGATATATTGGTTAACAATGCCGGAACAATTATGAGGAAACCGATTTCTGAACATCCTGATGAATATTGGGATAAAGTAATTGAAGTTAATCTAACGGCACAGTTTATTTTAACGCGCGAGATTGGTAAAAGAATGGCCGAAAGAGGAAAAGGAAAAATAGTTTTTATTGCCAGTTTACTTTCTTTTCAAGGCGGAATTTTGGTGCCGGGTTATGCCGCATCCAAAGGGGGAGTAAAACAATTGGCAATGTCTTTTGCAAATGAATGGGCTTCCAAAGGTGTTACAATTAATGCTATTGCGCCGGGTTATATTGCTACTGCCAACACAAAACCTTTGATGGATGATCCTGTAAGGAGCAAAACAATTGTGGATAGAATTCCCGCCGGCAGATGGGGAGTTCCTGAAGATTTAAGCGGTACTATTGTATTCCTTTGCTCTGAAGCATCGGATTACCTAAACGGTACAATTGTTACTGTTGACGGTGGATGGATGGGCAGGTAAGGCCAAAAAGTGATTGTAATTAAGCCCGGCAGGTAATAAATTGTCGGGCTTTTTTCTTTTAAACAATAGTGTTGGGAATTTTGTATAAATAGGATATTTGTAGATAATTAACCCGGATTTTGCATTAGATATTATAATATTCTGTAATCTCTTTATAGATATAAGGTTATGGAAAATTTAATTGCATTTATTATATACATGTAAATAAAATTACTTTGAGCCAAATAATTTAATAATAATTTTTTTTAAATCAGGCCTAAAGGCCATGTAGTGTAGTTTTTATTCCACGCACCCTAAAGGATGTGATTACTAAAATTTCTCATAACATATTATAATTAAACTATATATGTTATTATTTGTCCCCGTTTAAATAACCCTAGCATTAACAGACTGTGTTAAAATTAAAAAAACCGAACTCACCCCTTTATCCCCTCTCTTTGAAAGAGAGGGGAATTATATAACGGCAAGTTATTGTTCTATATGTTTTTACAATCACTCCCCTTCTATTTTTAAGAGAATAGCTTGTCCCGCTCTTTTTGCGGGAGGTAGGGGGATGAGTTCCTTTTTGTTACAACTATTCCCCAATTCTCACACAGTCTGTTAATGCTTGTGGCCAACAAAACAAATATAACGGGCTTCAGCCATGATTCTTTTCCTCACTTATTGGTTTGGATGATTAAAAATTTCAACTCTATTGCTTTTTATTGCAAAATCCGGGTTTATAACTTCACATGCAACCCACACCGGAGTTGTATTCCTGCTTTATTATTCTTTTTGCTACTGACATGTAGAGGTTGTCTCAAAAGTAATAAATCAGGGCGGAGGCTAAAAAATCGATTATTTTTAATTCCCCACCAAAAAACAATTATGATTCACAAAACCATTATATAGTAATAGTATTCTTTTATATATTCCCTCTCTATTTTTAAGAGAGGGGGTCATGGGGTGAGTTCCTATATGCAATATATTGACTTTTAAGACAGCTTCTATGACATATAATGAGAATAAATTTGAATAAAATATTTATTATTTTGTTAAAATTATGCTTAAAACCTTAGTCGTACAAAATGGCCGTTTTAGGCAATCATGGCAATCAATAAAATTATAATAATCATTGTTCTAAACAATCGGTATGTTAAAGGTGTTGAAGTATTTAAAAAATATTGTTCCAAAAGACGGATTTCTAAAAATAAATTTAATATTTGCCCCTTAACCTTCAACATTTAAAATTATTTTTAACGCTTCCTCCAAGGTGGGAAATAAAAACTTGTAACCGGTGGTTAGGGCTTTTTGCGGTATTACACGGTTGCCTATTGTTAAAGTGTTTGCGCCTTCACCGTATAATAATTGTAAAGCAAATTTGGGCACGGCAAAAAATGAAGGGCGGTTTAAAACTTTACCAAGTGATTGGGCAAACTGTTTATTTGTTACGGGATTTGGCGCGCTTGCATTTATTGAGCCGGTAATATTTTGGTTATCAACAGCATGTAAAAAAATGTCAATCAAATCTTTAATATGTATCCACGAAAACCATTGTTTTCCGTTTGCTATTGGACCTCCAATAAATAAATAAAAAGGTAAAAGCATTTTTTTCAAAGCTCCGCCGTTTTTGTCAAGCACAATTCCTATGCGCACAGAAACCTGCCTGATATTTTGCGTTAATACTTTTTCTGCTTCCTTTTCCCATTTCCGGCATACTTGCGCTAAAAAATCGGTTCCTGCCGGGTTATCTTCAGTAAATGTTATATCCTGTGAGCTGCCATAATAACCAATTGCGGAAGCGTTAATAAAACACTCCGGCTTTTTATCCAATTTTGAAATTAAATCAATTAATTGTTTTGTGCTGTTAATTCGGCTATTTATAATTATATTTTTATAACTTTCCGTCCACCTCTGTTTTAATATTTCGGCACCGGCAAGATTAATAATTGTATGGCATTTGTTTAGCACACCAATATAATGGCTGTTATAAGTAATAACATCCTTAACGTTTGGAAAAATTAATTCGCCCTTTTTAACATCACGACTAATGATAATAACTTTATCACCGCGGTTAAGAAAAGCGTTAACCAAATGTCTGCCAATAAATCCTGTTGCGCCTGCAACTGCAATTAACTTATTTATAATCATTCTCCAGCGATTGAAGTAATAATTTTTGTTTTTTGTTTGATCTTCTAAAAACAAATAAAAACACTACTGCAATTACAATAAATACAAGTATAACTATTACCAATGTATATAATAAAGTTTTATTTCGCGATTTTATCCTATCTAGATTTGCAGGTAATAAATACGATATGTTGTTATTATGGGAGTCGTAAAAAACATTTATAACTTTATCCTTTGTAAAGGTATTCACAATATCTTTTGCGTCTTTAATGTCTGTTGAGGCAGAATAATCCAAACTAATAATATCCCCAACAAACGGATTGTTATCTATTGTGTATGCATATTTAACTTCTGCTTTAAAACCATTAACATCTTTTTTATTTCTTTTTATCTTTACAGTTTTAATTTTCGATTGGATTATTTCACCCTGTACTGATTGCCACGTCAAAGAAGTATTTATGTATTTTTCAAATTCGCGCGATTCGGAAATTTGATGCCAGAGCACAAATAAAAGAATAATAGGAATTAACGCCAATAAACCGCTAAAATAGGGCGTGAATTTTATGGTTTTTTTTAAGTCGGTTATTGCTTGTTCTTTTGCTTTAATCGAACCGATAAAAATATTTTTTGTGTCATCAATAATAATAATTTTACTATCAATATTAGGGTTGGAATAATAATTTACCTCGACAGGGGGTTTTTTAGGTACCTTGTTTTTTGACGTTGATAAGGAAATAAACTTTGCGTTTTTGGTTTCTTCGGTAAAACCGTCTGTTAAATAATATATAGCACCGCTAAAACTGACAATGCTTGAATTGTTAAGTACTTTTTTTTCGGGTTTGGTATTTAATAATATGTTATTTGCTTTATTTAGTGATGCTTCTTGCCGGCGTATTAAAAACGATAATCCAAAAAAAAGCGCAGCAGCCAAAAATCCTCCGGCCAGCAGTAAAACAGAATTTATTACCGATATTTGTTTTGCGCTAATTTGTTGAATAAACACAAAAGAAATTGCACCAAAAATTACTATTCCAATTATAGGGAAAGCAATTCTTAAATATTTCATTGCAATCAGTTCAACTTTTAATTTCGGGTGAATAGTGGAATCCATATAAGACCTCTAATTTTTTAATCCTGATAGTTTTTTGTGACTGTTAAAATATTTGTGCAATCTTTTTACAGCTTTCTCGTCAAGCGTATTAAGCCTAAGTAAATTCATATTGTCTTCAATATCGGCAAGTTTTACCTTTGTAGCAATTGTATTTGTTTGGATGTTGGAGATATAATCATCGTAATTAACCGTTTCATCGCGTGTTACAATTTGTACTGCCTGAACAATTTCTTTTGAAAATCCAATTTTTTCAAGATATCCAATAGATAAGTCGGAATCTTCAATAACGTCGTGCAAAACAGCCACTATCATTTCCTCCTCTGTTTTCATCTTAAGCATTACACGCAGCGGATGAAGAATATAAGGCGCACCTGCAATATCGGTATGATTTGCGTGCACTTTAATTGCAAGTGCCAAGGCAGTATCAAGATTACTCATTTTATCCTCAAATAAATAAAAAAGTTCAATATTATAAAATAAATTATTAAATTAAAATATCAAATACTAATAAAAAATGAATATTGAAAAAATTTGCCTGTTACATACACGTTCCGTTTTGTTTTCACAAATGTATATATTGTGATTTTTATTCCATAATTAAACATACCGGTATAGAAGATTATATAATTTCGCTCTATAAAGAAATAGATTTTTATGCCGAAAAATATAACAAAGAATATTCAATTAGCACAATATTTTTTGGCGGTGGAACTCCATCAATTTTAGAACCCAAAATTTTGGGCAATATTGTTAATTATTTATTAAAAAAATTTCATTCAACCTTTGAGCCCGAAATTACAATTGAAGCAAATCCGGGGACATTAAATAAAGAAAAACTTATTGAATTAATAAATATTGGAATAAACCGATTAAGTATTGGTGTGCAGTCGTTTGATGACTTGGATTTGCAATATTTAACACGTATTCATACTGCCCAACAGGCCAAAGAAATGATTTGCGCTGCAAACGAGGCCGGTTTTGCAAATATTAATCTCGATTTGATTTTTAATCTTCCAAAACAAACCAAAGAAAAATGGGAGTATAATTTAAATCAAGCCGTTAACTTACCTATTAATCATATTTCGTGTTACAGCTTAATAGTGGAGCCGGGCACAATACTTAATAAACAAATATTAGATGGAAAAGTAAAAATAAACGATGAAGATTATGATGCCGATTTGTACGAACAGACAATTGAGTTTTTATCAACTAGGGGATTTTTACAATACGAAGTATCTAATTTTGCAAAAAAAGGGTACGAATGTTTGCACAATAAATATTATTGGGAGTACAACGATTATTTGGGTTTAGGTCCTTCGGCTCACTCGTTTATGGACGGAGTGAGATGGAATAACTTTACTGCCTTAAATTTTTATTCTACGGCAATTAAAACAAAATTACATGCGGTAATGAATACCGAAATACTTAACGAAAAACAAAAAACGGAAGAGTTTGTTTTAATGGGTCTGCGAAGTACCGGTATTAATATCAGACGCTTAGAATTGATTAATAACGAATGGTTAAATAAAAATAAACATTTGTTAAAAGTGTTGGAAAAAGATAATTACTTAAAAACAGAAGGGAATAAAATTAAATTAACTTCCAAAGGTTTCCCGTTGTGTGACGAAATATTATTGCTGTTTAATTATTAAAAATTTACCAAGCTCCTTTTTTTAGAGGCTTTTTGGTAAAGGCCTATATATTTTTCGGCAGCATTTTTCCAGCTGTATTCTTCATTCATACCGTTAATTTGTATTTTCCGCCAAATATTTTTATCGTTAAATAATGTTAAGGCGCGTTGTACCGAAGTAAGTAAAGCAAATCCGGTATAGTCGTTAAACGAAAATCCGTTTCCGTTATCCAAACCGTAAAAACTGTGTTCGTTCCAATCGTGTACTGTATCGGCTAAACCTCCTGTTTTTCTAACAACAGGCACCGTTCCGTATTTTAACGAATAAATTTGATTTAATCCGCATGGTTCGTAGTGAGAAGGCATTAAAAATATATCCGATCCTGCTTCAATAAGATGTGAAAGGTCGTTATTGTATCCAAAATAAACGCCTACTTTATGAGGGTGGTAATAAGCAAGACTGCGGAACATATCTTCGTATTTATGTTCACCGCTGCCTAAAATTATCCATTGCGCATTTAATTTTATCAATTCGCCCATAGCTTCCGATAAAATGTCAAATCCTTTTTGGATAGCAAGGCGCGAAATAATTCCAATAACGGGTACATCGGGATTGTAAGGCAAATTAAAGTATTTTAATAAAACTTCTTTATTTATATATTTGCCGCTAAAATCATTAGTTGAATAATTAGCAGCAATAGACTTGTCTGTTACCGGATTCCATAAAGTATAATCAACACCGTTTACAATTCCAAACAAATCTTCTCTCTTTTGCCACAGAACATTATTTAAGCCGTGACCATATTCAACCGTTAATAATTCCCTGGCGTAGGTTTCGCTAACGGTACTAATTATATCGCTAAACTCAATACCGGCTTTCATAAAATTTACCCCGTCTTCAAATTCAACTGGTCCGCCGGGATAATAATACTTTTTATCAATTTCGGCATTAAATAAAGTACCGTGCGAAAATTTTCCTTGATACCCTATATTATGAATAGTAAAAAGAAACGCGGTTTTATCAAACAATTTATCCCACTTATAATTATCTTTTACTAATAAAGGAATTAAAGCAGACTGCCAATCGTTGCAATGAAAAATATCCGGCACCCATTTTAAATGCTGGGTTAATTCGATGACAGCTTTTTGGAATAAAATAAATCGTAAATCTTCGTCGTAATCGTTTGTGTATAATTTGTGGCGGTGAAAAAAATTAGGATAATCTATAAAATATATTTCCACCGACGAGTTTGGTAAAAAACCTTTGTAAAAATGAACCGCATGCGGAAACCCTCCGGCACGAATTTTAATTTCACCTATGTTTGATAAATATTCTAAATTGTATCGCTTTTCATCAATAGAATAATATTTAGGCATAAAAACTTTTACCTCACAGCCTAAATTTTGTAATGCTATTGGTAAAGCACCGGCAACATCAGCCAATCCTCCGGTTTTAGCAAAAGGAACAACTTCACCGGCTATATAAGCAATTTTCATAATGCCTCTGCACGAATGATTATCAAGCTAAATAATAATTATTTTTGCGTATTTTAATACATTAAAAATAATATTAATTTAATTGTATTTAAAACTAATTTTCCATTATACAAAAATAGCAATTATGAAGGTTATATTTACACAAAAGGGAAAACAAAATAAAAAAAATAAAATATTTGATAATATTACAACCTTTATCAAAACAACCAGTCTAAATTAATAGAAACATTTTGATGACATATGACAGATAATGAAGAAAAATTAATTAAAAAAGCTCAAGAAGGTGATATGAAAGCCTTTGAACAACTTCTTTATAAGTATGATAGGCAGGTATTAAACATTGCTTATTCTTTTAAGAATGATGAAGATGAAGCAAAAGACATATACCAGGAAGTGTTTATCAGGGTATATAAAGGGATAAAGAGTTTTCAATTTAAAAGCGAATTTTCGACATGGATATTTAGAATTGCTACAAATGTATGCATAACACTAAATACACAAAAAAAACGGCATGTTTTTGATTCTATTGATGTGGAATTACAAGACAGCGACGAAAAAGTGTCGGACTATATTCCATCGCCTGACAAAACGGACGAAAAATTGCTTAACAATGAAACTAATAAATTGATTAATGATGCTTTAGAAACTTTGCCTGTTCAGCAAAAATTGGCATTTACATTAAAACATTATAACGAATATAAAATAAAAGAGATAGCAAAAATAATGAACTGTAATGAAGGAACAGTAAAAAGGTACTTATTTAATGCAACACATCGTTTAAGATCTATTTTACAACCTGTTTTACAAAATTAGGATTTAACAAAAATGACACACGAAAATATAAAAGAATTAGTAAATTTATCGCTTCTGGAAGAGTTGGGAAAAGAGGAACTTTTAATTATAGAAAATCATCTTTTGGAATGTGATGAGTGCAGGCTGGAACATGAAGAACAGAAAAAAATGTTTAATCTGTATGCAGTAAATAAACCAAAAATTGTTAATGAAAGACAACTTGTAATGGCTCGCGTTGAATTATTAAAAAAGCTGCAGGAAATAAAGATTAAAAAATCAATTTGGCAAAATGTTGTTGAATATTTTGAAGATTCGTTTGTTTTTGAACATAAATTAGCTTTTGGTTCGTTTGGCTCGTTATTAATTGGATTGTTTGTTGGATATTTTGTTTTTAGTACAGGGATTGGAAAAAACTGCAGTAACGGAATGGGGATAGTGGATATCAGCAATAAATCGTTAACTGATGATTTTTCGATAAATAATGTAAGTTTTATTACCACCAACGCAAAAACCGGAGAAATAGAACTGGGTTTTGAAGCAGTAAAAAAAGTTTATTATAAAGGCAACTTTAACGATGCAAAAACTAAAAAATTATTAGCAATGGCATTAACCAATTCGGATAATGACGGCGTAAAAATGAAAAGTATTAATACAATAAGCTCGCAAGATGATGGTAAATTTATAAATGATTACAAAATTAAAGATGCCTTAATAAATACCGTTAAATTGGACAAAAACCCGGGAGTAAGAAGAGAAGCGTTATTAACTTTAACAAAATTTCCGGCAGATGATAAAGTACGTGATGCCTTTTTGTTTGTTCTTTCAAACGATACAAACTCGGGGTTAAGAATTGAAGCAATTAATGCTATCAATCAGCTTCATGTTGAAGGATATAAAATTGACGAAAAAACAAAATCGGTATTAACCGAGCAGGCTGCTAATGATGATAATAAATTTATTCGTGTTAGGGCTGCTTTAATGCTGAAGGAGGTTATATAAAATGAAATACTTAATATATACGTGTGTTGTTTTAGCTTTAATGACTTTAAATACTCTTAAAGCTGATAACATAAAAAATAATGGCAGCACAAAATCGTTTCAAATAAAAAAAGGGGGTACTGTAGAGTTTGATTTATTACAAGGTAATATTACTATTGAAACATGGAATAAAGAAGAAGTGTTAATTAGAATTGAAAATGAAGATGAGGAATATGAAAATCCTTTAATATTTAAGCAAAGCGGCAACAATTTATATGTAACTATAAATAAAGAGTATGAATGGAATCCGTCATGCGATTTGAGAGTTTCTGTTCCCAAACAAATAAATTTAAGTATTAAATCAAACTTTGGTGATATCAGATTAAGGGATGACATAAGCGGAACCGTTGATCTAAAAACATCCGGCGGAGAAATAATATTTGCGGGGATTAACGGAGACTTAAAAGCATTTACGGCCGGGGGCGATTTGCGCGGTGCAGATGTTACCGGCAAACTTGACCTTAAAACAATGGGTGGGGATATAACCACAGGTGTCCTTTCGGGAAATTATGTAAAAATTGAAACAATGGGCGGGGATATTAGAATTAAAAAATCCGACAAAGGAGTTTATGTTATGACACATGGAGGAGATATAAGAATTGGTGATATAGGAAATGATTCGGAGTTGATTACCTACGGCGGTGATATTGTTTCCGGACTAATAAATGGTAATGCAAAATTAAAGACTTTGGGAGGTGATATTACTCTTAACGGTGCTAAAGGTAAAGTAGATGTGGAAACTAGAGGAGGCGATATTAAATTATTTAACATTATTGGAAGTCTAAATGCTAAAACCAGTGCCGGTGAAATGTATATTGAATTGACGCCAAAAGGTGAAGATTCTTTTATTAAGTCGGGTTACGGTAATGTTGATTTATATTTACCTTCAAATGTTAAAGCTAATCTTGACATAAAAATTAGGGATGCAGGCTGGGAGGGTGAAGAATCAAATCAACTTTATATTAATTTTGAAACTTCGGCCGGTAAAAAATATACTAAAAGCAGTAATTTATACGGTAATTACACTATTAATGGCGGCGGCGAAAAAATTTATGTGGAAACTGCTAATTCGGATATATCAATTAAAAAAAATAAAAAAACTAATTAAACGGGGACTAAAATGAAAAACTATATTAAAATGATAATTGTAATGGCTTTATTTATGGGGGCATTTCCATTAAGCAGCATAAATACTTCTTTTAATAACAATATTAAGCAGACACCCGAAAAAATTGAAAAAACTTTTAATACTAAATCGGGTCTTAAAGTTGATATAAAATTAAAAATTGGTGCGGAAATTGAAGTTGTTGGCTGGGATAAAGAAGTTGTAAGTGTTGTTGTTGAAACCAGCGGAAGAGACGCCGATAGAATTACTTATGATATTAATGAATCTTCGGAAGGTGTTAATGTATATGCAGACATTTCAAAAAAACATAAAAATTCAAAATATAACTCCAAAGTATTTGTTAAAGTTCCCGTTAAATATGATGTTGAATTTAATACAATGGGCGGGGAAGTAACGTTAAAAAATATTTCAGGTGAGTTAAGCGGTAAAACGATGGGTGGTGAGTTGAAGTTTTCGGATTTAGGCGGAAATGTAAACTGCCAAACCATGGGTGGTGAAATTGCTTTAGTTAAATGTAACCTTAACGGAAAAGTAAAAACCATGGGTGGTGATATAAATTTGGAAAATGTTGAAGGAAATCTAAATATTGAAACCATGGGCGGTGAAATTCATCAAAAAAATGTTACTTTAAAAGAAGGTAAATCCGGTGATAATTCTTTAACTATTAAAACTATGGGTGGTGATATAGAGGTTGACAAAGTTTTGACCGAATCAAATATTTCAACCATGGGTGGTAATATAAATATAAATGCAGCTAAAAAAAATCTTAAAGTTTCAACTATGGGCGGCAATATTGAAGTAGGCGAAATGGATGGCGAAATTGCAGCAAAAACTATGGGCGGAAATATTTCGGTTAACCTAAAAAGCTGTCCTGAAAACGGTGATGTTGAAATTACCACAATGGCGGGTAATATTGATTTAATTGTACCGGCAGATTTTGGAATGAAAATACAAATTAATGTTAGAGGTATAAATACTGAAGATGTTAGTGACTATGTGGAAAGTGATTTTAAATTGAATTACGATTTTGATGACGATGACGAACTTACCGCTACCGGAGTAGTTGGTAATGGTTCAAGAACTGTAACCCTTTCAACAAATTATGGTAAAGTTTCTATTAAAAAGAAATAAAAAAGATGGTTAAGAATATCTAAAAGTGTTAGTCTCAAAAAATAAAAAAGTAAAAACGTTAATAAATAAAATTATTCCTCAACTTAAAGGTTAATAAACCAGCCTTTGGGTTGGGGAATATTAAATAGAAGCTGTTTGGTTTTAACCATTATTAACAAAAATTATTTTATTTGTAAAATTATTTAAACAACTCCGGTGCTATTTTAAATAATTGTTCTTTTATCTGTTCTTCACTTCGGCCCATTTCTTTTAGCAAGCTAGCATAATTATCTATTACCGATTCCAAATGCGGGTGAATCTGCCCTGTTATACGAGCATAATTAAGTAAAATATTTATAACTCTTCGGTTAATTTTTTCCGCTTCATTTAATTGATTAGTGTTTTGCAGCAAAATCGCAAGGTTAATAAGGGGTGTAGCTAAATTAATATGATTTTCACCAAAATTAATTTCTTTAATTTTTACAGCTTTATTTATTAATTCCATTGCCTCAATAAAGTTCCCCAAATCCTGTTCAACGAGTGCAAGGTTGGAATAATCTATAGCCAGATTAGGATGGTTAGGCTCAAAATTAGATTCATCAATAATAATAGCTTTACGCAAAAAATCTTTAGCACTAGTTAGATTGCCCAAATCCTGTTCAACGAGTGCAAGGTTGGAATAACGAATAGCCAGCTTTGGATGGTTAGGCTCAAAATTAGATTCATCAATAATAATAGCTTTACGCAAAAAATCTTTAGCACTAGTTAGATTGCCCAAAGCCTGTTCAACGAGTGCAATGTTGGAATAAACTATTGCCAGCGTAGGATGGTTAGGCTCAAAATTAAGTTCATCAATATTAATAGCTTTAAGCAAATACTCTTTAGCAATGTTTAAGTTCCCCAAAGCCTGTTCAACAGTTGCAAGGTTGGAATAAACTATTGCCAGAGTAGGATGGTTAGGCTCAAAATTAAGTTCATCAATTTTAATAGCTTTAATTAAATAATCTTTAGCACCAGTTAAGTTCCCCAAATCCTTTTCAATCATTGCAAGGTTGGAATAAACTATTGCCAGAGTAGGATGGTTAAGCTCAAAATTAAGTTCATTAATTTTAATAGCTTTAAGCAAATACACTTTGGCATCATTTAAGTTCCCCAAATCCTTTTCAATCATTGCAAGGTTGGAATAATTTTTAGCCAGCATAGAATGGTTAGGGTCATCAGTCAACTGATCAATATGTATCGCTTTTAACAAATAATCTTTTGCTTCTTTTATATTTCCAAAATCCTGTTCTACCATTGCAAGGTTGGAATATAAAGTTGCAACATTAGTTTGTTCGTAATTATCATTTTGTTCTAACAGCTTTATTGCTTGCAACAGTATATCCTTGTACTCATAATTAGAATAAATCTTATCTAGCCATAGTCCAAATGAGATAAATAATTGAGTTGCCTGCGTATATGAATTGGCTAATAAAATCTCTGCGAAATTTACAAGCGGTTTTATTTCCCATTGCTCGCTTTTTTTATACCAATTATTTTCAAGGTGTTTTGAACGCATAATTGCATGGTCAAACAAAATATTTGTTATTTGCTGCTCTTCCTTAAGTTGTTTTTTCAACACTTCTTGAACAAGCCAATTCATCTTTGCTATTTGGGGTTCATTGTCTTCATTAAAGGTTACAGATTGCAACAATTGTAATTTAAATAAATGGTCTATTAATAATAACCAAGGGTCGTCATGGCCGGGTAAAACATCTTTACCATATTTAGGGTATTTCTTAAATATAATATCTTTTATCCATTTTATAGGTATTAATTTGGGAGGTAATAAACAGCAATAATCTAAAACATATTTTTCTTCGTCGTTTAAAATATTAAACATTTGTACTAATGCAACACTTATTAGTTTACCATGGTTTGTTTTTGTTTTAACTTCACCAGCAAGATTATCAATGCCTACAGTACATCCTTCGTTAATTAACAAGTTATAAAAAGCCTCAAAAGTAATACGCCCCTCTTTTTCTTTCAAATAAATTGCGGCCATTTCAATAGCAAGTGTAAAACCATCCAACAAATTTATAATTTTATTTACGAATATGCCATTAGTATCAATATTAAATAATTTTTCTGGGCAATACCTTTTTAATAAACTATATGCCTCAATATCACTAAGGTTTTCAACAGGTATATATGTATATTTTGTTTCATTAAAGCCAAAATCGTGTTTGCCAAACCGTGTAGTAACAATTATTTTTAACCAATCTTTTCCGGTAATTAAACTAATATGGTTACAGTTTATAATTCTTGCGTCTTCAACATTATCTAAAATTAAAAGTATATTGGGGTAAATTGGGTATTCTTTATCTTGTGTTAATTGTGCTTTTTCAACAACTTGCTTGTTAAATTTATTTATTATTTTTTTTATTATTAGTTCGTCATTTTTTCTTTCATAGTCGGTAAAATTAATTTCAAGGTCATATTCAAGTTTTTTTAGAGCATCTGCTAAATTATTTTCGTTCGAGCAATCTACTTTATATCTTCCGGCAAAATAATAAGCGGCAAAGTTACAGGCGTATTGCAAAGCAAGGGTTGTTTTACCCAAACCGCTTAAACCGTGTAAAATAGTAATACAGCCATGTTGTCCGTTAAAAACAGATTTGTGAATGTTTTCCATTTCGGTTTTGCGTCCTACAAAACGGGCATTTGGTGCGGGTAAATTACCGGGAGAAGCAGCAATTCGTATTTTGCGTGTTATTCTATCTTTAATTGAATTAACAAGTTCTAAAAAACGGGTATTAGTGTTTTTATCCTTAAGCGATTGAATACCTTCGTTACCCCAAAGTAATAAATCAGTACGCTGGCGGTTTTTTACATCTTTTAACCATGTAGCTTTATTGTGCGTAAAACCGGGGTCTTCAAAACCGGTTATTTCGTTAAAATATATAACAGCAACGTTATTATTTTGCGAACCACGCGCATATTCGTACTTTAAGTATTCAATAGTTTCCCCGTTGCAATACTCGCTTTCCAAATAATTAGGCGAAAGGATAATTACAAGTATAGCGGCCTCTTTTAACGGAGTTAAAATTCTATCGTTAAAGTCGTCCATACTTTTTATTTGTTCCGTGTCAAAAAATATCTTTAAATTGGTACCGGCGTTTTGGGCATATTGTTTTTCAATCTGTTCTTTAAGTTCGGTAACCCGGCCGTTAATATTATCTTTTCGGGCATAACTAATAAATATATCGTATGGCATTTAATTTCTCTTTAGTAGGTTATTACATAATTAAAAAATATAAGTATTTTGTGAACGCAAATGTATTTACTTAATTCATGTAAATTATCCGTTTTGTTTATTGAAGAAAAACAAAAATATGAGTATTTACCGTTTATCACAAGTGTGTTTCGTAACGATTTAAAATATCTAAATTTATATTCAATTGCTGCAATCATGGCATTATCATTTGTCATACGGGATTAGGCTAAAAATACCAATAAAAATAATCAAACCTAAAAAACCAACAATTTGATATTCACTTGTAAAAATCAATGTGCCAAAAATACCAATAAAAATAATACTCAGGTCTTTAATTTTTGCCATTTTTGATTTACGTTCTTTTTGTTCATTCATGGCTTCTTCTTTTCCATTTATAAAAGACATTTCCTTTTCTAATTCAGCTATTTTTCTATTAAGAACATCATTCGAATATTTTAGAACAGCGTTTTCGTCTTTTAGTTCTGATTTGTCACTATTTAGACTATTTATTGTTTTTTTGTAATATTTTTCGGCTTCACTTTGTGGATGTCCTGAATTGCTACGTCCAGATCCACTTTGGCCTTCATACCTGCCCGTAAATATTTGTTTGTCTTTACTCAAACCAAGCACCTAAAATTTTATAAATTATAGGTAAATCTACTTGTGTAATTAAGTATTGTATATGTATATAGTAGCGCATCTAATCTTCCTATTAAACGATCGATTAATAGTATAATATATTCTTTAATTTTGACATTATTTTGTACTTAATTAACGCGTGAAACGATGTGTAAATTAAAACAAATTTCCCTTTTATGCAATAGTATAAATTTATTTTCAATTACTAATTGAATAAATTGAAATAGTCTTTTTTAATCTGTTCTTTTAGTTCGGTAACCCGGCCGTTAATATTATCTTTTCTGGCATAACTAATAAATATATCGTATGGCATAAATTTTCTCTTTAATATTATTTTGTTTTTAAAACAAATTTATATATTGTCAAATCCATGTTTTTTTGCTTTTACCCGCAATTCGTCTGCTTCTTGGTTTCGTCCTGTTTGCATAAATAAATTTATAAGAAAAAGGTAACTATCTTTTGTATAAAAATGTCCCTTAGGAAGAGATATTTCTCTTATTCCAAGTGCTTTACTGAACAATTTTTCTGCTTCTTCTATATTCCCTAAATCCAGTTCAACAGCGGCAAGGTTGGAGTGTAAAGTTGCCAGAACTGGATGGTTGGTATCAAAATTTAATTCATCAATATCAATAGCTTTAATTAAATACTTTTTAGCTATTTTTAGATTCCCCAAAGTATGTTCAACGCTTGCGAGGTTTGAATAAAGAATTGCCGGATGTGGATGGTTGGGCGTATAATTACACTCGTCAATTTTAATAGCTTTAAGTAAATAATTTTTAGCTCCTTTAGAATTCCCCAAATCTTGTTCAACCATTGCAAGGTTGGTATAATAAATTGCCAATTGAAGATGATTTTGCTCATAACATAATTCACCAATTTGAACAGCTTTAAGCGAATAATTTTTTGCTTCTTTTAGATTTCCCAAATTCTGTTCTACTATTGCAAGGTTGGAATAATAAATTGCCAATTGAGGATGATTAGGCTCATAACTTAATTCACTTATTTTAATAGCTTTAATTAAATAATCTTTAGCCTTTGTAAAGTTTCCCAAATCCTTTTCAACAAGTGCAAAATTGGAATACTTAATACCCAATTTTGGATGGTTAGGCTCATAATTAAGTTCATCAATTTTTATAGCCTTAATAAAATACCCTTCGGCAATATTTAAGTGCCCCAAAGTCTGTTCAACAGTAGCGAGGATGGAATAATCTATTGCCAGATTTGGATGGTTAGGCTCATAATTGCTCTCATCAATTTTAATAGCTTTAATCAAATAGTCTTTAGCCACATTAAGGTTCCCCAAAGCCTGTTCAACAATTGCAAGGTTGGAATAACGAATAGCTAGAGTAGGATGGTTAGGATCAAAATTGCTCTCGTTTATTTTGATAGCTTTAACCAAATAATCCTTAGCAAAATTTAAGTTCCCTAAATTCTGCTCAATAGTTGCAAGGTTGGAATAACTAATTGCCAGAGAAGAATGGTTAGGTTCATAATTTGATACATTAATGCTATGTGCTTTTAAAAATAAATCTTTAGCAAATATAAAGTTTCCCAAATCCTGTTCGATACTTGCAAGGTTGGAATAAAAAATAGCCTGATTCGGTTGGTTAGGCTCAGGATTAATTTCATCAATTTTAATAGCTTTAAGCAAATACTCTTTAGCAATATTTAAGTTCCCCAAATCCTGTTCAACCATCGCAAGAGAGGAATATAAAATTGCAAGTTCGGTTTGTTTATAATTTTCCTTAGTTTGTAATAGTCTTATTGCTTGTAAAATAATTTTTTTATGCTTGTTATTGAAATAAATTTGATATAACCATGACCCAAAAGAAAGAACCAATTGTGTAGCTTGAGGATAAAATTTATCCAAAAGCAATTCCGTAAAATTTACAAGCGGGTTTATTTCCCATTGTTCGTTTTTTTTATACCAATTAGTTTCAAGGTATTCGGAACGGGTAATTGCATGAGTAAATAAATTATTTAGAATATTCTTTCTGTTTTTGCAGCGGTTTTGTATTACTTCCTGTATTAGCTGGTGCATACGTACAATACGCGGAGTATTATCGTCCAAATCAACTACTTGTAATAAGCGTAAACTTGTTAAATGGTTAATATTTTTAATCCAGGGGTCTATAAATTCGGTTTTTGTTTGGTTTTTTAATTTGGGGTATTTTTTTGTTACAAGTTCTTTTATCCAAGGAAGCGGTATTGTATCATAAGGGAGCAATGAGGCATAATTTAAAATAAGGTTTTCAACAGCGGAAAGATTATCAAGAGTTAAAGCCAAAGTTACTGTAATAAGTTTTGTATGGTTTATTGACGAAATTGTTTGTTCTCCTGCAAGGTCTATACCAATTGCAGCACCCTTTTGTTTAAGCATTTCGTAAAATTGGGTAAACTTAATTTTTCCGTAGTTTTCACGCAAAAACAGAGCCGCAGTTTCAATTGCAAGTGTAAAACCGCCAAGTGCTTTTACAATTTGTTCCGCTGTTTCCTTTTCTTCTAAACAGTTAAATTTTTGTTCCGGCAGGTAACTTTCAATTAAATCAAGAGCATCCTCTTCGGGTAAAATATCAATTGGTATAAATTTGTGTTTATGTTCGGCCAATCCAAATTCTTTTTCCCCTTTACGGGTTGTTGCTAAAACTTTTAACCAATCTTTACCGGCAAAAAGGTCAATGCCGGGCGACTGTATTAGTTCGGGAAAATTAACATCATCAAGTATTAAAAGAGCCGCGGGTTTTTGAGTATATATTTCTCCGGTATTATTAATATTCCCTTTGTTTGCTCGTTCTTCCAATACGTTTAGTATCCTTTTAGCTCCTTGTAGCTCATCTTTTTTTTCTTCTTCGGTAAAAGTTAACTTAAGATCCAATTCGAGCTTTTTTAATGCAGAAGTTATATTTGTTTCGTTGGTACAGTTTATCTGCCACCTGCCGCCGCTGAAACAATCGGCATAAGCGTAAGCATATTTAATAGCGGTTTCGGTTTTACCCAATCCGCCAACACCATGTACGGCGGTAATAATTCCAAACTTGCCTGCATCTATTGAATTATGAATATTATGCAGTTCGTCATTACGGCCAACAAAATTTGCAGAAGGAGGCCGTAAATTACCATCCGAAATTTTTGTGTTTTTCATTCGGGTAATGCGTGAAAAAATAGATTTAACTAATTCATTTAAACTTGTTTTAACGTTATTATTTTGTAAAGAATTAACACCATCCTTAAACCAAAGCTGTAAATCAAACCTTTGGCGCGTATTAATCTTTTTTAACCAATTGGGGTTGTTTTCTGAAAAATCAGATTTATCTAAGTCCGGTATTTCAATAAAACATATTGGCGCAATACCATCACCCAAAACACCTTTGGAGTATTCATGCCTTAAATAATCTTTTATCTCCAAATTACAAAATTCACTTTTTATATAATTAGGGGTTAATAAAGCCAAAAATAAATGAGATTCTTTTAGAGCTTTTAATATATTCAGTTCCCAATAATCCATGCATCTAATATCTTCCGTATCAAAAAAACATTTTAATTCTTCATTTGCAAAAGTAAAATAATCTTTTTCAATTTGTTTTTTTAATTCGGTAACCCGGCCGTTAATATTATCTTCTCTGGCATAACTAATAAATATGTCGTATGGCATAAATTTCCTCTTTAATATTATTTTTTTTATTAAAACAAATTTATATATTATCAAATCCATGTTCTTTTGCTTTTAACCGCAATTCGTCTGCTTCTTTGTTCCTTCCTGTTTGCTCTAATAAATCTTTAAGAAACAAGTAACTGTTTTTAGTATTTGGATGTTCCTTGGGGAGAGATTTTGCGTTTATCTCTAGTGCTTTACGGAATAATCTTTCTGCATCTGTTAAATTACTTAAATCCTGTTCAACAGTTGCAAGGTTGGAATAATCTATTGCAAGAGTTGGATGGTTAGGCTCATAATTACTTTCATCAATTTTAATAGCCTTAAGTAAATAATTTTTAGCATCAATTAAGTTCCCCAAATCCCTTTCAACCATTGCAAGGTTGGAATAACGAATGGCCAGCTTTGGATGGTGAGGCTCAAAATTAGATTCATCAATAATAATAGCTTTACGCAAAAAATCTTTAGCACTAGTTAGATTGCCCAAATCCTTTTCAACCATTGCAAGGTTGGAATACCGAATAGCCAGCGTAGGATGGTTAGACTCATAATTACTCTCATCTATTTTAATAGCTTTAAGCAAATAGTCTTTAGCATCAATTAAGTTCCCCAAAGCCTGTTCAAACCTAGCAAGGTTGGAATAACTAATAGCCAGATAAGGATGATTTGGTTCATAATTTAATTCGTTAATTTTATGAGCTTTTAATAATAAATTTTTAGCATCTATTAAATTTCCTAAATCCTGTTCAACAAGTGCAAGGTTGGAATAAAGAATTGCCAGCGTAGGATGGTTAGGCTCAAAATTTAGTTCATCAATTTTAATAGCTTTAATCAAATAATCTTTAGCTTCTTTTAAGTTCCCCAAATGCCGTTCAACAGTTGCAAGATTGGAATATAAACTTGCCAAATTAGGATGGTTAGGCTCAAAATTAGATTCATCAATAATAATAGCTTTAATCAAATAGTCTTTGGCCTCTTTTAGATTGCCCAAATCCCTTTCAACAATTGCAATGTTGGAATAAAGAATTGCCAGCGTAGGATGTTTAGGCTCAAAATTAGATTCATCAATAATAATAGCTTTAAGCAAATACTCTTTAGCTTCTTTAATATTCCCCAAATCCTGTTCAACCAGTGCCAGGTTGGAATAATCTATTGCCAGAGTTGGATGGCTAGGCTTAAAATTGCACTCATCAATTTTAATAGCTTTAAGCAAATAATCTTTAGCAATATTTAAGTTCCCCAAATTCTTTTCAACAGTTGCAAGGTTGGAATAATCTATTGCCAGCGTTGGATGGTTAGGCTCAAAATTGCTTTCATCAATTTTAATAGCTTTAATCAAATAATCTTTAGCACAAATTAAGTTCCCCAAAGCCTGTTCAACCATTGCAAGATTGGAATAATCTATTGCAAAATTTGGATGGTTAGGTTCAAAATGGCTTTCATCTATTTTAATAGCTTTAATTAAATAATCTTTAGCATCAATTAAGTTCCCCAAATCCTTTTCAACGGCTGCAAGGTTGGAATATAAAGTTGCAAGGTCGGTCTCTTTGTAATTTTCTTTTTTTTGTAACAGTTTTATTGCTTGTAAAAGAATATCTTTATACCTATTATTGGAGTAAATTAGACGCAACCATGACCCAAAAGAAAGAACTAATTGGGGAGCCTGCGTATAAAATTTATCCAACAGTAATTCGGTAAAATTTACAAGGGGGTTTATTTCCCATTGTTCGTTTTTTTTGTACCAATTGTTTTCAAGATATTCGGAACGGGTAATTACATAATCGAATAAAATATCTGTCAGTTCTTCCTTCTTGGAAAGCTGATTGTAAAGCACTTCTTGTACAAGGCGGTGCATTTTTGCCAATTGCGGTATATTTATATCTTCCGAAAAAGATATAGATTGCAGCAGCCGTAATTTATATAAATGATCTATTATTAATAACCATGGGTCGTCATGGCCGGGTAAAACTACTTTGCCGTATTTAGGGTATTCCTTTATTATTAATTCTTTTATCCAGCTAATAGGTATAGATTCGGCAGGAAACAAACAGCAATAATTTAATACAAACTTTTCTTGGTCGGTTAAAATTCCAAACATTTGTACTAATGCAACACTTATCAGTTTACCGTGGTTGGTTTTTGTTTTAACTTCATCTGCAAGATTATCAATTCCTTCGGTACATCCTTCATTAATTAACAAATTGTAAAAGGCTTCAAAAGTAATACGTCCTTCTTTTTCCTTTAAATAAATTGCAGACATTTCAATAGCAAGTGTAAAACCATCCAATAATTTTATAATTTTATTTACAAATATTCCATTCGTATCAATAATAAATAATATTTCCGGGCAATAACTTTTAAATAAACTATACGCCTCATTTTCACTAAGGTTTTCAACAGGTATATATGTATATTTTTTTTCATCATTGCCAAAATCATGTTTGCCAAACCGTGTAGTAACAATTATTTTTAACCAATCTTTGCCGGTAATTAAGTGGAAATACCCCGAATTAATAAGATCCTTGTTTTCTACATTATCTAAAATTAAAAGGATATTAGGGTAAACCGGGTAGTTTTTTTCTTGTTCTATTTGCGCTTTTTTTTCAACCTGTTTTTTTAATTTGTTTATTATTTTTTTTATTGCCGATTCGTCATTTTTTCTTTCATCGTCGGTAAAATTAATTTCAAGGTCATATTCAAGTTTTTTAAGCGCACCGGCTAAATTATTTTCGTCTGAACAATCTATTTTATATCTTCCGGCAAAATAAAAATCAGCAAAATTACAGGCGTATTGCAAAGCAAGAGTTGTTTTACCCAAACCGCTTAAACCGTGTAAAATAGTAATACAACCATGTTGTCCGTTAAAAACAGATTTGTGAATACTTTCCATTTCAGTTTTACGTCCAACAAAACGGGCATTTGGTGCGGGTAAATTTCCGGGTGAAGCAGCAATACGTATTTTACGAGTTATTCTATCCTTAATTGAATTAATAAGTTCTAAAAAATCGGTGTTTTTATTTATATCGTTAAGCGATTTAGTTCCTTTGTTTCCCCAAAGTAATAAATCAGTACGCTGGCGGTTTTTTTCATCTTTTAACCATGTTGCTTTTTTGTGTGTAAAATCTGGGTCTTCAAAATCGGTTATTTCGTTAAAATATATAACTGCAACATTATTATTTTGCGAACCACGCGCATATTCGTACTTTAAGTATTCAATAGTTTCCCCGTTGCAATAATCACTTTCCAAATAATTAGGGGATAGGATAATTACAAGTATAGCTGCCTCTTTTAACGCAGTTAATATTCTATCGTTAAAGTCGTCCATACTTTTAATTTGTTCCGTATCAAAAAAGACTTTTAAATTAGTACCGGTAGTTTTGGCATATTGTTTTTCAATCTGTTCTTTTAATTCGGTAACCCGGCCGTTAATATTATCCTTTCTGGCATAACTAATAAATATATCGTATGGCATAATAATAATTACGCTAATTTTTAATTTGTTGGTTTAAATAAATTGATGTCTGCAAGAATAAAGGTGGATATAACTAAAACTAGAATTACACTTGCGGGAATAGGGTAAAAAGAAAAAATAAATTTGTATGCAATTTTATTTGTACGGTATAACCTTCCTAAAAAATTCATACTGCCTCAAAAATAATTAAATATATCCCTTAAAATATTTAATAAATAAAAAGGATAAACTTAATTATAAGTTTTAACCCTATAATAAAATATAATAGAAAAATTTATAATAACAAACAGTAATTTGGGATGGATGGGTTTTTATTGCGTTGAAAATATGCCCCATCCCCAAAGGAATTGGCTAATGAACAATGAAATTTTTGCTTAATTATGGATAAAAGATGCAATGAAAACAATCCCAAATAAGAGAAGAACGTACATTACAGAAAAAATGCTTTATGAAGGACAAATGAAAGAGTGCATAAGCCCATTCGTTTACGGATGGGAATATAAATGCATTTGCTGTTACAAACAAACACCTGCGCTGCGGGTGAAAATATTGTCTTGAACTGTGATTTGTATGATTATAATGATGAACATGATTGATGTTAATGGAATTTAAATTATTGGTGTAATCCCATCGGGATGACACGTTAATAGAAATAAGCCCATTCGTTTACGGATGGGAATATAAGTGCATTTGTTATTAAAAACATACACCTGCGCTGCAGGTGAAAACATTGTCTTGAACAGTGATTTTTATGATTATAATGATTAACATGATTGATGTTAATGGAATTTAAATTATTGGTGTAATCCCATCGGGATGACACGTTAATGGGCTGCTAATTATGCGCAATATTTTTGTACTACAAAAAATGTAAAAATTCCGTATATTTGCAGATTGAAAAATAATGAGAACGGTAAATGGACATTTTAGACAAATTACGCGAAATAAAAGACAAGTACTCCAAAATAAATGAACAATTAAGTGATGCTGATATAATAAAGGACCAGACAAAATATGTAAAATTGGGCAAACAACGCTCGGAACTTGAAGATGTTGCAAATGCTTATGATGTTTATGTTAAACTTGTTCAACAAATTGAAGATAACGAAGGAATTATTAAAAGCGGTGAAGATGCGGAACTTTCGGCAATGGCTGATGAAGAGTTAAAAGAATTAAAATTAAAACTTAAAGAACTTGAAGAAGACATAAAATTACTTTTAATTCCAAAAGATCCAAACGATGATAAAAACGTAATTGTGGAAATACGTGCCGGAACGGGCGGTGATGAAGCAGGCATTTTTGCAGGTGATTTATACCGTATGTATAATCGTTTTGCTGAACTTAAAGGCTGGAAACAAGAAGTAATTGATGTAAGTGAATCCGGGATGGGTGGTATAAAAGAAGTTGTGTTCAATTTATCCGGTACCGGTGTTTATGCCGATATGAAATACGAAAGCGGAGTACATCGCGTACAACGTGTGCCTACAACGGAAGCAAACGGAAGAGTTCATACTTCGGCTGCATCAGTTGCAATATTATTGGAAGTAGAAGACGTGCAGGTTGATATTGATCCGGGTGATTTAAGAATAGATGTTTATCGTAGTGGCGGCGCAGGCGGACAGAACGTAAACAAGGTTGAAACAGCTATTAGAATAACTCATATTCCAACCGGTTTGGTTGTGCAGTGTCAGGATGAAAGGTCGCAGCTAAAAAATCGTCAAAAAGCATTAAAAGTTTTAAAAGCTCGTTTGTTTGATCTAAAACAACAGGAACAAACCGATGTAATAAGTGCTCAAAGGCGTACAATGGTTAAAAGCGGCGATAGAAGCGATAAAATACGTACTTATAACTTCCCGCAAAATCGTGTGACTGATCATAGAATTGGGTTAACTTTATATAATTTATCTAACATAATACAAGGCGAACTTTTCGAATTGATAGAAAAGCTTAAAATTGCAGACAAAACCGAAAAATTAAATGCAGAAGTAGATAATTTTAATTAGTTATACTTTTTTATATTGTCAATTAAGCGAATAAAAAAGGCTAACACTAAACCCAGGCTGGAAAGGAATAAATCGTAATTGTCAAAATAAATAGTACTTTGAAATCCCAAACCGTAACTTAAAAGCTTAACCAAAAATATTGCTGTAACAAACAGTAAAAAACCAATTATAGCAGCAACAATCGGTTCAAATACAAAAATCTTAAATTTGAATTTATAGTCAAATTTAGGTTTAACAACTTCCGTTTTAAGAATATCGTTCATACAAACTCCCTTTATTTTCCAGAACAAAATTAATTAATTTAATTAATATAAAATGTGATATACAGCACAAAAAATGTGCGTTGTCAATTATTTAAATTAAATTAGAATAAAATCAACCATCCCATATACAACAACAGATCTCTCAAACATTAAAAATAACTTTTTCAAAGTTATAAATTCATGTTGTTAAATCCTAATTAATTTTTAATTAATAATAAAATAATATTTTTGGGTAATTATTTTAAAAACCGTTAAATTGATATTTAATTATAAAAAAATTTCAGAAAATGAAAAAAATACTATTTATCTCCTTTTATTGGCCTCCTTCGGGAAAAGCATCGTTACATTTTCCGCTAAAAATGATACAATATCTTGATATAAAAGGATACAAATCGACAGTTTTAACGGTTAACGAAGATTCGTTTTCTGCAAAAGATGATACTTTTGATAAGTGTATTCCTGCCGGATTGCATGTAATAAAAACAGATTTTTTTGATCCGTTCGTCTTTTATAAAAAATTTCTCGGAAAAGGAAAAGAAACGGCACTATTTGCTTCTGAAGTTATGTCAACCACAGAAGGAGGACTAAAGCATAAATTATCGTTATGGATACGAATGAACCTGTTTATTCCTGATGCGCGTATTGGCTGGTATAAATATGGTGTAAAAGCCGGCGCTGAGTTCCTTAAAAAAAATAAGATTGATGTAATAATTACAAACGGGCCGCCGCATAGTGTACATTTAATAGGTGTTAAATTAAGTAAAATGTTTGATATTCCGCTAATACCTATTTTTATAGACCCTTGGGTTGATATAGCTTCGTACAAAAACCAAAAACGTAATTTTTTTGCGGTTTTATTAGACAATTATTTGGAAAAGAAAACATTAAAACAGGCAAAACAAGTACTTTTTGTTACAAAAGGAATGCAGCAATATTTTATTGACAAATACAAATTTGTAAAATCAAAAGCAAACCAGCTTTATTGGGGTTATAACGCAGAAGATTTTGAGTTTTTGACATCGTTTGAAATAAAATCTAAGGGTGAAAAAATAATTTTACATGCCGGCAATATGTACGAATATCAAAATCCTGTTAATTTTTGGAAAACTATTAAAAAAAGAATTGATGCGGGAATTAAGCTTAAGATTAAATTTATAGGTTCTATTGCACCAAATATTAAAAAAGATATAATAAACAACGGATTGGAAAAATATTGTATTTTTTTAGGATTTCTTGCCTATAGTGATGTAATAAAAGAAATTTGCCAAGCCGATTATTTGTTGGCATGTACGCATGAACCGCGGCATGTACCGGGAAAACTATTTGAATATATGCGCGCTCAAAAACCAATTATTGTATTTGGCGACGAAAATAAAGAAGTAAACGAATTGGTAACAAAAGCAAATTTGGGAAAATGTTATCCGTTTGATAGTTTTGCAGAAGACTTTTTTGATATTGCGGATTCTTTTAAGCCCAAGACCGAAGAAATATTTATTCATAACAGAAAAAACATAGCTGAAAAACTGGCTTTAATTATTGACAGATGCTAGAAGTTCAGTAATTATTTTAAACTAAAACTAAATTTAATTTATGACAACATCACCCCAAACTAAATCAATTTTATATTCTCTTGCGGCAGTATTATTATGGTCAACAGTAGCTACTACATTTAAATTAACTCTTGAAGGGATGAATTTTGTTCAGTTATTGTTTTATTCGTCTTTTTTTGCCACAATTGCGCTATTTGTAATTGCAATGAGTACTAAGCGCACTATTATGAGAAAACAATTTTCGGCAAACTATTTTACTAAAAATGTTTTGCTTGGTTTTTTGAATCCGTTTTTTTATTATCTAGTATTATTTAAGGCATATTCAATATTGCCGGCTCAAGAAGCACAGCCGTTAAATTATACATGGCCAATAACAATTTCCATATTTTCGGTTATCTTTTTAAAGCAAAAAGTATCTATCAAAACAATAATTGGCTTACTTGTTGCATTTATAGGAGTCTATGTAATTGCCTGTAGGGGAGTTGTGTTCCCAATTCATTTTCAAAATCCGTTTGGAGTTTTATTGGCAGTCGGCAGTTCAATAATTTGGGCTGTTTTTTGGACTTTAAACATGATAGACGAAAGAGAAAATTCGATAAAATTGTTTGGAAGTTTTTATTTTGGCACAATAATAACTGCAATTTATATAATTTTTTTCGATTCGTTTCATTTAAGTAACTATAATTATCTTTTAGGTGCATTATATATAGGGCTTTTTGAAATGGGAATTACTTTCTTTTTATGGATGAAAGGACTTCAATTGAGTAAAAATAAAACCAAAACTTCAACTTTAGCTTATCTTTCGCCTTTTATTTCTATGCTGTTTATTAGTTTAATATTAAAGGAAAAGATTTTACTATCTTCATTAATTGGGTTGGTTTTAATAATTGGGGGAATACTCTTTCAGCAATTGGAAGGAAAGTTTAAAAAAAATAAACAGCAAGGATAATAATTTAATTTATCCCAAATAAGTCATTAGAAATTAAGAATTGGAATTAATAAGATATAAACAGAATATTTAATATTACAGGTATCAGTCCGGCCGTTGCTGGACGAAATGTATATAGAAAAACAAGACCACTCAATACAATGATTTAGCTCCAGCGGAGCGGCATTAATATACCCGTAAAATGTTGTTTAGCAATGCGTTGTGTATCGCCCCGACGGGGCTTAAATTGTATTTGGGTCTGATTGTGCTATAAACATTTCGAGGCTGTCTCAAAAGTCAAAATATTGCATATGGGAACTCACCCCCTGACCCCCTCTCTTGGAAATAGAGGGGGAATATAAAGCGTAATTGCTTTGCTATATATTAGTTTTGTAAATACAACAAATATTTATACTGGGGA
>JAZDHY010000122.1:0-27008 GCA_043805435.1 bacterium
ACTCTTTAATTTGAATAATCATTCTCAAATAAAAGAACTAGAATTGTAGCGCGAGCTTCAGCTCGCAAGCCTTAATATAATTTGGTGCCATATTTTAAATGTTTGCGAGATAAATCTCGCACTACAATTAGGCTTTACAGCCAAAATATTAATATTTGCAGCGTACGATTTCCGCTATTGCAGAATACATTACAAACAAGACTCTTTAATTTGAATAATTATTCTCAAATAAAAGAACTAGAATTGTAGCGCGAGCTTCAGCTCGCAAGCTTTTATATAATCAAGAATCATATTTTATATGTTTGCGAAATTTCCGCTATTGCAGAATACATTACAAACAAGACTCTTTAATTTGAATAATTATTCTCAAATAAAAAAACTATACTTGTAGCGCGAGCTTCAGCTCGCAAGCTTTTATATAATTGGGAACTATATTTAAATTGTTTGCGAGATAAATCTCGCACTACAATTAGGCTTTACAGCCAAAATATTAATATTTGCAGCGTACGATTTCCGCTATTGCAGAATACATTATAAACAAGACTCTTTAACTCAAATAAAAAAACTATAATTGTAGCGCGAGCTTCATAGACTGTGTTAAAATTAAAGAAATAGCAATAATTTGATAAAACAAACGTTGTAGGTGCTGCCTATTAGAAGGCTTTTGAGGAAACATAAGAAGAGCAAGCGACGGGATTCGAACCCGCGACATTCAGCTTGGGAAGCTGACACTCTACCAACTGAGTTACGCTCGCATTATAGATTTTTGATTGTGCAATAATAATAAAAAGCTTTACAAATTTCAACAATATTTTATAAAATTCAGCTAAACGTCTAACTTAACAAAATAAATCATCATCAATTTCAGATTCAATAATTTCTTCGGTTGGAATTGTAATAAAAAAAGTGGTCCCACAATCAGAATTATTTTCGAACCAAATTTTACCTTTGTTTAATTCAATAAATTCCTTACATAAAATCAAACCAAGTCCGGTTCCTTTTTCATGCATTGTACCGGATCTGGATTCTCCTCTATCAATATTAAATAAAGTATTTTTAAGGTTGGGTGAAATTCCAACACCCCAATCTCTAATAGAAAGAACGGCTTCATTAATACCTGAAATATTTCCTTTTATTTCAATGCTGCTAAAAGGATTTGAATATTTTATAGCATTAGTTAATAAATTTCTAATTACAGTCATTAATAAATCATCATCAGCAAAAATTGCTAGATTATTTTTTATATCAATTTTAATATCAATATTTTTTGCTTTAGCTTGCGCATCTATTAAGCTTATAACTTCGGTAACAATATAGCGTAAATCAAATTCGTTTGGCAAATATTGAATTTTTCCTGTTTGAGCCCTGGCCCAATGTAACAAATTATCCAACAATTGATAAGAACTTTTTGATACTTTCCTGATTTCATCAATATATAGTCTTTTTTCGTCATCAGTAAGATCGTCATATTCGGTTGTTAACAATTCCGAAAATCCTAATAACGAATTAAACGGATTTTTTAAGTCATGAGCAATAATAGAAAAAAACTTGTCTTTAGTCTTATTTATTTCGGTTAGCTGAATTGAAATATGTCGTAATTCGTCTTCAGCTTTTGCTCTTTCCATTGCATCTCTTAAATTAGTAAGAATAAAATGATTATCAAAATATTTAATTGTATTAATTGTCATATCCATTAATCTAATGCTGCCATCTTTTTTTATTACTTTACGATACGAAAGCACAGGACCAAATATTTTAATATCATTTAACAGCTCGTCAGTTTCCTGATCATCATTTTTTTCAAACAACATTCTAAAATGGCGGCCAATAAGTTCTTCCGGTTTATATCCCAAAAGTTGTTCCGAAATTTGATTAACTTCAATAATTTTTCCTGTTTTACCATCAATTATTAAAATCATATCAAACAGATGGTTAAAAACAGTACTATAACCGGCATTTTTGCTTTTTAATATTTCAATTTCTTTATTTTGTTCATCAATCTTAGCTTGCAACAAATCAATACTGTTTTTCATATTCTCTTCGGAACTATTATTGGGCAATTCATTCATAATAATTAATTTTTTGTTTTAACTAAATAAAATAAATTATTTTTAATTTAAATCAAAATAATTATTTATCACGAAATGAAACAGTAATAGGCACACCTTTAAATCCAAAATGTTTCCGAATGGTTCTTTCAACAAACTTCCTATAATTATCACCAATATGATCTGCTTGATCAGCAAATAGTAAAAATATTGGATAATTATCACCAACTTGATTGATATACCTTATTTTTACTTCTTTGCCAAACTGAGTTGCTGGTGGCGGAGATTTAAGAAATTCGGCCAATAATACTTCGTTTAATTCTGTTTTATCAATTTTCTTTTTTCTTTCTATATTAATTTCTTTTGCTAAATCAATTAATTTATAAATACGTTGTTTTGTTAATGCCGAAACAAATATAATTTGAGCATAATCAACTGAACCAAGATCATATTTTAATTCTTTTTCATATATTTGAGCTGTTTTAGTATCTTTTTCTAATAAATCCCATTTATTAACAGCAATAATTAAACCTTTTCTTCTGCGTACTGCTTCTTGAATTATTTTTTGATCCTGACTTTCTAGTCCCCTTTCAACATCAAGCAAAACAATAGCTACATCACTTTCCATTAAAGCACGATAAGTTCTAACGTTTGAGTAATATTCAATATCTTCTTGAATTTTTGCTTTTTTCCGTAAACCTGCAGTATCAAGTAATACAATTTCTTCGCCATAATATTTTAAAACCGAATCAATACTGTCTCTAGTAGTTCCCGGTATATCTGTAACAATACTTCTATCAAAACCTAATAATGCATTGGTTAAAGAAGATTTGCCAACATTTGGTCTTCCAACTACTGCAATTTTTAATCTTTCATCTATTTCGTAAGGGCCAATTGGTATATTTAAAGTTTCTACCAATACATCCAAAAAATCGCCCAAGTTTCTACCGCTAATTGCGGCTATGTCATAAACATGTTCAAGCCCAAGGGAATAAAAATCGGTTTTTAAATATCCTTTTTGAGCTGTATCTAATTTGTTTACTAATACAAAAGTAGGTTTAGAAGAAACACGCAATAGTTTAGCAATTTCATAATCTGTCGGTAATATACCGTCATTACCATCAGCCATAAAAATAATAGCATCCGATTCTGAAACTGCAAATTTAACTTGTTCTCTAATAGCACTATCAAATACTTCGCTGGAATCCGGTACATATCCTCCGGTATCGGTTAACTTAAAATATTTTCCGTTCCATTCAACTTCACCATAGTTTCTATCTCTGGTTACACCACTTTCATCATCAACAATAGCCGAATTTGACTTTGTTAAACGATTAAAAAGCGTCGATTTTCCAACGTTTGGTCTTCCCACTATACATACTAATGGTATTTTCATAATTACCTCAATTAAAAGCGTAACTTAAATTTAACTGAGGGTAAAACTCTGTTGTTAAACCTAAATTCATTTTTTGTAAATTAACATTTATTTGTAAATTTTTATTAAATCTGTTTGCAGACCAAGCAGCATCTGCAGCACTTATGATATGATTAACAATTAAAATTACTACTGCTTTTGATGCAATATTATAATAATCATTAGCCTTGCCCCTTTCTTTGGAATAATACTTAAATTTATTTGTTAACGGATCGCCATACTTATAAGGAGTATATTCGTCGCCAAAATCATTCCAGCCGGCATTAAATTGTGGATATTTTCCAATTAATTCGTAATATTGTTGTTCACCAAAAGCGGGTAATTTATGGCTGTACCAGCCGCCAATATCAGTCTCCAATTTATTTAACACACCCCAATTAACCTTTGTCCCGTTATCATAGAATAATCCGGGATAATCATCAACATGCAAATCGGCATTTAATGATGTTAAATTAGTAATTGTCCATTTTGCATATCGTACAGCATCCCAATTCTCTTGGGCATAATTATGATACCACGAAGTTTGGTCGTCACCTTTTTTATCATATATTAATCCTGTTGTAATTACTGCTGCTTCTGCTGCAAAAAATATAGCCGACATAATATAATTTTCGGAATAAAATTCACCTGCTCCCGGCACAACAAACGATAAAACTCCGGCTATAAGTGGGGATTTTTTATCTGTATTAAAATTAACTTTTTTGTTTTCATCATCCGTTTTTAAATTATTTAAAACCATTTGGCTGTCAAAATTTAACGAGCCGCTAAATATATTTTTTTCTGTTTGAGCATTTATTACAACAGAACTTAATAATATAACAAATAATAATTTTTTCATTATAGACCTTTTACAATTTAGAAACTGAAATCAAATAAAATACCGCCGTAAAACTGCCATTCCTTTCCATAACTAACATTAGTAATTTTATTGGCTCCTCTATCAACCTTTCTGTCATATTTATCAAACGAATAAGATGCATTAAAAAACAAACTTGTTGGAAATAGATAAAAAGACACAAGTTTAACACGCAATTCTGCACCTGCTCCTTTTTTAAACTCATTCCATTTAACTTGATTACCTGTCCATGCATTACCAAAATCGCCAAATATTGATAAATAAACTTTATCTAAGTATAAATGTCCAAATCTACCATCAATATTTCTAAATAATGGCAGACGGTATGTTAAATTAAACCAGGCAACTTCATTTCCGCTTATTGCATAAAATGGATAAGCGCGCATTCCAATTAATCCACCAAGATAATAATCAAAAAAATCAGGAACCCGTGGTGCTAATATGGTACCAATACGTATTTGTGTATTTATTGTATGTGAGCCAAAAATTGAAATATGCTCTTTATAGTTTAATTCTACTCTGCTAAACTTATAATCTTTATAAACAGGAACTAATGTGCTGTTTTCAACAGTATAATTACCATCAGGATTGTACTTGCTAAACTCGTAATTATATTGCAATTCAATAGTTCTTCCAATTGGATTAATATCATTATCAACTGTTGGTAAAATTATTTCATGTGTATATTTTATTTGAATATTTTTACCCACAAAATATTTGTCTTTTGTAGTTGGATACAATGAAGTTGAATTAGGTACAACAAAACTACCCAAAGCTGCAACATAATCGCTATAAATAAAACGTGTTTCAATACTATTCCCTTCGGCAAATATTTTATGCTTTGCCACTAGATCAACTTCAAACAGATTATAAGTTACATCTGTTGATGTTGAATACGAATCGTCATATTCATCAAAAATAATATCAACGTTAGCTTTTCGGCTTATGCTGTACAATTCTAACGATACCTCGGGTTTAATTCCCAATCCGTATAACAAAGGTAATTTATTTCTATATTCAAAGGTAAGAAATAAATCTCTTTCACCTCTTTTATTTATCGATCCGCCTGCAAAAAACCCGTATCTATTTAAATAATCATTAGAACTAACAAAAACACCCGGTTTTATTTTATCTAAAGTCGAACCCGATGTATTATAATTGTCAAATCGGATAAAAGGGAAAAAAGAAACTTTAGAAAAGAAACCGGAATATTTTTCTTCTTTATAATCAGGAATCTCGTAATCATTAAAGTTTTTAAGATTAACAATATCAAAATTTTCAATATCCCCATTTGGCTTATCTTGCTGCAAAGGAGAATTATTTATTTGAATATATTTTTTTGTCTCATCAACTTTTTGTTGTTCGCTTTTAGAAATATAAAATATTTTATATCCTGTAGAAGTATATCCAGCATAACTAATATTACCCGAATCATCAACAGCAGACATAAAAGCCCCGCCGGTAACGTTTGTAAGCTGCTTTTTTTCTTTAGAATCCAAATTGTATTTATAAATATTAAAAATGCCGGTTTCGTTAGATGAATAAATAATATCTCCGTTTTTGCAAAAACTTACATTCCTTTCATCTTTATCGGTATTTATTACAAACTCAAAATTGGCTCCGGTAGTATCAACTTTTGCAATATCTCTACCTTGATGATAAGAATAATCGAAATAAATCTGTTTATTATCTAAACTAAATTTTGGATTATATACTAATTCACCATCTTCAAAAAAAGTTAATCTTTTAAAGTTTTTTCCGTCAATATCAACGGTACCAAGATTTGTTGTCCCATCCATCTGATACAAAAAGACAATTTTCTTTCCATCACTAGAAACATCAGGATTATTTGCACGCAACCCAAAGGTTAATCTTGTTTCTTCTTCTGTATCAATATCGTAAACATACAAATCGTGTATGTTTGCCCAATTTTTATTATCGTCACTTAATTTAGCATAAACTAATTTATTTGTATTTTCAACCAACCCAACTGTTGACCGAATCCCGGCTTTAATTATTTTACTTGTTTTAGTTTTATTATCATATTCGTATAAAGATGTTATTCCAAAATAATCAGCACCTTTATTAGAAACATAATATATTTTATCTTGTTTTTTATTAAATCGCGGATAAAAATTTCCAAAACCTTCATCATTAATTAAATCACCTTTAACGGTATTACTTTCAACATTGGCAATCCGTTTTTTATAATCGGCTGTTACAAAGTCTTTCCACTCTTTATATAAATCGTTACCGCTTATACCAAGCACATCATCAATTGCCGCATCCATTGTAAAATTTTTCCAGCTTCCAAGTCTTTGTGTGAGAAGCTTAAGTTTATCTTCACCATATTTTTGAGAAATGTACCTTGTTAAAGCAAAACCCGAATTATAAACAGATTCATTTCCCAAACTTGTTTTATCAAAAACTCCCATTTGATTCCAAGTAAGCATATTACCATCAATAGCATAACTACGTAATATCATATCCCTATGACTATCCCAATTGTCATAATCAAAATCTTTACGCATGTATTGGGCGGTACCTTCGGCAAACCAGGCGGGAATATTTATTGTAGCCACCGGATAAGAAACTATTGCATTGGGAAATCCATATAAAATATCCGGACGCCTTTTATCTTCATAATTCAAAAATTGAAGATAAAAAGCAGGTAAATTACGCGTAATTTTCATAGCTGCTTGAATTTGTACCATATGCGTAAATTCGTGCGAAATTACATTACGCAGCCAATTATGAGTACCTCGCAAATCAAAATCCAAAGCAGAACTCCAAATTTCAATTTTATTATCAAAAAAATAAGTTGCTCCGTTGGAGTAGTCGTCAATATCTTTTATTAAAAAATGAACCGGATCCGGTTCATATCCATATAAAGAGGTCAAGGGTCCCCAAACTTCATCGGCAATTTTACATACAGTTCGCGCAGTTCTTTCGGCTTCTCTATGATAATGAACAAAAACATGTTTCCCTTTTATCGTAAACCAATCATATTCAGCATGGAAATCGTTAAATTGAGCGTTTGTATTAGAATAAACTATCAGAATAAACAAAATAGCAGAACTTATTTTTTTCATAAATTATTAATTGTAAATTGTTGTAAAATATCGACTTTTTAATTTTTAATCAGTAGTAAATAATTCATTATAAACGAATTTTTAAAACAGCTGTTATTTGATAACAGCTATTTTTATAATTTTATTTCCTGATTTTCCCGAATTTCCTATTGCTTCAACACGTGCAAGATATACACCACTTTGAGTGTTTGTTACATCCCAAACAATTTCGCCGTCCAATCCGCCAATGGCTTCTGTATTTAATTCCTTAACAAAACCACCTGCCAAATCAAATATTTTTATATTAATTTTTGAATCTTCAGAAACATAATATCTAATATTTGTTGAATTTTGGTAAACCGGATTTGGCCAGTTATATATTCTATTATCAGGGAAATATTCAGTAATAATATTTTCATTTGTAACGTAACTAAAAAATGAATTATTAAATAAATTGCCAAATTTACCGTTATAACTGATAGCAGCATTTGCTGTATTATAATCCATTTTATATGAATAAAAATAATTATTCTTATTAAGCAAATTTAATACAATCTTTTTTAATCCATTTTCTGTAACATTATACATAACAGGATAACCTTTTATTTCCGCACCACACGAAATTGGAAATCCGCTTAACATTTTTTGTTCATTTGGAGTATATGCATATATTTTACCATTAGTAGTAAAATATATTATTTCCGAATATCCATTACCATCTAAATCAGTAGCTAAAATTTGATTTGTAAAAGATTCACCTGTTTTTGCTTTAATTGGAAATCCATCTACTATTGCACCACTAAACAAATACGCATAAACGTAATTGCTGTCTGTAAATATTATTTGGTAATTTCCATCGTGGAATAAATCACAGACACTAAATGATTTGATAGTATCTTTAGTGTTTACATTAAAACTATGAAGATATTGATTTAAATCAAAAATGTGAAAATTATTTTGCATATCAAGGGCAAAATAATAGGCATATTTAGTATCGTTTCTTACATATACAAATTGTTTAAAATTATTTTCCCCTTCAAGTATTAAAGAAGTTTCATTTAATTGTTTTTGGCCCAGCATTCCCGTTATTCCGTTTATTTCAGTTATTTGAACAACAGGATATTGGCCAATTGCTCTGGTAGAAGAATTAAAATCTACGCCTGAATTCGTATATGTTACTAAAATACGAAATAATTTACCGGATAGAGAACCAACTTCAACAAAATAATTATTATTTTCATAATCAATTATTGGAGCCGTTGTTATTTTTTCATTAAGTTCAAATGAATAAACTGCATCAAGTGTAATTGAATAAACATTCAATTTAGTATTAAATGCACCAATAATTAAACCGTCTTGCTCTTCCAAAGCCAAGTTATTATCCGAAAAGTCAGAATACTTAAATGAAAAATCATTCTGTGTGCTATTTTTGGAATAAAGAGCATTATCTTTCAAAGCAAAAAACGTATTTTTTACACAAGTAATATTACCAATTCCGTCAACTACTGATTTAAATGATTCCAAAACAGTAATATTGGTCGATCCTAAAGTTAATCTGAATGTCATTACATTTCCTGATGCCGAAAATCCTTCCAAACTGATTAAACTATTAGCTCCTGAATTGGAATTTGTATTAGGCATAGATGAAGAGTTAAATATGTTTGTATAAAATTTAGATCTATTTCCGGCATACCACATATCAACGCTGTCACCTTCGCCAACTACCTGGTCACCAAAAATTGTTGTAAATTGTTCACCAATATCCTGAATTCCGTCAGCTTCTTCAACATCAACACCTCGTTTTAATTTGTCGGTATTAATGCTGTTGGTACTAATTTTAGCGTTAATTACATTTTCATCAATATGCCAAATAACAATTCCGTTTCCCGGAATTGCCCAATCATATTCATCAATATCGGTAACAACACCTGCTAAAGAATCAATAGCATAGCTGTAAAAACCAGTAGTATCCTTTTCAAATACTTTGGTTATGGTTTGACCATTTAAATTAATTGTTAAAACCGCTCCATCTTTATTAACATCTCTTTGACGGTTTTCAACCAAATAATATTCGGTTGAATTAATTGGTATCTTGTAAATTTTATCATTAGTTAACCCTGACGCTAAACTTGCAGCAATAGAGACATTATATACGCCGGTCTGTTCAAGTATGGCAGGATTTTCCCAGCCCAAATAAATTTTTTCCCAAGCAGAAGGTTGTGGAGGGAAAAGTCCGCTGTATGAAAAAATTGCCTGTCCATCCATCAAACCAAACCTTCCAATTGCGCTTAATCCCGTTTCTGTATCAAACAAATCAGGCAGACCTAAATGGCTTGCAATACTGGAAACGATTAAACCGTTTATGGATAATTCCAATAAAACAGAACCGGTAATGCCCGTTATTTCCCTGCTTTCGGTTTCAGGCAAAATCATTGTGTTTTGTACGTGTGCATTATTTGTAGGAAAACCAACAAAATCGGCACCATATATTTTTTTTAATGCCTGTAAACTTAAATATACAGATGGTAAATCTTTATCATTTCCCAAACTGCCCGAAATATTAACATCTCGACCAACCCCTGCATGAAAAATTGCAAACAAATTATATTCGGCAAAATCTAAAGATGGGTTTTCGGCACTAACAATTTCCCAAACCTCTTTTGAGAAATTCCCCATCAAAGTGTAATCATCGGAATCTTTTAATGGTGAATATTCTCTCATTTTTTTTGTAACTTTATAAACAGTTGGGAGTAAAGAATAATTTACAGATACGTGCCCATTAGAGACTTTATTATAATAATTTTGCGCAAAGGTCAAATGACTGTTAAAATAATTAAGGTCATGTGGCAATGGATCAATTATTTCATTACCGTAATCTTTTTCGTAAATCGATCCAAAAGTTCCTTTACCATAAGTTGCACCATCATTATCCTCCAGAAATTCAACCATAACAGCAAGTATTTTGATATTTGTATTATCTTTTGTTGTTAATGGTGTAGCAGAAGGATATGGATTTATTTTACCAATAAATTTTTGGGCAGAAATGCTGCCCAAAAATATAAATAACAAAATAATTATTCTACGAATGTCTTTCATAAAATTTAAATTCCTCTAGGAAAACCGGTAACTTTTTGAGGAGCGGTTCCCCAGCCAATTAATAAAGAAAAGCGTAAAGTTTCAGCCAACGGATGGTTTTCATCACCGCCAACTAAAGTAGTAGTTAAATAACTAAAATCAAATCCGTATAAATCGTATCTTATGCCTGCACCAAAAGTAGCAAATTTTCTATTTCCATAAGCCGGATCTTCATAAAAATATCCTGCACGCAAAGCAAACATAAATTCTTCAGGAATTCCGTACCAATATTCCACACCCATCGATGTAACAATATCACGTAATTCGTTGTTAAATGATTGATCTCCCCAAGCTGTAAAAACTGCTTCGTAAAAATCTTTTCTGTCTTTTGTACTATCAGTACTACGATCCACCAACAATTTGCTAAAATCTAAAGTATAAGTTAACGAGTTATATTCGTCTTCAAATATTTTTGCTGCAAACCCTAAACGAAAATTTGTAGGAATAGGATCTGCTTGTTCTTGATCGATATAATAAATTTTTGGACCTAAATTGCTTAAATTTACACCTATACTAAGCTTATTCCCAATATCACCAATAAATGGTAATTCCAAATGTTCAGGTCTCCACATGGCTGCAATATCAAAACTTACAGATGTTGCAACTCCTGAACCCGTTTCTGATTCGGTAGGTTTATCGGAAAGTTTACTATGTATTAATCTAAAGTTAAAACCAAGTCCCCAATCGCTTGAAATTTTTGTTGCATATCCAAGAGTTAAAGCAGCATCAAAAGATGTAAATACATCAACTACTTCCGGCCCGCTTGAATTTGTTCTTGCAAACTCACCAAAGTTCATATAAGTGATACTTGCGGAAATATTACCATCTATTTCTTCTATGTATTGTCTATAAGTTAAATAGTCATAAAATAAATCTAAATTAAACTGTGGAAGCCAATTACTATGAGTAATACTAACTTCTGAACCGGTTAAAAATGCCAAACCGGCCGGATTCCAAAATATTGCAGCGGAGTTATCTGCTAAACCGGCACCGGATTCTCCTAAACCACCTGCTCTCGAATCAGGAGCCAACAGTAAAAAAGCAACAGCTGATTCTCCTTGAGCATTAATATTTTTAAAGCCAAAGATCATTAATCCTAATACAAAAAACAACATTGTTTTTTTCATTTTTCTATCTCCAAATAAATAAATAAACTTTTATTTTATAATTGCCAATTTACCAAGTACGCTTTCTTGATAAGTACCGTCAATTGTATCTACAATTAACTTATAAAGATATGTACCGTTTGCTATTTTGTTATTATCCTCATCTCTCCCATCCCAATTTACTTTTACAAATCTCTCGTATATATTTTTTTCTTCAATTTCTTTAATTAATCGACCGGCTATTGTATAAATTTTAATTTTTACATTAACAGCTTTGGTTAAATTATGTTGAAATGTAAATGTTGTTGAATATGAAAAAGGATTTGGATAATTCACTACGTCTTTAATAGTAAAATCTCCCCCTTCAACAACTGTAAAATAAGATTCTTGTGCAGCAAAATTATTAAATACATCCCAAGCTTTAATAGCAATTTTATATTCTCCTGCATCTTGGTTTGTAAATTTATATTGAATCAAACCCGACTTTCCACCAGAATCTAAATCTCCAATAAAAAAGTTTGTAAGATCAACCGGATTTGCTTCATCATCATTAATTAATCCTTCCAATTTATGGCCAACTCCGGTACCGGTAGTATTTAAACCCGTTTCATCAAATAAATTTACTAATAATGTAAAGTCCGGATTAACTAATTTTGCATCACTAAAAGAAACATCATCAAAATGTATTTCAATATCCGGACCTTTTTTATCGTCAACAACTGTTGAATCCGAACCGCCAATTGTAATACTTTTAGTAAAACCTATACCGTCTGAATTGGAATTGTAAACATAAGCAGTAATTTTTCCGTTTTTATTTTCGTAAGTAATATCTTTTGGAACAGTAAAAGAAGTAGAAAATTTTCCGTTTTCAATTGAAACCCTTCCCCTGAAAATAATTCCACCCTGTAATTTCATATTCATTTCAATATCAGACAAATAGACCAATTTTTCAGAATCAAAAACAGTTAAAATACCCTCTCCATTGTATCCATTTTGGATATTTCCATCAATATCTCTAACAGAACCATTAATTTTAGCTTTACCTAATGCGCTTAATTTTACCGATAATGAAAGAGTGCTCCCATTAACGCTGTCAATAGCAACAGGTGTTGTAGGCTGAGACAACCTTAATACCGGTTCACCAAACAAATGAAATTTTTCATCGTTTTGTGCATACCGTGTTTGCTTAGTCTCAAATAAAGCTCGCCCAATTGTATTTGGTAATTCCGTTCCCGAATCTTCAAAAATGAATGAATAAAATAAATTATTAAGTGCTGCATTGTCTCCTGAAATTACAGCTCGGCAAGCTGACAAACCACCTATCATGCCTGCTGAATTCAAAAATAACATATCTTCGGTTGCACTTTGAACGGCAGGATCATCATATTTCCCAAAATCACAAGTAGCTGCAGTTAAAAAGAATAGTTTATCATTCTTAAATAAAGGAATTGTCGAAATACGTTCAAATACATACTCATGACCCCAAACATTAGGATTACCATGCCCAATATAGTTTAATATTAATGTTCCGTTATTTACGGCATTTACAATGGCATCCGTAACGGCTGGTTTCCTTCTTCCAAGTCCGGTTAATATAGTTGGATATGCCGAAAAGTAAATTTTATTTAAATCAAAATATTGGGGTATGTACTCGTTAGCAAGTCGTTCGGATTGACCAGAATGTAAATCTACATCATCTCCCGAGGAAGTCAATCCATCATCGGCAACAAGTGTTAAATTATTTTTCCATAATCCTCTGTCGCCATTATTTTCGTAACTAATAATTTTATTAATTATTAATTCACCTTCGCTTTTGGTACGTACCGGAATTCTTCCAATTGCAAGATCAAGTCGTCTATCGTTAACCCCGCCAACAATTCTACCATAATAATCATCTGTTGGAAATGAATACACTTCGTTCAACGAACCTTCTGTTTGAAAAGTAGGTATAAAATTAGTATTATATCCTTCAAGATTTAAATAATCGTAATCACCATCTCCAAATAATAAAACATAAAATGGTTTAGTACTCCAATTTTTATAAACGTAACCTAAATAATCGCGTATTGCGGTTGGATCCAAAATTCCACTATTTATTTCATTTAACAAATCATCAATATAAACCACGGTTGTACTTATTTTATTAGGGGCAGTATTATTTCTATAATCGGCTAATTTTTGTGCTTGTTCACTAAATTCTTTATTTGATATAATAATATATTCAAATCCATCCGTAATTCCTGTAACATTGGAATTAGATATAGAAGTAATTTTATTTGGTGTTTTAAATTTTGATGTACATAATGAAATATATTTTGACACATTACCTAATGTTTCATCCTTTGAAAAACTGAGGTCTCCGGCACTAACATAAGAATTAATTTTTTTTACATTCTTAAAGTCCGTAATATCAAAAGCAAAAACTTCACTATTAGAAAAATTACCCGGCTTATAACTTATTTTTGCTGTTGTGTCTTTTGCAAAAAATATTATTTCATCATTACCGGCTTTTAATAATTTTTGGTATTCAATTTCATAATAATCTAAATATGCTTTTGTGTCAACATCACCAATATTAAAATTAAAATTTAATCGGCTGCGGTTTTCAGAAACAGTTCCCAAATAGGAACCTTCACCCGAATGTAATTCGCCATAACTGTACCATCCGCTGGTACCATATAATGATCTGCTAAATACTATGTTTTCACCTTCCGATACTTTTAATAATACAGAAGTTGAAGAAAAGTTAACAACTTTAAAATTATATTTAATAGGGGTGTTTTCAACTCTATTTAATAGTGAAGTAATATACGTTCTACTTTTTACCGATGAAGAAAATTCATCTCCAAATGCCATTCTTCCGGCTTTCAATAAATTTATCTTATTCTCTTCTAAAAATTCATATGCATAAGTTGATGTTTGCTCAACAGAACCTAATTGGTAATCCTCTCCGGCACTACTCATTCTTTTACCGGTATTGCCTCCATAAGTCAAAAAATAATAGTTGGATTTTGAATAATAGGTTCGTTTTCTGGTAATTTTTTTTATACTTGTATCATATTCCCAAAAATTCACACCTCTTCCATAAAAAATAAGATAATCCGCATTATCAAATTTTCCGTCAGATTCACCTTCAACAAAAATTGCATTCTCAATTAATGTATTCGGTTTTTCAAGCTCAGGATTTTCAGATAAACTATAACCACCATTATTATAAATTTTGATGGTACGTGGATCAAGAGTACTTAAATCAATACCATTATTTTGTAAAATAGCTTTATCAATTTTATAAATACCCTCATCAGTAATTTCTATTTTAAGCCATTTCCCTTGTGATAGAGGTGAATCGGTTAAACTCTTTTGTAATCTGCTTATCGGTTTATTCCATTTTTCTGCTTGTTCGTAATTTAACACTACAGAATTTAGATTTTTATCGTTATAAAAACTCAAATCATTTTTAGTACTGTAATTTATTTGAAACCTGATTTTTTTATACAATTTGATTCTTTTTTCAGAATTGTAAAATTTTATTGGTCTAATCACTAAAGATTGCGAAAATAAACCTCTGGTGTTGCCAAATTCTCCAAATTCAACTAAGTTTTCGTTTGTAACAAAACCATCATAGTTTTCCGAAAAACTAAAACTTACATCATTATTCTTATATTCAGGTTTGGCTATTGGAGATAATTTACCGTCAAGATATTCATATTCGGAAGAAATAATTTGAATAGTATTTCCAAATTCCGAAGGGACTGCAATATTTAAAATTCTTACTTGTTCGGCCGGAAATCCATAATTATCTTCATTTATAACAAATCCATATTTTAAATCTATTTTAAAATAGTTTTGATTATCTATTAATAATTGGTTTTTTCCAATGTATGATGGAGTATATTCTATAACAATAGAAGAAGAATTCGAATTTATAATTTTTAAATCGGATTGTGCACCCTGTATAAATACATGGAATAATAAAAATAAAACAATAGAGAATTTTAATTGCATTTCCTGTCTCCAATTAATTAGCCAAAAATTATGTTTAGGCTTTCTGTAAACCCGAATATTTGGAAAAAAGGTAAAAATTCTCTATAACTATTCCTTTGATTTTTATAATACAATTTACTTAACTATTGTATATATTGTCAAGTCATTTAATGTTTAATGTAAATTTAATTCAATATTTTGCTTTAAATCACATATTAAATCAAGTACTTTTTACTTTATACATATTTGTTTGAAAAAATAGAATACTTAGTAATATTTTATATTTCAATAATATAGAGAATTTTTTGCTAATTATTTATAATTTAGCAACCTTTAATATATTAAAACTTAAGTTAAAAAGCTACAAGCCTAATAAATCACTTCCATTTTTCATAGCCTCTATACAAAACAAAATATGTTCATCTAAGTCCATATTTAAACCAATTGCCCCATTAACAATATCTTCACGGTTAACGGGTTTTGCAAAAGCTTTGTCTTTCATCTTTTTACGAACAGATTTTACTTCCACTTCATGTATAGACTTTGAAGGTCTTACTAATGCTACGGCAGTCAAAAAACCGCTTAATTCATCACAGGCAAAAAGAGTTTTCGAAATCAAATTATCTCGTTTTATACCTGTCCTGTTGCAGTGGGATAATATTGCATTTACAAATGTATCTTCAAATCCTAATTGTCGTAAAATTTCTGCACCCTTAACCGGATGTCCTTCTTCGGTTGGATATTGTTCGTAATCAAAATCGTGCAATAACCCAACATTACCCCAGTAATTTTCATTTTCACCAAATTTTTTAGCATATTCTTTCATACATATTTCAACCGAATAGGCATGTTTTAATAAACTTTCACTTTTTGTATATTGTTGCAAAATTCCTAAACAAAAAACTCTATCCGTATGTTTATCCATCAATTATCCTCTTTATATTTTTTTACTTGGACAATACAAGCTAATAACACAATCTTTGCATTTTGGTTTACGTGCATTACAGATTTGTCTTCCGTGTACAGCTAACCAATGTGATGAATTTATCCAATAGCTTTCCGGCAATAATTCTTTTAATTTTTGTTCTATTTTTTCCGGATCGGAGGATTCAATAAAACCCAGCAAATTTGACAGTCGTTTAACATGTGTATCAACCGCAATTGCCGGTATTCCAAAGGCGTTACCGGCAACAACAGAAGCAGTTTTTCTGCCAACTCCGGGTAATTCTGCTAATTTTTCAAAATCTGCCGGCACTTCACCTTCAAATTTTTCCATAAGCATTTTACAGCAATTTTTTATACTTTTAGCTTTTTGTTTATAAAATCCGGTCGAAAAAATCTCTTTCTCTAATTCTTCAGAATTTACATTAATTAAATCAATTGGTTTTTTATACTTTGTAAATAATACTTTTGTAACAATATTAACTCTTTCATCAGTACACTGAGCGGATAATATTGTTGATATTAACAATTCAAATGGATTTGAATAATCTAATGCCGGTTTAACTTCCGGATATTCGCCACTTAAAATTTCAAATATTTTAAGTGTTTTTATTTTTAATTCTGTGTCGTTCATATTAATATTTAATATTATTTAATAAATAATTTATCAATTTTTTCTAAAACCGACTCAATTTTTAATCCTTCTTCCCCTTCATAATGGCATTTTTTTGGATCAAGCGGACAAAAGTTTTTACAATATTTTTCACTTGGCAATATCACTTGGCCGTTATTTCCTAATGGCCCCCATAATTTAGGCGAGCAGGCGGTTAACGGACAAAATACCGAAACTGTTTTTACACTTAATCCTGCTGCTATATGTAAAGGACCTGTGCTGGCTGAAATTAAACAATCCAGTATAGAAATATTTTTTATTGATTCTCTTAATTCTACTCCTTCATTTAAATAACTTACATTTTCTAAATTTTTAATTTCTTGAGGAATTTTATTATCAGTAACAACTATTTTTAAATGATTTCGTTTTGTCAGTTCCAATATTAACTGTTTATAAATTTCCGTTTTCCAATTAGGGGCACTATTTCCACTGCCGGAATGAATTCCAATTAAATACTTAGCCTCATTATTAAAAAGCAAGTTTTGCTTAATCCTTAAAGAGTATATTTTCTCTTCTTCTGAAAGAAATATTTGAGGATTTATATTATTTGTCTCAATTCCCAGCTTACGGACAAAATCCATACAATAATCAGCTTCATGTCTTAAAGGTATATATTTATTTCTACTAATTCCCTTTGTTCCTGTAATAAACTGATAAAACTTATGTCCGGTTCCATATCTGTGCTTTATTCCGGCAAAAAAAAGAATATAATTAATTTTTTCATTTGGAAGTATTAAAAAAGAATGTGTAAAATTATAACTGCTAATTTGTTTTGAAAATTTCAACACATCCATTTTTGAGCAGTTAAGCATTTCATCGGCAATAATTATTTCATCAATAAAAGGATTTTCAAGAAAAATATCTTTTGTGTAAGATCTAACTAAAACAGCTACAAAGCTATCAGGATATTTTTTTTTAATTTCCCTTGGTAAGGATGTAGTTAACACAACATCACCAATTCTATCTATCCTAACAATTAATATTCTTTTTTTCAATTAAGTTTATTTAAATAATTAAATAATTTTGGTTTTGCACGATTATATTCCTCTTCCCAATTTAATATATTAGAGGCCGATAAACAATTTATTTTATATTTTCGTAATTCTTGGGGCATAGAAATTAAATTTTCTACATTTTGGACAATATTATTTATTTTTTCTTCTTCAGAAATACCCTCAATTTCAATTACTTTACCAACGTTATACTCTTCAATAATTTTTTTCATTTGAGGAAGATTTGAGCTTATTATTGGTACTTGAGCATTAATATATTCAAATAATTTATTTGGCAGGGCATAATAATAACTAATACTAATATTTTCAATCAAAGAAAAACCAATATCCGCACCGGCAGTAAATTTATCTAAATATTTGTTTTCAATTGTACCATAAAAAAAGACTCTGTCTGTTATATTTAAATTTTCGGCTAAATCCATAAGTTCTTTTTTTAAGACACCGTCACCTAAAATTATTAAAACACAGTCTTTTAGTTTTGCCAAAGCCTTTAAAATAAGTTTAGTACCTCTTCCTTTTAATAATACACCTTGATAAAGTAAAATAATCTGATTTTCACTAATACCCAGTTCTTTTCTAAAATCATGTTTTTCAAAATTTTGCTTTTTTAATGGAATATTACGGATTACACAAGTATTTTTAATATTATAAAAATTTTCAAGAAATTCCGAGTCCATATCTCCGGTTGTTAACACCAAATTTGTTTTTTTAATAAAAAAACGTTCAATTGAAGTAATAACCCTTTGTAATACTTTTCTTCCGGTTAATCCGCCTAAAAAAGCATAAAACTCTCTGCTATTATAAAATATCACTTTTCTTTTTAACTTTGCAATAAACGTTACAAAAGGTAAGGTATAAACATCTTCAGCAAAAAATAAATCCGATTTGCTTAAGAACAATCGTTTTAGCGTTATATAAGCAAAATGCATATAAAATATTAAAGAACTTTTTTTTGAAAGTTTATAAACAGATATGTCCCCAATTATTTCCACAAAATTTTCTGTGTACCAATCAAAAGAAATAACATTAACTTTATAACCATCCAATTTAAGCGAATTGGCTAAATTTGTTATTCTTGAATCTTTAAATGCATTCCCTAAGAAATAAATATCAATTTGCACAATAACTTTTTAATTAGTTAATATTAATGTGGAAAGTATTACGCATAATTGTTTTAGCATCAAATTTCTCTTTAAAATCAATAAGATTGATACTAGGTGTCATAGGATTTTCCGCTTTAGTATCTTGTGATACACCAATATCCACATATTGATAATTATTTTCAGTACAATATTTAACTACTTCGTACATAACGCGCTGGATTGGTTTTAGATATTGATAATCATAAATCAGCATATTATAAAAGCAGATAGCCACTGTGTTATTAGCAAAAAACATTGATGAACCTGCAATCGGTTTATCTTTATAATAAACCATAAACAATTTCAAATTTTCCGGCATTAACTGACTAAGCTTAATCAAATCATCTAACGAGTGTGTCGGTTTTACATTATGGCGTGCTTTATTATCCAATAAAATAGGATAAAATTGGTCATATCTTTCATTAATTTCAACTCTAATATCGGTATTGCTCAAACTTTTTCTAATATTTCTGCGTGTTGAAGAATGAAATCTGGAAATTATATCTGTGTTTTTATCTAGTTTTATTGCACTTGATATATAATGTAAACTAAATTTAAACCCAAGCCATAACATTGCAAAATCCAAATTTTGATTTTGATACTTTTCATATATCATAGGAGCAGGAGTTAAATAAAATTCTTTAATATTATTTGCTTTTCCATAGTTTATTAAAAGTTGAACTAAATCCAAGGATTCTTTAAAAGTTATATCTTTTGTTACAATAGAACCGTAAGATGCCCCAACCGGTGATTCAAAAATTCCGTTTTTTAAACTGCCGGGCAATAGCGCAATTATTTCTCCTTTGTCAACAAACATCAAATGATTAAATGTAAATTTTCCGGGGATATGATAATCAAAAAATTTTTGCATGTGGAACATTGTTCCATTGTTTGATTCAAGAACAAACTTATCCCATTTTTCTTTCCAAGCTAAGGAATATTCTGCAATTTCCATATAAAGTCCAAATAAATCTCTAAAAAAATATTTTATCTGTAAAAATAACTATTTTACGCAAATAACAACTGTATAATTTAAAAATTGTACATTAATGATATTGTATGCACGTCACCAAGGTCGTAATTATATGGAGTAAATGCATAATCTATATTAAAGTTATTCCAATCAATTCCAAAACCGGTTGTAATTCCTTTGGAATCATAACCGGTAATATAACCCACTCGTAAAGAAAACAAATTATCATATTTTATATCGGCTGCCACACTATAATGAAGATCTTCTTCTTCCAAATACTTATTAAATCCCGCAGCTAAAACAACATTACTTTTAATTTGATCTACAGTCAATAGATATGAAGAACCGAATCTTAAATCTTTAGGTAGTTCGGTAGATTGGTTTCTTAATTTATTCATTTTACCAATATTTCTTAAAGCAACGGCCATATTTAAATTTGGAATAATACTTTTATAAGCAAAACCAAAATCTAATCCATATCCGGTTGCTTCATCTGTTAACATTCCTTCATATAAATATTTAAATGTTAAACCGGCAGATAAATTATCCGTCAAATAAAAACCTGAAGATAAACTGCCGTAAAAATAATTTGCATCAAATTTGGCAATTGCTTCACCGGGTGTGTTCCTTATTTCAATATCACTAACGGTAGAAGTATTAACACCAACGGCAAAATTTATATTATTAAAACTAAATCCAAATCCAAACATTTCACTTTTTACATCTTGAATTGATTGATTGTGTGTTAAATGTAATTGTAATCTATCAACACCTGCCAATAAAGCCGGATTGTAATTTAATGCAGTAACATCATTTGCTAATACTACACCTAAATCGGCAAGAGCAGCATTTTTTGCTCCAAAGCTGAATTTTAAAAACGATAAACCATTATTACCCGCATCCTGTGCAGTCACTATTCCGCATATTAATAATAAAACGGCAAATATTTTTTTCATTTATTCCTCTATTTCAATTTCTGTTATAATATAAAATTTAATCCAATTACATGAACATTATTAATTGAATATGGTTCGTAAATATAAGCGTAATCAAATCCAAAATCCCAATTTTCAAATTTATAGTTATATGAAAATCCAAAACTTGGTCTTGTAGAAACATCCGAATTATTTAAATTTATTTTATCAACACCGCATCTTAAATATAAATTTTCATAAATATTATATTCAGCTCCAAATCTTAAATAATTTGTTTTTGCATTACTATTTTCAATTTCGGCAACAGCTAAAATTTTAGGCTCAATAAAATTATATGCCACCGATATTTTTTTTAATATAGGGAATTTGTTCTCTTCATTATTCCCCTCTTGTCCATATAAATCAGTAGTATCCCATTTATATTTACTATTTACATCAGTTAATACAAAGGCCGCAGATAAGTTTTTATTAAATATATATAATGCTCCTATATCAAAACCCATTGTTGTACTGTTTATTTTATCGTACAAATGGAAATAATATAGTTTAACTGCAATTCCAACAGCAAATTTATCCGAAAACTTATTGGCTAATCCAATAAAAAATTGATTTTCCGAAGTAGATAAATCTCCCGTACTGATTCCTTGATTATCTCTTCCATCAATTTTTGATACCCCCGCATTAATAACGCCTATTGATATACCTGCAGCCCTCGTTCCTTTTTTTGTACTGTCTTTACTTGAAAATTCAAAATTACGTGTAAAATTTGCAAAATTTAAAGAACGGTCTAACGATAAAAAGCTGTACCCAACCTGTGCCGAATTTTTTGACTGAAATGCTGACAATGCAGGATTATAATATGATACAAGGCTGCCTGTATAAACAGCACCCATAGCATTAGCCATACCCATTCCACGAGCACCAAAACCCAACCGGCTGAAAGAACCCGGATAACTGCTGATATCACTATACTTTGGCTGCGCAGTTATTATTGCACTTAACGTTATTAACATTATAAAAAATTTAAGTTTCAAATTATCCTCACTAATAATTACATTAAAACAATAATTTTTCCAAAAACAGGGTCTTTATCACCTCTATCAATGCGGTAAAAATAAACTCCGTTAGGAACAATTTTACCGTTTTCATCTCTACCATCCCATACAGCATAATTATCACCAATGGTATTGTATGTTTCGTTTTGCACAACTGTACGAACTAGATTCATTCCAAAATCCATAATACGAATTGTTACATCATCCGAACTGCTGCCCATATTAAATTTAATTTTAACCAATTCAGCATCAGGCGAAAACGGGTTTGGAAATGCATAGGCTTCGTCATTACCGGTTAATGGCTGTGAAGATAAATATATTTTCCAATCACCTGTCCACATTCCGTTTGTTTCAATTAGGCGCGCTAAGCCCGAAGAACTGCCAACCCAAATTACGTCTTTATTGTTTAATTTGTTTGTATTAATAGAATAAAATGAAGTTTCGTAAGGGGTAATACCAAAATTTAGGTTTCTATCATAAATACTTGGCGGGGCAAACCATGTTTGTCCACTATTTGCAGATCTAAATATTCCGTTATCTGTTGCTGCAAACACATAATTTTCCGTAATTGCAAAATCGTCCGGATCATAAATAAAAGCGAAGTTATGCGCTTTTTCTCCCTCTAAATAATTTTGCCATGTGTTTCCACCATCATGCGAGTAACTAACTCCATAAAATTCCGTACTTCCTTCGGCTTTCCATGATGCAGACCAAACGTCATTTGTACCTTGTATAATACCAATAGCAACAATAAAATTTCCGCAAATTGGGCTATCTTGATTTGTATGATTAAATTTTTCCCAGCTTATTCCGTTATCTGTAGTTTTATTTATACCACCCGCCGTACCTACATAAACAGTTGAATCGTTAGAAGAAGCAACAGAAAATAATCTATGATTTAGGTAGCTTTCTTTTCCAAAAGCTCCTGCAATAGGCTGCAAAGTGAAAGTTAAAATATCAGTTGGTTTTATTGAACTCAAATAATCCGGCGGTAATATAACTCTTTCCCAAGTTGCCCCCATATTTGTTGATTTGCGTAAGCCGCCTGCAAAGGATGCTATCCAAATTGTATTTTTAGAAAAAGCAATATCATAAGTAATGTTGCTTATATCTACTGTTACCGGTAAAGCACGTATGGTATTTACACCATAAACTACACTCGAATCACCGGGCAGATCTTTTGGCTGATCAATAATAGTCCATGTTGCACCATTATTAGAAGAATATCTTAATCCGCTTCCTGTTGCTAAACTTTGTCCGTCCCTATCGGTATTATGTGCTGTGGCAGCCCAAATAACTCCTTTATTATATCCTATTGCCGAGATACTTTCTGTTCCAAAATCGGCACTATTATAATAATTTTTAAAGGTCGCACCACCATCAACAGATTGGCTTAATCCTTTTGTAGTTCCAAGCCATACTGTATCATTTATTACAATTATATCTAATATCGAATTACTTAATGGCGTATTATCATTTGTTTTAGAAAATCTTTCAAATTTATAACCATGTCCGGTAATTTGAGCATTTATTATGTTTGCCAAAACAAACAAAAAAATTATTGTTTTTTTCATAATTATTCAATTACTATTTTATGATTAATAATATTGCTTAATTTATTTCCTTTATCTCTTGCTCTAAATTCAAAAGTATATTCTCCTTTTGCATTGCTTGGTGTAACCTCTATTATCAACGAATAACGCCCGTCACCAGCAATTGCATCTCCATTAGCAGCAACATTACCATTATCAAGTAAGTAAGATTTATTTCCGTTTGTAGTTCCATCCGGCCGATATGTAATAAAATACACATTACTTATATCATTTATTCCATTTGAATCAGAAACGGCTACTGAAAGAATAATAACGGCTTTTGGCGGAGTTACAACAACTGTGTCAGGTGCAATAACATCAGCAATTATAGGAGCATAATTTGCACTACCATTATCGTAACTAAATTGATGAACAGCTATTTTTTGTGTAATGTCTTGTTTACCAAGTTCATAATTTACAAAATATTCAATAATATATTTACCGCTTGCAATTTCGGGTAACATTGGTATAATAGCGGAAAAATAATTATCACCGGCGGTAATATCGCCATTTTCTGCGCTATTTCCGTTATCCAATAAAATAATATGACTGAAAATATTATCATTTCCATCAGCAGAACGAATATCTAAATAAACTTGTTTAAGTGTACTTCCGTTTTTGATCTGAATAGAAGTGCTAAATTTTGTATTTATTGCAGTATATGCAAAATTACTTGGTGCCTGCAATGTTGCTAGTTGATAACCGGGATTATTTGTTGAAACAGTATCATCCGGTATGTTATCGCACGCATAAGCTAAAAAAGAAACAATTATTATTAATAAAAAATAATTAGATTTCATTTAATACTCGCATTAATTTTAAAGTGGTAAAAGGCCCATAAGGATTATTATTTAAATATAAAGAGATTTTCACTTGTTCATTTCATCAATTGTTGTTTAATAGTAAAAATTCTCTATACATTCTCCTAATTTGAAGTACTAATTTGCAAACTTGAACATAAAATGTCAAGTACATAAATAATATTTTTTAAATATTTTTGGTCTATTTTTAATTAAAACATGCAGATATTAGAAAATTTTATTTAATAATACTTTTTTAAATAGTTTTGGGGAAATTTTTAAATTAAATTCAATACAATTATTACAAAAATATTAAAATTTAATTATTGGAAAAGGAGTACCTAATTTTGAATACTCCTTTTTTTGAATTTGATAACTCATTTTCACAAGTATGTAAGAAAATTAAATAAAAAATTTTGATTGGTGTTAATTATCATATTTATAATTATTCTTCATGATTGGTATGTATTAAATCTACAATACCGGTTTTTAAGTTAAAAAAGGCACCAACTATTTTAAGTTCTTTATTTTCTACAAGCTCTTTTATTGTTTTACTATTGGAAACACATGCCTCAATTTGGTTTTTAACATTTTCGTCAATTGCAAAATTTATTGTATTCTCTTTTTCCAAATTTTGAGAATATGCTTTTTTTACTGCAGGGTCTATTCTTCTAAGAATTTGTGCGATGTTAGGAGTTGTTTCACCACCGTCCAAAGCAGCATTAACGGCTCCGCACGATTCATGCCCCAATACAACCAGCAGATTTGTATGGAGGTGTTCAGCGGCATATTCAATACTTCCAAGCGTAACAGAATCTATAACATTACCGGCCACGCGTACAACAAATAATTTTCCAAGCGATTCATCAAATATAATTTCCGGGGGTACACGCGAATCGGAACAGCAAACAATAATTGCATACGGATGCTGGCCTTTTGTCAGCTCCTTAAGTTCTTCAGAATAATTCTTTTGAGAAAAAGTACCGGAAACAAAGCGTTTATTTCCTTCTAAAAGAGTTTGAAGCGATTTTTCGGCAGTTTGCGGCTGAGCGTTTAGCTGGGGAACAATAATGCTTAAACACATTACCGTAAATATTAAAGTACATAAATAATTTTTTACTTCTTTTTTCATTTTATCCTCTTTTAAAATTATTAGTGGTAATTTATTTACAAAAAAACATATTTCTAAAAACTGGTTTTATTAATAAATGAATATAAGTTTTTATTTTCGAATTGGAAAATGCTTTAAAATAAGAAATGAGATTATTGTGTAAATGCAAATGTAGTTTCCAATAGGTTAAAACTCACACAAATGTAATCTCTAATATCAGATTATTATTTCTATTGTTCCGCATAGCGGGAGAAATGTTTATAGAAACACAAATCCAACCAAAAATTTAGCTGCCTAACTGTAACATTTATACAGGATTCTGATTTTGCTATTTACAAGATACCAATAGGTTTATCATTATTTATATGTTAAAACATTCATTACAAAATTTAAATATTTTATTATACAAATCGCCACAAATGTAATCTCTAAAATCAGATCATTATTTCTATTGCCATTATCAATCCCGCATAGCGGGAGAAATGTTTATAGAAGCACAAAACCAACCAAAAATTTAGCTGCGTAGCTGCATCATTATTTACTATTTTGATCATGCTATATTTTGTTTTATGATTTTAAATAACCTGATTTAAATTAGAAAACCGCAGACAATTTTAATTATCTACGGTTCTTTAATCTTTATTAATTTAGAATTAAAAATTCAAAATTAAAAATTTCAACTTATTTAAGCATCATCATTTTTTTAGTTTCAACAAAATTTGGGGTCTCAATTCTGTAAAAATAAACGCCCGAAGGAACTGTCACTCCAAATTCGTTTTTACCGTTCCATATAACATTAAAGCTGCCGGAATTGAAGTCCTTATTATTAATTAATGTATTTACCTTTTGGCCAAGTACATTATATACAGCTAAAGAAACAACGGAGGCTTCAGGTAAGTTGAACCTAATCTGTGTTGTAGGGTTAAAAGGATTTGGAAAGTTTTGAGCTAATGCATAAGTATTTGGAATTGTCTGCAAATCTAAATTCTCGTCAATATCAGTTAAAATATCTTTTTGCATATCATCCAAATAAATTGCACCAATTAATGAACCGTTTTCACTTTGTTTAATTACAACACTATGAAAAAGTTTATCACCTGTACCTGCTATATCTCCAATATTGATATATTTTAACTT
>JAZDHY010000123.1:0-20304 GCA_043805435.1 bacterium
GTTGATGGTGGTTACGTCGATATATTGGGACGACGATATGCAAAAAAAAGCACTGGCAGATATCCAGTTAAAAATATTTAAGTATAAAAGAAAAAAGCGAAAAGGAAGACAATATAAAAGAGAATTAAAAACACTAAAAATTTCCAAATATTCAATTAGAGAGAGGTAGTAATGATATTATTATATATTTTATCTTTTATCCTAGTGCCATTACCCCTGACCCCCTCTCTTAAAAATAGAGGGGGAATGTAAAGCATAATTGTCTTGCTATATATTAATATTCTAAATACACAAATATTTATGCTGGGGATGTAAAAATTAAAAATTATTGGTTTAAAGCCCAGATTTACAACTTTTGAGACAGCCTCTTTTACGATTGTTTTTCTGCTTTGGCTATAAACATGCCATCCCTACAGGATTATTTAATACCTTATAACATATTGTAATACAAGGCATTAACATTTATTTATTGTACATAAAGCACAGCAGAGCCGTGCCATGTTTGTAACCATGCGCACCACCACCAATCCCCATAACTCCAGCGGAGTTACATGTTCTTTTTCTTGTATTCCTGGTAATTCGCCAGTTTTAACACAGTCTATAAAGGACGTGGTTACTTAAACTAAAACACAACCAATATTTAACTATATTATAATATTCTGTAATCTCTTTATTAATATAAGGTTATGGAAAATTTAATTGCATTTATTATATACAGGTAAATAAAATTACTTAGGGCTAAATAATTTAACAATAATATTTTTCAACTCAGGCCTAAAGGCCATATAGTGCGGTTATTATTCTCCATGTCCTAAACAGACTGTGTTAAAATTGGGGAATAATTGCAATAAAGGGGAACTCATCCCCCAACCCCTTCTCTTAAAAATAGAAGGGGAGTGACTGTATAAACATATAGAACAATAGCTTACCGTTCTATGTTTCCCCTCTCTTCGAAGAGAGGGGATAAAGGGGCCACGCCCGGCGTAAGACGTGGTGAGTTCGGTTTTTTTAATTTCAACACAGTCTGTAAAGGACGTGGTTATTTAAAATCCTTATAACTCATTATATGTAGGGTTTCCTCATAAAGTCGTTAAATTGAGAATTTATGAAGTTCGGCGAATTTAACCAAATTTGCAACAAAGATAATAATTCCAATCCAAGTTTCAGAAGAATTTTTGAGTTTAGCTTTTATGTTGTTTAGATTATAACCCTGTTTGACTTGCCCAATTTTCCCTTCAATTTGATTTCTTCTTGAATATTCTTTTTTACTTTTTGCTTTTTGATAGGCGGATTGTTTTTTAGGTTTTCCCTTTTGTGATGCTGATAATCGAATACCGTTATTCTTGCACCATGTTCTGTTTTCGTTGGTTGTATATATTTTGTCTGCCAAAATAATATCAGGATAATATCCGTATAATACCTTATACGCTTCGGCTTGTCTTTTTAAATCGGAACTTTCGTTATAGGCATTCCAACTTAATGTATCAACTTTTATAAATTCATTTGCTAATGATAACCCAAGTTTTGAGCCAAACTCAACATTTTTCCCTTGTTTGCCTCTTACTATTGGTCGAACATGAGGTTGTGAAATGCTTACTATTCTATCATCACATCGATTTGATTTTTCGTTTGACATCTGTCGTTGTTGTAAATTTATCGTTTGTATTATCCACAGTTGTCGTAATAGACGGTAATTTAACGGATTTTTATCTAACATATCCAACATCTGGTTTATGCTGCGAATATTTCTATCAAGGCAGTTTAACATGTATCTTATTGCACCCCGCAATGAAGTCATGTTCTTCTGTCTCTTTTTGGCTTCAGCCATATATTTATTATGCGCTACTTTTCTATAAGTCCTGGGTTTAACTGGTAACTTATCACTTAATAATGGAAATAATTCATCAATAATTTCTTCTGTTATTTCACGTGCTTCATTTAATAAACCTAAATCATTTGGATATCTTATGTTTTGGTCTGCTACTGTTGCATCTATCTTTAATTCCCCGTGATTTCCGACTATTTTTTCGTTGTGTATTTTTTCAGGAAAACATATTTTTATCAATTCGTCGCTAAATTGATTGAACACTTCAGCACCAAGTCGTTTTCTTGTTTCAACAAATACTGTTGGTGAAAATAGTATTTCCGGATGGAAATAATCTAAATCAAGGAAAAACTGCATGTATGGGTTTTCGCTGATTGTTTGTAATGTTTCTTCATCTGACAAATTTAGAATATGTTTTATGATTAAACTACCGATTATCCATCTTGGATTAATTGAAGGGGTTCCATGATTCTCTGAGAACTTTTTCTTGTAAATCTGGACTAAATTATCCCATGGAAGATGATTACCAAGTTGTATCCAACGGTTTGTTTGGTTTAATTGTAACGAATATAGGTCGTTAAATTCTTTTATTTTCATCTGGTTTTGAGAAGTATATTCAATCATGTGCAAACCTTTTCTTCAAATATACCATTTTTCTTGCATTTATGCAAGCATTATTTTTAGTTATCTTATTATTTTATATGGCTTTATAGCCGTTTGAGGAAACCCTATGTAACCTTATTATGTTATTATTTATCCCCGTTTAAATAACCCCAACCTAAAGGTTGGTAAACTAACCTAAAGTTTAATAAACCGTCATTTATGCTGGAAGCCGACAAAACAAATATAACGGGCTTAAGCCCTGATTCTTTTCCTCACTTATTGGCTTGGATGATTAAAAATTCCAATGCTATTCCTTTCTACTGCAAAATTCGGGTTTAATGAATTATATAAAAAAAACTATATGGGATTTCAGGTGAGTAGCCTGAGTTTCCACAAAAAATACCTTAACCCTGATAACCTGATAATGGGTTGTTTGGCATAAGTAAAAAACAGATAACCTTTAAGTAAACACGTTTACCGGCAAAAGGCAGGCATTGAGCTTAAACACCTATTAAATTGTTTTTTAAAGAAAAACCTGCCGAAATTGCCAAAAGTGCTTTGTTTTTGATAATTTTACACATAAAACAAAAAAAAATTGGACTTGCAGGGGTTTTATTAGAGTAAAGAATATAATTTTGCGAAAATATTTTAAAGAGTCAAAATTTTATATTATTTTTAAATAAAGATTATAAAACAATATCTGTTTGTGCACATTCAAAATGTTGTTAGTCTTATAACCGTTATGTTTTTATTACTGATTTTTAGATTACTTACCGAAACTTTTACGTAATTATTTGCACATTATATAAATTAATAATATTCTATCTTTTTGGAAAACAAATTAAATATTAAAAAAAGAAATTATATGAATAGAACTAAATGTATGTCTTTAATAATCACTTCGCTTTTTTTTATCTTATTTTTGTCCACTATACAAACTTATTCGCAAATAATATTATTCACTAATCATAACCCACACGATTCGGTAAAAATATCGTTTTTTAGTATATTTAAAAATACCAACAATGTTAAACAAAAATTTTTAAAGGCTTATAATAAGTTTATAGTTTTTGCAGATGATAAAATAATTAAACTTAAAACTGGACAATCATTTGTGTGGGATGACGGTAAGAAAAAAACTTTTGATGAAAAATGTAATAATGCGGATTTGGAAGATATGGTTTTTCAAAATTATTTTTCGGGCAAAAGTTGGAAATCACCGCCGGAATTTGAATACAATCCGGGAAGAATTAGGAATGAAAATTTTTTCAAGGCAATTTATGGTAATTCGGAATCTGAAGTACGCAAAAATTGTGTAAATATTAATTGGTTTGGTCGTAAAATTCCATTTAACAATATAAATGGCGGTGCGGACAGCTTAAAAGCAGTAATAAAGGAATTATCACTATTAAATAAAGAATTTAGGAAATATTTTTCTATTACTACTGGCACTTTAAATTGGCGTGTAATTGCCGGAACTAAAAGACTTAGTATGCATTCGTTTGCCTTAGCTATTGATATAAATAACTCCTATTCGGATTATTGGCGAAATTCGAAAAATGTGGAGTACAAAAACAGAATACCAATCGAAATAGTGGAAATATTTGAACGACATGGATTTATTTGGGGTGGCAAGTGGTATAATTACGATACTATGCATTTTGAATTTAGACCCGAACTGCTTTCATAAAAACGCTTTTTATTGTTTAATTACGCCCAAATTTTTAATGCTTAAATTATTTATTCTTCTCCGGTTTATTAAACCCGTTCTTTTTTGCAGCCGAACTTGTTACCCAAAATAAATGAATTTGTGGAATAAGAACCCAATAAATAAACCTGCTCCACAATTTTTATTAAACTATTTACAATAAATAGAATTAATATTTTATTCAACCTAATTATTTGTTTTGACTTTTAGTAATTATTGGTTTAGATTAAATGACGATAGTTAAAAATTTTACGGGAAATAAATGTTTAAAATTTTGATTGTAGATGATGACGAAGGACAAAGATTAATACTTAGCCGTTTGTTAAAAAGAAAAATTACTTGCGATATTTTTCAAGCCGAAAACGGACTGGAAGGTTTAAAGCTTATTGATAAAGAAAGACCTGATATAATATTTTTAGATGTTTCAATGCCCGTTATGAATGGTGAAGAAACGCTTGAAGCTATTAGAACGGACCCTTCCACTTCAAAAATACCTGTTATTATTTTAACGGCTTTAAACGATAAACAAAGTGTGGGCAAATTAATTGAAAAAGGAATTTCGGATTATTTGTTAAAACCTTTGGATTTTGATTATGCCTACGATAGAATTTATAGAGTTTTAACAAATGTTAAAAAAAACAAATCAACCACAATAAGACGAGCAAAAATATTATCGGAATCTGATGGTAAAATTCAGGTGTTAATGGTTGAAAGAGATACTAATTTTAGATCTTTTTTTTCTACTTTATTTAACGATAGATTTGATGTAATTGAAGCTTCGTCCGGCATGGAAGGTCTTTCCAAATACATGGAAAAACGCCCCCAATACGTTATCCTTGGCGAAAGATTAAATTTACTTAATGAAAAATTACTTTCCCAAAAAATACGTTCGTTGGATACTGCAAACGAGACAAATATTTTTTTATGTGCAGATAACCCCTCGGGTACCAATACAGATACTTTCTTTTTTGACGGTGTAATAAAAAAAACGTATGTTCCCGAAAATTTACTTAAAGAATTTAATAAAACCGTAATTGGGCAGGATGATATTTTCTTTTCGCTGACTGATATTATTAATAGAATAATGCCAAATCAGCTTTTAAGTGCGGTAAAACAGACTTTTGGTGTAATGACAAATCAGGAGGTTACGACAATTTCGAGCAATGATTTAAATTTTGAAGAAGAACTTTATTCGGCAGTTGTCACTCTTATGCATAAAGAAATGCGTATTTATGTTAATATTATAATGTATTGCAACCAAAAGGATTTAGTTGCCTCTGCAAAACTAATACGCAATACAAATGTTTCAATAAATGACGGTGCTATTGATTCGTACATTGATATACTTAATACAATTGCCGGAAGAATACGGGCTGCTTTAGAAGAAAAAGGAATTAAACTTGGAATTGTAGGTGCTCCTAAAATAAATAAAACCGAAAAGGAAAATATTGTTGAGTTTTTAATTGAACTTCCTTTTAGAACCCAATTTGGTGAAAAATTTCTTGTCGGTTTAACAAGTTATAGGGAATAATAATTGTTTTGTAATTTTTAAGCCAAAAACAATTTTTAGTTGTTAAAAAATCGTAAACATAAAATAAAAAAGGAATTGAGAATTTTCATTAATGAAAATTCTCAATTCCTAATTAAAAATACTTAAAAAAGTTCTATAAAAAATTAAAAACTAAATTTAACAGCAATGTACGATTTTTTTAAGTGAGGATTTACCATATAGGTTAAGCCAACAGGTACTGAAAAGTCTTCAGTAATTTTAACTGTTTTAGAAGCTGTTAATCCTGTAAAGCTAACTTTAAAGCCGTCTTCATAAATTTGGTTCCAAGGACTGATACCTGTTGCGCCGCCGGTAAATAAAAATACAGAAATATCTTTAATTTTTACAGTATATCCAACTTCAGCGTAAAATGAACTTGAAGCATCGGCATCATTTAATACGTTATTTGCTACTAATAAATGGACTGGAAATTTTTCAGTTCCGTCATAAGCAAAATCCAATTCCATTGTATGACCACCTAACCCCTTTTTATCAAAATCAAAATAACTATATCCAAGATGAGGGAAATAAAAATCACTCAATTTTAACGAAAAAGTTCCCAAATCTTTTGGTGAATAGGCATATTTTAACGAAAGATCACATTCCTCGTATTCATTCGAAAAGCTATACGATCCCCATCCGCCAAGGGTAATAGTGTTTTCATCGTTTAATTTAAAGTCGAAATTAATAAATGGTTGAAATTGTGGAGAAGCTGCGGCAGTTGAAGTTCCGCCAAATTCCATTCCGCGCCATAAATAACGGCTTACAACATCGGCACCAACGCTTACATTAACAAAACAATTTTCCGAACAATTTTTTTCGCATTCTTCCTGTGCAGCAACAAAACTGCTAAATACAAATATAAAAATTGCTAAAACTGTAAAATATTTTTTCATTATTGGTTCTCCCGGTAAATTGAATAAATAAAATAATAATAATTTTGGTAATGAATATAAGAATAATATTTTGATAAGTAAATTAGTACAAAAAAATTAAATTAATTGTTTAAAAAGTTTTTATATTAATTGGGAATACGAATTTTTTGAAGAGGGAAAAAAAAGGAACCGTCAAATTATTTTTAATAATTTATTTGCGATTCCTTAATTTAAAATTTACATTTAGTTATTTTAACATACGATTGTTTTTACCCGCCTGTTTTTTATTAGGATTAGAACCCGTCGAATCAATTGAAAACCGGTTAATTAACTTTTGCAAATTTTCAGTTAATCTGTTTAAATCTTCGGAAGCACGGGCTATTTGTTGAACACCATTAGCGGATTCTTGCGTAACGTTGCTTATAGCATCAATATTTTTGCTTATTTCTTCTGCGGCACTTGCCTGCTGTTCGCTGGCAGAAGCAACAGAATTAATAACATCAACAACTTTATTAGCAGAATTTACAATATCTTTCATTGAGGTACCGGCTTTATTTGCCAATAATTTCCCCGTGTCAACTTCAGATTTGCCTTTTTGAATGGAATCAACAGCTTCACGTGTATCTTTTTGAATTTTTTTAATCATTAAAGAAATTTCTTTTGTTGCTTTTGTAGTTCGTTCTGCTAATTTTCTAACTTCATCGGCAACAACAGCAAAACCGCGTCCTTGTTCCCCTGCCCTTGCGGCTTCAATTGCAGCGTTTAAAGCCAATAAGTTAGTCTGGTCGGCAATATCGTTAATTACCTGAATAATTTCACCAATTTCATCGCTGCTTTTACCAAGTGTTTGAACGGTTTCGGCTGCTTGTTCAACAACATCGGCAATTCTATTCATTCCGGCTACTGTTTGGTTTACAACATCGCCGCCTTCTTTGGCAGTATCACCGGCTTGTTTGGCCGATTGGGTTGCAATATTGGCATTTTTGGTGGTTTCAATAATAGTTGTTGTCATTTCTTCAACAGCACTTGCAACTTCAGAAGCTTGTGCGCTTTGCTCTTGAGCACCGGCAGCCATTTCTTCAGTACTTGCGGAAATTTGACTTGAAGCACTTGCTGTAGCTTGTACTGCTTCTGTAATTTCACCAAGAACATCCATTAATGAATTGCCAAGTGAATTAATACTGTTTTTTATTATCTGATGATCCCCTTTGTAATTACCGTGCATTCTTACGGTTAAATCTCCGGTTGCCATTATTGCCAGTACGTCCGAACCTTCTTTTATGGGCAAAATAACAGCATTTAGCAGTTGGTTAACTCCTTTAACAATTTCCTTATAACCACCGTAAAATTTATTTTCGTTTCCTCGTGCATCAAGATTCCCTTCAACAGCAGAATTTATTAGTGAGTTAGCTTCATCAATAAGTCCCTTTAATGCCGCCGCCGTGTTGTTAATAGCCGGAGCTATTTCATCTTCATTGCTCCTTGACTGAAAATAAACATTAACTTCGCCTTCGGAAATTTTATTCATCAAATTAACAAGCTTTTGCAAATCAATTGTAAAAGAATCCAAAGTTTTTGCCATTACACCAATTTCATCGTTGGTATCAATATTTAAGCGAGTAGAAAGATGCCCCTTTCCAATTTCTTTTATAGCATCAACAGCTTTATTGATTGGTTTAGTAATTATGTTTGATATATATACAACAATACCGGTAATAATTAAAATGGCCAAAATAAAAATTAAAATAAGATAGTTTCTAATAGAATTTACGCCGGCAAAAATTTCCTCTTTGGGAACAAATAAAATTAAACCCCACTTGCTTTTTTCAACAGGCTGGTAAAATGCTATTAAATCCTGTCCTTCAACAAGTTTTTCCGTTTCAATTATACCGCCAATACCCTCTTTAATATTTGCCGCCATTTTTTCAAGTTCTGCATCTTCTAATTTTATTGCAAGTTTAGAAATAGTTTGACTACCGAGATAATTTTTATCTTTGTAACCAATAAAAATACCGGTATTGCTAACCAAAGCGGCAAATCCGGTATTGTAAATTTTAATTTCATTAACTACATTATTTAACTCGTTCAAAGCAACATCGTTGCCAACAATTCCATAAAATTTACCATCTTTTATAATTGGGTAAGCAAACGAGGTCATCATTACGCCCTCGTACAGGTAAGGCTCCAAAATTACAGGGGCTAATGTTTGTTGAGGAATTTTATAGTAATCGCCATCAATAGAAAGTTTTTCATTTACTGCGTCAAAAACAAGGGAACCCGAAAGTTTGTTCCAGTATGGTGAAAACCGTCCTGCTTCGTTGCTGCCTGAAAGTTTATTATTAATAAACTCGTTATCGTTATTGTCAAATTCGTTTAATTCATAAGTGGCGTAAGTACCAAGCAGGCTTGGGTTAGATTCGATAATTGTTTTTAATGTGCTAACAACCTCATATCTATTGTTACTGCCATAGTTGTTAAGCCATGAACTTAGCGTTTTAGATATACAGTCGTTTTTAACAACTATGGTATTTATTTTATTTGCATAATGTAATGCCATTTCGGAGGCACTTTTATAAGTTGCTTCTGTTTGTGCTTTATTTACTGACGAAATAATAATATAAGAAGCAATAACCAAAACAACAACAAATGTAGAGAGGATATATGTAAGAAGTTTTGATTTAAGACTATCAAGTTTAAACATAAGTACACCTTATTTTTTTGTAAAAGTCGTAAATAGTCATTAAATATCAATTCAGACAGAATTTAAAGAACAGATAAAACTAAAAACTTACTTTAACAGCAATGTAAGATTTTTTTAACTCGGGATTTATTAACCATGTTAAACCAATCGGTAACGAATAATCATCTGTTATTTTAACAGATTTTGAAGCAGTTACGCCGGCATTAATTATTCTAAAACCATCCTCATTAATCATATGCCAAGGACTAACACCCAACCCGCCTCCGGTAAAAAAGAACAATGAAACATCATTAACGCTTACTGAATACCCAATTTCAGAATAAAATGATTTGGTTCCGCCAACATCATTTAAAATATTATTTGAAACAGCTAAATGAATTGGAAATTTTTCGGTTCCGTCATAAGAAAAAGCCAATTCAATAGTGTGTGCACCTAAACCGTCGTTTTCGAAATTAAAATAACTAATACCGGCATAAGGATAATAATAATCGCTTACTGTTAATGCAAGTGTTCCAAATTCGGCCGGTAAAACCGTAAGAACCCCAACCCCCAACCGTAATTGAGTTTTCATCATTTAATTGAAAATTAAAACTAATCCATGGCTGAAATTGTGGAGTGGCAGGATTACCGCCAAATTCCATTCCGCGCCATAAATAACGGCTTACAACATCTGCACCAACACTAACATCAATAAAACATTTATCCAGAGATGTACTTTTACATTCTTCTTGTGCTGATAATATTGTATTTATTGATAATATTAAAAGAACTGCTAAAGTAACAAGCTTTTTCATTATTGACCCCTGTGGTTTTTAGTTAAAATTTTATTACAGCAAAGAGTAGTAGTAAAATAATTATAACAAATAAAAAAAACAGAATATATTTTTCTTTTTTCAATTTATTGTTTTGGCGTTTTTTATCATTTGATGCGTTGGTTTTACGATAGTCTCCTGATTTTGGATTCCATTTTGTGTGGCTCATTAAAAATTCCATTATTAAAAATTAATTATTAATTGTTTTATTATCGAACAAATATTTAATATGTTTAATAAAAACACAAAAATAATTACTAAATTTACATTTAAAAATATAACAACAAAATAAAGTAAAAAGTTTTACAGATAATTATAAATAAAATATTATTTTTGAATAAATTAAAAAATAAAAAAATGAAAAATTAGTGTTTTATTTGAGAATTAAAATTTTTACTAATAGTGTTTTGGTTTGTTCAACATAATGAGAAGCAAAGTTGAAACAAAACGATTAATAAAAATATAATCTTTTTGTTTATATTTAAATTACAATTATTTCAAATGGTATAATTTTATGTTAGAAGAAAAAAAAGATAATAATGATGATAAAATAAATATTGAGGACGATGATAATTCGAAAATAGTCCCCAAAATCCCACCATTATTTACAGGCTTGGCTTCGGTTATTTTAATATTTATTCTTTACCAATTGGCGGGTTCGGCAATATTTTTACTTATTTTTGGTGCAGATGTGCTAAATATTAGTAAATTTTCGGCATATGATATTAATATGTTTAGACTGCTTACAATAGGCGGACAGATTTTATTTATGCTTTTTCCAACTTTAGTAATTACTAAATATGTATATAAAGATGTAACGGCTATTTTAAGAGTAAAAAGGCCAAAAATTTTTGAAATTATGTTATTTTTTGCGGGTTTTGTTTTATTAACGCCTTTATTACAGTATATAATGGCCTTTCAAACTTATATTGTTGAATATTTGGCAAAATCGAATACCACTTTATATAATATTAAGCAGTTTTTAGATTCGATGAACAGCTCGTTAGACGACGTGTATAATAAAGTAATGATAGCTAATAATCCGCTGGAATATTTTGGTATAATATTATTTGCCGCCGTCACTCCGGCAATATGTGAAGAATTTTTATTCCGTGGTCTAGTTCAAAAAAGTTTTGAAATGAGGTTTAAAGTCGGCACGGCAATATTTATTACAGCCTTTATTTTTAGCGTTTACCATTTTAACCCATATGGTTTATTGCCGTTAATTTTACTTGCTATGTATTTTGGTTATTCTGTATATTTAAGCAAGTCCATTATTATATCAATGCTGCTGCATTTTATTAATAATTTCTTTTCAATAACAGTAATGAATGTATTTAGAGATAAATTGGGAAAAGAAACCGAAGTGTTTACTCAAGGAAACATTTATTCGGATCTTTTTACTTTTGTTATAATTTTAATTATATTTATCTTACTTATGAGATATATATTTAATTACTATAAAAAACAAACTATAATAACGGAGGCAATATGATATGTCCAAATTGCGAATACGAATATGTTGACGGTATTCAAATTTGCCCTGATTGTGATACACAATTAATTCCACTAAAGGAATACGAGGGGAATTTAGTTAATCCTAAAGATTGGATTATAGTTTATACCTGTAGTGAAGTTTACGAAGCAGAAATGCTTAAGGCAAATTTAGAAAGTGCCGAAGTAGAATCTTTAATTTGGTCTCAAAAGGATAGTAGTTTTCCTGCTTTGGGAGATCTATCGGTTGTTAAAATTTTGGTAAAGAAAAAAGATATAGAAAACGCTTTAGAAATTATAGACGATATTAACTCAAAACAATCAGATTTAGAGGAAGAAACAGAAGAATAAATGCCAATTAGAAAAAATACTATTACTCGAATTGTTGTTTCTTTACTTGCAGCACCAATAATATTGTTTTTGTGTTATTTTGGTAAACTGCCGTTTTTGTTTTTTGTATCTGTTTTAGGGTTAGTTTCCTTTTACGAATTTTCGATAATGGCTGCTAAAAAAAGCAGCCATGTAAATAAATTAATTGGTTACATAGCTGTTTTAGCTATAATATTAAACTCGTATTATAATTTTATTGAATTTGAAATATTGGTATATATTACTATAGTTATGTTGTTTTTAATTGAATTGTTCAGAAAAAAGAATTCTGCAATATTTAATACGGGTTCAACATTAGCAGGAATATTTTATATAGGCTTATTTTCTTCCGCATTAATAAAAATTCGGGAATTGTATAACATCTCCTCTTTTATTTACGATAGAGGCGGTTTAATTATAATAAGTTTATTATTAACAATATGGGTATGTGATTCGGCCGCCTTTTTTATTGGTTCTCCTTTTGGCAAGCATAAACTGTATCCACGAATTAGTCCTAATAAAAGTTGGGAGGGTGCAATTGCGGGGTTTGTATTTTCAATTTTTACTGTTATTGCCTTAAAATCTATTATACTCGATTTTTTATCATGGCAGGATATAATAATAATGGGAGTGGTGGTGGGTGTTTTTGGTCAAATGGGTGATTTGATAGAAAGCTTAATTAAAAGAGATGCAAACGTTAAAGATTCGTCTTCGTTAATACCCGGGCACGGCGGACTTTTTGACAGATTCGACTCGCTTTTATTTACAGCCCCAATTATTTATTTATATTTTCATTTATTGGTACAAATCTAAAACCCTTGTTAACGGCTTTTGTTAACGTTAAATATGAAACAGAACTGCGTTTGTGTTTGTTTAAAAATATATGTAAAAAAGGATATTAATGAATAATAAAGTTGCCGTTATAACACTCGGATGTTCAAAAAATACGGTTGATTCCGAGCGGTTAATGAAACAATTAAAACTTAACAGCATCGAAATTGTTGAAAATGCAGAAGACGCTGATTATGTAATAATAAATACTTGTGGTTTTATACAAGATGCAAAAGAGGAATCTATTGAAGCCATTTTGGAAGGCGTTGAACTAAAAAAACAGGGCAAAATTAAAAAAGTAATTGCGGCCGGTTGTTTACCGGTCAGATATAAAGAAGATCTAAAAAAAGAAATTCCGGAAGTTGATGCTTTTTTTGGTTCTGAAGAGTATGACGGCATATTGGCCGAAATTGGTTTAAACTTAAAAAAAGAACTGCTTGGCCAAAGAGAGCTTTTAACCCCAAAACATTATGCATATTTGAAAATTTCGGAAGGATGCGATAATCCCTGCTCTTTTTGTGCTATTCCTTTAATGAGGGGTAAACAGATAAGCAGAACGATTGAAAGTCTGCTTGATGAAGTCCGCTTTTTGGTTAAAGAGGGTGTAAAAGAACTTATCATTATTGGACAAGACACAACAGATTACGGCAGAGATATTTACGGAAAAAGAAATTTAGCCGAATTATTAAATAAAATAAGCCAAATAGACGGAATTGAATGGATTAAACTTCTTTATGCTTATCCTTCACATTTTCCTGATGATTTAATTGATGAAATAGCAAATAACAATAAAATATGCAAATATATTGATATTCCGCTGCAACATATTAACGATGAAGTATTAAAATCGATGCGAAGAGGTATTACCAAACACCGTACAATTGAATTGTTAAATACTTTACGTTTGCGTATTCCTAATTTAACTATTAGAACCACGTTTATTATCGGTTATCCAAACGAAACGGTTGAAAGGTTTGATGAACTTGTAGCTTTTATAAAAGATTTTAAATTTGACAGGCTTGGAGTTTTTGAATATTCGGTTGAAGATGATACAACAATCTTTTCTGTTGGTGACCCGGTAAAAAAGGCAGAAAAAGAGAGAAGAAAAAGTGTTATAATGTTAGCACAAGAAGAAATATCACATCAAAAAAACCAAAATTTAATTGGCACGGTAATGAATGTGATTATTGACGGAGAAGAAGGGGATTATTTTATTGGCAGAAGTGGAAAGGATGTGCCGGAAGTAGATTGTGAAGTGCTTATTGAAAAAGATAATAACAATTTAATTTGTGGCAATTTTTATAAAGTAAATATTTTTGACTGTGATGAATTTGATTTATTTGGTAAATTACATCAATAATTGGAAAATTTATGTTTATTAGACGAGTACTTTTTAGTTTGCTTTTTATTTCAACTTTAATTTCGGCGCAGGTTGAAAACTCAAAACAAGAGATGGTTTATTCGTTTTCGCCAAGTTTTTTTATTGATGTTGCCAACTACAAAAGTGTGGAAGCCGGAAAAACAAAAGTTGATGTTTTTTTACAAATTCCTTATAGTAATTTGCAATTTATTAAGGAAGGCGAAATTTTTAAATCTAAATATAGCATTTCGTTTGTGTTTTACGATGAAAACAAAGAAAATATTATATTTGATAAATTATGGAATCAGGAACTAACCGCAAACTCGTTTGAAGAAACCGTTTCCGGTAAAAACTTTAAGTATTTTTATCAGGTTTTTAATCTTGTTCCGGGCAAATATGTTTTACGCAGCGAAATAATTGATAAAGATTCCAAAAAAAACGGTGTTACCGAAGCAGTTATTAATGTTACAACGTTTACCGATAAAATAAACATTAGCGATTTAATTTTAGTAAGCGGAATAATTAATGACCGGATTGTACCAAATATTTCCAGATATGTAACAAGCGAAGACACAAGTTTTACTTTTTTTTATGACCTTTTTAGCGATACAACAAAACAAATAAGTGTTGAGTATTTAATTAAGGATAAAGCAGAAAAAGAAATTTATTCCGACAAATCTGTACTAAATGTAAAAAAAGATAAAAACAGAATTTTTAAAACAATACACAATTGCAAATTTTCAATTGGTGAATATATACTTACCGTTAAAATTACCGACGAAAATAACAATATTCAAAAAAATATGATTAAAAAGTTCTTTTCACGTGTTGCCGGTTTTCCGCAATCCATTGTTGATTTAGATAAAGCAGTAGATCAAATGATGTACATTGCCGGCAATGATGAAATGGATTTTATTGAAGAAGCGGCCGATTACGAAGAAAAACTAAACCGATTTAAAGCATATTGGAAAACAAAAGACCCTTCACCCAACAATGAAGAAAATGAAGTTTTTAACGAATATTACCGCCGAGTTGCTTATGCCAACGAAAAATTTAAACATTATTATGATGGATGGAAAACCGATATGGGTATGGTTTATATTATTTTAGGCCCCCCCAGCAATGTAGAAAGACATCCTTTTGAATATGACAGCAAACCTTACGAAATTTGGGAATATTATTCAATTAATAAAAGTTTTCTTTTTATTGATGAATCCGGTTTTGGTGAATATAGGCTTGCTAACCGTACTTATGGCGATTGGTTTAGATACAGACAATAATTTAAGATAAACATGATATTAACAGTAACATTAAACCCTCTTTTAGAAAAAAGGTTATTTTTCAACAACTTTTTAATTGATAGTTCCAACAGAAGTTATAAAGAAGAATTCCGTTCCGGCGGCAAAGGTATAAATGTAAGCCGTCAATTAAATTTTCTAAATATTAATAATCAAGCATTAACTTTTTTAGGCGGACAGACCGGTAAAATATTAAGGTCTATCTATCACCAGGAAAAGTTAAATTATTTTGCCGTTTCAACAAAAGCATCAACGCGCGAAGCCGTTTTGGCAATTGATGAAAACGTAAATAAAATAACAACTTTATTTCCCCCAAATCCAATTTTGACCGAAACCGAAGCAAAGGAATTTGCGGCCAAAATGGAAAAAATGATTTCAAATTGTTCGGTTGTTGTTTTTTCAGGCAGCTCACCTTGTAAAGAAACAGATTTTATTTTTCCTTATGGAATTGAACTTGCAAACAAATACGATAAAGTTTCCATAATTGATACTTATGGCACATCTCTGGGAAATTGCATAAAAAAAGGCCCTACGGTTTTACATAACAATATAGATGAAATTTCTAGATCTCTAAATTTAGATTTACAGGATGAAAATTCCAAAATTAAACTTCTTGATGATTTATATAATAAGGGTGTTAAGCTTGTTTTTTTGACCGACGGAAAGAATGACACTTATTGTTCAAAATTCAACTTCCATTATAAAATAATAAGTCCCAAAATTTCTGTAATTGATGCAACCGGAAGCGGCGATTGTTTTGTTGCCGGATTAGCTTATGGACTTGAAAAGGATTTGGTTTTTGATGAATTTATAAAAATTGCCGCAAGCCTTGGTGTCGTTAATGCTTCATCGTGGCAAACATGCAGTTTTGAATTAAAAGAAATTGAAAACGTTATAGAGAAAATTGTTGTAAAAACAGTAGGAAAAAAAATGAAACTGATAGATGATTCCCCGACTATTTAAATTTTTTTTATATATAATTATAATCTCTTATAATTTATTAAATGCCCAATTAATAAATAAAATTAATATCGAGGGCAATAATAATATTGCGGAAGTCGAATATCATAAATGGTGTTCCGGTTTTATTAACAGCAAGTTATCCCCCGTTTTACCGGATACGTTAAACAAAATTATAAGCAAAAATCTTTTACTACAGGGTTACCAAAACTTTAAAATTAATAGTGTTAAAACCATATTTAATAATGATAGTTCGTTTGTTGATGTTGTTGTTAATTTAACCGAAGGCGAAAAGACATATATTAAAGATTTTTATGTAACGGGATTAGATTCGTTAGATACAAAATACGTTTACGATAACTTGTCTTTTCTTAAAGAGACGGTTTTTATTGGCAGCGAAATTGAAACAGTATTTTCGGAATTATTGAACAATTTTGAAAACAACGGACATCCGTTTTCGCTTATAAAAATAGAATCGGTTAAGGTTATTTACGATTCTTTGGAAGAAAAATATTGGGCGGATTTGTTTTTGTTGTTTGATAAACAGCAAAAGAGTATAATTGACAGTGTAGAAATAGCGGGTAATTTGATAACCAAAGATTATGTTATTTTACGAACCTTACGACTTTCGGAAAAAGAACCGTATTCCCAGGCAAAACTTGAAGAAATACCAAAGCGGTTAAACAGATTAAGATATTTTGAACCGGTGGCTATACCGGAATTTTATTTTAACAAAAACAACACCGGTATTTTAAAAATTACTGTTAAAGAGTTAGAGACAAACAACTTTGACGGGGTTATTGGATATGTTCCTTCAACAAACGATAAAGAAAAAGGTTATGTTACAGGTTTTATAAATGTAAACTTAAGAAATATTTTTGGAACGGGACGTGCCGCCGCAATTAAATGGCAGCAAATAAATAGGTATTCGCAAGAGTTTGACCTTAAATATTTAGAACCTTGGTTGTTTGGTTATCCTTTTAATATAACTTTCGGATTATATCAAAAAAAACAAGATACAACTTATGTTCAGCGAAATATTGAAGCAAATTTGGAATATTTGGCAAGCGAGGATATTTCCGCCTCCTTAATTATTTCCAGTTTGTCAACAATTCCAACAGAAAGTTTATATTCTAAATTTACCGTTTATAACTCAACGGCATTACAAACGGGGATTAGTGTAATGGTTGATACCCGTGACGATTATTACGCACCGCGTGAAGGTTTTTATTTTATCAGTGTTTATAAATTCAGCACAAAAAAAATAAACGGGCCAATAAAATATTTAACGCCGGATACTAAAACAAAAATTGAGATGCAAAAATACGAATTTGATTTAAGTATTTTTTATGAAGTTTTTAACAGACAAATTTTAATGTTAGGTTTACATGCCCGCGAGCTGCGGGGTGATTTGTTTGAAAGCAGCGATTTATACGAACTTGGCGGAACTAATACATTACGCGGTTATAGAGAAAAACAGTTTTTAGGGAATAGATTGTTTTGGTCTAACTTTGAACTTCGATCTCTTTTAACCCGGCGTTCGTATGCTTTTTTGTTTTTAGATTCAGGCTATTATTTAAGAAATGAAGATTTGTTAAATAATATTATTAAACAAGACGGTTTTAAAATGGGATATGGTTTTGGCCTAAGTTTAGAAACGGGAATTGGTATGTTAAAAGTCAGTTATGCAATTGCCAAAGGAGAAACTTTTAATCAAGGTTTAATTCATTTTGGAATTGCGAACGAATTTTAAATTTAAATTAAAACTTACGTATCAAGCCGGGAACATTCCAATTAATAACTTTATTATTATATAATAAAACCATTCCAATATTTTTTATGTCAATTTGGTAATACCATATTTCCGTTATTCCCTTTTTAATTGAAGTAGGGTGCCTAAAATTTGTATTACTTGTTCACCCGTCATTTCTCTTTTTAAGTCAAACCAATTGGAGTATTGGTTTTCTATAACAAAAAGACTGTCTTTTTTGTTATACTTATTACTACCGGTTAATTCAATAGTCGGGAAAATTGATTTGCTTTCGGCTGCGGTTAAAAACCGGGCTACATTATGAGGCAAATAAGGCTTTCCGTTAGTTAACAGCAAAGAGTTTAATGCAATATAAATAATAATATAAATCATTGCCGTTAACAAAATAAAAGGAATTATACTTTCATTAACGTGTTTCATTTTTTTTGTTTATGATTTTTTATAGTTCTGTAAATATAATAAAAATTTGATAAAAATATCTATTTATACTATTATAATTATTTGTTAATAAAAAACTAAAGAAATTCAGACGGCCTTGATATTAATGTTAGTAAAATTATTTGATTAATATCATTTTAATATTCTTAGTAAAATTACTTACCCTTAATGAAGAAATATAAATTCCGCTTGGTTGACCGCTCATATCAATGTTATAACTATAGTGTCCTGCAGATTGAAATAAATTAACTATTGTTTTTATTTTTTGGCCAAGTAAATTATAAATTTCAAGTTTTGTAAAACCGGCTTTATTTAATATATAACAAATAGTTGTATTTGGATTAAACGGATTTGGATAATTTTGTAATAGTTGCGGTGAATTTGGCTGTAAATTATCAGGTTCAGGTTTAACACCCACTATAGTACCTAAAGTGTCTCCATTTATTACTGCTGAAAATAGATATTCGGGGGGCTCAACCATACTGTCGTTCCTTTTGGTTACTACACCCAAGCCGGCTCCAAGTAAATACTTATGTCTTAATATATCACCCCATTCGCCCGCTCTTGCATATTCAACAACCTCCATAAATATGCGATCCTTACTAAAATATTCAGCTAAAAAGATTTGCTCTACTCTTCTGAATATGTAGTGTGTTGAATCACCCGGCCACACAATCCATTCTTGTCCTAATTCTGCATTTAGTTTATACAAATTAAGCATGTCTTCAATTAAACCGGATGAATGCCAGAGGAAAACATTATAATTTGTATCTATCAAATAACCTAAACTGTTATCCAACCAAAATAATTTTGAACCATTTTCAAGAATAGAATCTTTAACAACAAGATCTTCGCCAACTATTTCATCAATAAACGCATATTGCCAAAAATTACCAACCTGCATTGGGTAAAAAGAATATGGGTCAACATTAATTGAATCTGTTTTGTTAAACTGTTTTAATATTTTCATTTCTTTTTGCGCGTAAGTTGAACTCATTAAAACGGAGGTAAAAAAAACTATTAGAGCATACAATTTCAATTTCAAAATCAGGCGGGGTAATAGTTCCTTATTTTTACTGTTTATAATGTAAAATTGTTTGAAAGGTTTATATTCTAATCCCTCAAAGATACAACACATACCAAGCAGTAAAAAAATAAAAGAAATAATCGAATTAATAAATATTGATTTACCCTTTATGTGAGTATAACTTAAATTAAAATACATTCACCCCTCAATTTTATAATTTTTTTTATTTAATTATTCAATATTTAAAAGATATCAAGATAAATTAACTGAGTATAATATAATACTTCTATTTTAAATCTCAAATATTTTTTTTTATTCAGTAATAACATCTAAATTTTGCTATTACAAGATGATTTAACCCGGATTTTGCATTAGATATTATAATATTCTGTAATCTCTTTATTTCTAAAAGGTTATGGAAAATTTAATTGCATTTATTATATACATGTAAATAAATTTACTTTGGGTTAAATAATTTAATAATAATATTTTTCAACTCAGGCCTAAAGGCCATGCAGTGTGGTTATTATTCCCCGCGTCCTAAACAGACTGTGTTAAAATTAAGTTTTCGCTTTTTCTGCAAAATTACCCCAAAGGGGGAATAAATACATATAAAAATTTATTTTTTATAACTTTTTCAAAAAATATCTATTTTTGATCAAAAAAGCAAAAAAACACCTGTT
>JAZDHY010000124.1:0-3396 GCA_043805435.1 bacterium
TTATAATCTATATGTCGTCTATTCAGAGTAACAATAACAAAATCATGTTAATCATTATAATCACACAAATCATAGTTCAAAACGATGTTTACGTCTGCAGAGTAGATGAATGTCTGTAACCAATAAACCACCCCAACAAAAAGCAGACTGGAAGAGTACAATGTATGACCGCTTTAATTAGCGTTTTACAAATTCACATGGAACTTCTCCGAAGTTCAGCTTTATACGCGTGTTTGTTGTTACAGCCATTAAACTTCTCCGAAGTTTTGGAATGGTATTCAATATTTTGTTAATCCTTTAATCTTATTAATCATGGTTCAGACAATGTTTACACCTGCAGCGCAGGTGCATATTTGTAACACACAAATACCCAAAACAAAGCCACCTGCAGAGCAGGTGCCTGTAAATTATAATCTTTAACACTAAACCTTACTTTAATAGTATCATTTTTTTAGTTTGAACAAAATCATTTACGCGTAATTCGTACAAATAGATTCCACTAGTTAAATTGTAAATTTGCGCATTAAATTTAACAATATAATCACCTGCAGTTTTATTTTCGTTTACCAACACAGCAATTTCTTTTCCTAACACATTATAGATTTTCAAACTTATAAAACCGTCTTTTCCAATTTGATACTTTATTTCGGTCGAAGGATTAAAAGGATTAGGATAATTTTGACCTAAAAAATAACTAACTGGTCTATTAACAATTACTTGCACTTCCGGTGAATATTTAAATTGTCCGTCATTATCTAATTGTTTTAACCTGTATAGCGTTTTTCCCAAACTAATATTATTATCTGTAAACGAATAATTGTTTGTTATATTGCTGTTGCCCTTTCCGGTAATAAATCCAATTTTATTAAAACTTTTTTCGGATGACTGTTCACTAATTATTGCTTTTTCAATTTCAAATCCATAATTATTAATTTCTGTTGCTGTTTGCCAGTTAAGAACTACATTTTTACCGGCAATATCAGCAATAAACAAACTTAGCTCAACGGGTAATGGTTCACTTGAATAAGCCAAAGCCCAATGAGTATCACCCAAGTTTACATCTGGTGCAATTACAGTGTTAGCGTCTTCATCAACTACACATCCAACCCATTTTGTCCAAGGCTGGTCATAATCGGTTCTATAAACCAACATTAATTTACTTTCATCAATTATGTTATCTGCTCCTGCAGCGGGATTGTAGGTAATAGTAATATCACCAATTGAAGCCGTTCTTCTTGTATCGTAAAACAGTTCCCAGCATCTATGGTTTAACACTTGGTAAACATCTCCGTTTTTGGCCCCCTCAATCATACCGCCTGTAATTTCTGCAACTATACCCTTTATTGTACTTTGCGTTATAAAAGTAACAGCACTTGTTACATATGTAAGTGCTGAATAATTAATTTTAAAATCTGTATTCAAAAAAGTATAATCTACACCTGTTGCATTAATTTCTTTAACTTCATAACTAAAATCTGTAATATAGCTGGCTGCTTTATTCCAAAATTTTATAGGTTTTGGAAATAACCAATAAACAACTGATTGGCCGCTCTCCAATGATACTTCTTTATATTGAAATGCTTTTTCACAATTTGCAGAAACCGTTGCGGTTAAATCAACCAAATCGTAACCATTACCGCCGGCCTGAATTGCACCTAAAAGATTTCCGGCGGTTGCCGATATTCGAGCATGAGTAATAGGATAACCTGCACCGGAGAAATAAGGTGCTACCGCGCTGCTATTTACTGCAAAATAATCATCGGTTGTTTTAGGCAATCCATCATAATCATAAAACGTATATGGGTTAGGATTGTTTGCATAATAAGTGGTAGGGACAATTCCCACAAAATCCTTTTCATAAGCAAAAGGTTCAAGAGTAATTGTGTTGTTGCCAACATTAGTAAATTGAAATGCCGGATTTATCTGTGCGTAAGGCGAACCATATAACGAACTTGGATCAACAATAACATAACCAATTCCGCCAACAATATGAAGTGCATCTTTTTCATATTCAATAATATTATGCCATTCATTATCAGGCGCACCGTCATATGTCCAATCTTCAAAACGATCGGGCAAAAAGAAGGCGTTTGCATTACCGGTCGGTGATACAGGTAAGTTATCGTATATTGTCAAATTGGCTGTACCGGCCTTAATTTCTACCGGTGAACCTCCGTCAGCAATTACAAATTTACTCATATAATCAACCCAAGTAAATTCGGTATAACCATCACCAACAATTGTACCAGTAGTCATATTGGAGATAAACCCATAATCATCAACAGTAACATCACAACCAACAGCCGGAGCGGCTAAATTTGATGTTGTGATAATAGTTTGAGAATATGACAGAGTTGAATATATTAGGATTAAAAGAAATAACAATTTTTTCATAAATCACCCAATTTATGTTGTAAAATATCTATCTGCAAATATTAAACAGAGAAAAAGTCATTTTTTACAAAAATATTGCAGAAAAAAGATAATAGCAAGTAAAAAAATAATTTACATGCTTAATTAGTGCAAATAATACTTTTAAGTGCTTAACCTTTAAATGGGGTGATTTTTTGCAACAAATAAACTATTCTTTTGGATATCCAACACTTTGTACTAAAATAATTTTTTGCTCCTGTTTTAGTTTTAATATTTGTGCTAATTCAACTCTTTCAATTGATCCCCTTGTAACAGTGGCAAGGTTTTCGGAAGCACAATACAAATAAATATTTTCCGAAACAAATCCGGTATTCATACACGAATAACTTGTTTTAATAATTTCATCCACTTCCATTTTTGAGTGGTCCGATACAATAACTATTTCAAGCGGTGCTATTCCAACAAAATCCTGCAAACCGGTATTTTTTCTAAAATCACCTTTAACAATTTCCGTAAGTTCGTTTGTTTCCGGTTTGTATAAATATACTGCTGTTTGGTTTACAACATATAATTCTATGTCTTGTATGTTTCGGGCAGTAGGTGCGGTTCTTCTTCCGTCTTCTCTACTAATACCAAAAGCAGCCCATAAGATATTAGATATTTCCTGCATCTCAAGTTCTTTTGATTGAAATTCGCGCGATGATTTTCTACTTTCAAAAAGCCGCATTATCGGTTTAGATTTTTGCACTTCGGGTAATTTCATATTGATTATTCCATATTTTAAAATTGTTTTATTGCAAATAATAAAAAAACCACAAATAATTTTACTCATCTGTGGTTTTCATTAAGAATTAAGAATTAAGAATTAAGAATTAAAAATTAAAAATTATTTATAGTTAGTCTCATTTGATACCGAAGGAAAAGTTAATTAAATTACAAATAAAATTCCGAGGTACTAATGAACTCAAATTTTCAAGAACGGATGGAAAGCAAAAGCATACGAGCATCCATCATTAACAGTAT
>JAZDHY010000125.1:0-13631 GCA_043805435.1 bacterium
CTACTATAGTTCCATATTTTACACCGTTTACAATGCAGCCAAGTAAACTTACAGAATTTCCCCCTTCTTGGTCTTCATAAATAAAACCAATACCCTTCATATAAAAGCTTTTGTAAGTTACTAAAAGCATCGCTGAATCACCGCTTGTATAAAATTCACAAACAGAATCCGTAACCGTCCATATTGTACCTATACTTTTTGAGTTAAACGATGTCCATCTAACAAAATCTATCTGCCACGCTTCATTGGTATTATATGTAAATTTTAAAAAAGGAAAGTATTCATTATTTAATCCTTCATAGTTCCAATAAATAACAGCACTATCGTTTTGTTTTATTTTGTAAAAAACCACAGGGAAACCCGTTTGTTCTACAACATAAACAGTAGAACTATCCGCCATTGTATCTATTATATCTACGACTTTATAATCCCAGAACGACGGTCCTAAAAACTCCTGATAAAGATACTGCCAATGATCCCCTTTATGCAAAGGAAAATAATCTTCAACCTGCCCAAATATAGGCAGGTTAAAAATAAAAATAATGGGAACAATAATATTTAATTTACATTTATTCATTAATTCCCCTTTATTTTAATAGCATCATTTTTTTTGTGGCCGAATAATCACCCGCTTTTAATTTGTAAAAATATAATCCGCTTGTTAAATTATCACCATTAAAACTAACTGTATATCTGCCTGCCTGTTTAAATTCGCTAACCAGCTTTTCTACTTCTCTTCCAAGGATATCATATATGCTTAACTCAACGTGGTTATCTTTTGGTATTTCAAAAGTAATTGTCGTACTAGGATTAAATGGATTTGGATAATTATTTAGAAGCTGATATGACAACTTGCCAACATCCCCATTTCCTTTTTGCAGTTCCATATTTAACCTTGCGGAATCCATTTCTGACTTTGTAGATTCCAAACCTGTAATATCAACCGCACTTACTTTATAAAAAACCTTATGATTACCCGAAAGTGGTGTTAAATAATAATAATTATCTGTATAAACTACAATAGGATGAGTTACATAACCAACATATGTATAAGTTGTTGGTATATTAGGAACAACCGCTAAAGCTCTATATATTTTATATATACCCCGCTGAGTAGGAGTGCCAATAACATCAGGTTCTTTACTGGCATCCCAAGTTAAGTATGCATTATTGTTTACGCAACTAACATCCAGATTTTGCGGTCTTGACGGAACCGAATTTAATATTGTACCTGTTTCGACAAATTGTTTAATTTTAATTTGGTTATTTTGAGTAATTACCTGAAAGGAAACTCCCTCTACCGCAGGATTGCTGTACGGATTCATAACATCAACATACCCCGGTTTCATCATATCTAATCCATCACCAAGGAATAAAGCATAGCGAACATTGGTTTGGTTTATTGTGTCACGATAGGCAAGAATAGAACTATAATTTTTATTATTTACAATAATTTGGTCGCTGTCAAATTGACCTAAATTGTTTTGTTTTAATCTTAACATTACCGGCACTTTACCGCTATATCCAGAGAATTGTACAGAATCGTAAAACGCCCAATTATACCTGCCTTGCGCATTGTAAAATTTAGTATTATCGCCGGAACCACCGCTTTGATAAATAACATAAACACCGTGCCCGCCGGCTGTTTGATCAATATTATCAAAACTAGATAACTTTTGATGGTTTTCTAAAAAATAAAATCTTTCGGGATTTGAGTTGGGTATTTTTATTTTTAAGTAATAACCTGTTGTAACATAATCACTTAAAGTAATAGGTGTTGAAGGATTATAATCGTACCGCAGGCAGTATCCCCAGCCCAGCCTGCTTCTTTCGTAAGCATTTACCAATTGACTTCTGTCGCCCCAGCCGGCCATTATACCCCATGCACCTTTTTGAACATGATTCCAGCCGCCAAAAAAATGATGTCCAATTTCGTGAACAATAACATTTCTTGTATATGCTAAGCCGTTAAAACCACATGCGGCAGTTAGTCCGCTCCCTTTAAGTCCGAAAGCAGGATCTATAATTGTTTTATCAAGTGTTATGGTTGTACCCCCTCCTAAAGTTGCTTGACCTGTAAATCCTGCAAAATCCAAATTAGTCAGCCAATAATTCGGATTTGTTTTATCTTTAGCAATATTTCTATACACCATAATAATCATATCGGCATAACCATCTTGTCCCCAGCTCTGCACATAACTTGCGTCTTTTGACCAATTGTCATAAAAGCTATAGTCTATTTGACCATTCAAAGACTGTAATACCTGCTTATTAATATTCCCGCGAGAATAGCTCATATTAATATACTCTTGCCGAGTATTTGCTGTAATTACACTGTAAGTTTTACCTATAATTTTAAATTTGTTTAAACTCATTACATTATAATAATGTGTTAAATTATTATTTGTAGAGTTTTGTGTAAGCGATGAATCAATAACATTTGTGCCCATCCATGTGGTTGGTTCCTGGTTTAAAGGCCAATTTACCCAAGCAGGCAAATCTAACGAATCGTCTTTGAATTGTACATAAACAATAATTACCCTTAAATATTGCCCTGTAGTCATTTGCGAAGGCAAATATAAACCGGTAGCTACGTCACTAGCCGGTGGAGCAACAACATCGCCGTTAATTGTTGGTTCTGTAAAATCATACTCAAAGCGATATTGCCCAAACATGCTGCTAAATGTTATTAAAAAGATAAAAAGATAAAAAGATAAAAAGATAAAACAAAGCACTTTTTCATACTAACCTCAAATTATTTTTTAATAAGATTGATTATTATTTCTATTTATTTAGATATAAATAGGCAGTTAAACAATCAATAAGGTAACCTTTGCTTTGTAGTTTTTGCAGTAATGTCCCTGTAACCAACCCAAGCCAACAGTATTTAATAAATAATACACTTTTACCTCATTGCCAAAAATTTTGTTATAAAACTCCTCAGTTAAAACATATATTAAAATAAGGAATAATTATTTAAAAGCAAATACAAAAAATTTATTTATTATAATTTAATGGGTATTTAATTAATTATTTGTGCCGTATCTTTTATTTTATAAAATTATATATTTTATTTTTTACCAAGGTTAAATATTTAACTACCCGGCCAAATACGTTTTTAAGAGATTGTAACAAATCCCTTGAAACCATGTGCTTCTGAGAAAAATATATTCATGGTACCATTACATTGTACTATTCTAGAGTACTTTTATTTTGTGGTTACATGTTTGTTACAGACATTAAGCTGCTCCGCAGTTTTTTTTATTCAGTATTATTTCTCGAGAACATCAGAGATGTTCCATGTCTGTAACCAAAACCAAACCCCATAATCCCGTGCTTCGGAGAAGCACAATGTTATTTTCATACAATTAAAACAATTGTACTACATCTTTACCTTACGTGGCTAACTTAAAGGCTAACCAACCTGCTTTACGCTTTGTTTATTTCCCCTAAACACTTTAATTATCATAGCTTTAATCCAACTGTATTTGCTTTTTAAGTGTATAAGCATCATAATTATTAAAAATGTTCCCAGCTTGTCATGTATTTCAATAATACCGTGCCATAAATTAATGCTGCTGCCGGATGAAAGAAATAACCCAATAAACCAAGGAATAAATCCCGTTAGTGCCGTAGCAATAAACAAAAATGTGGGTACAAAGGACTTTTTTTTATCGGCTGTTCTATTTATAAAATGTTTTAAGTACCATTCTTTATGCAGATAAATATGGTAACTAACCAACAAAAAAAACATCACAGAAAACACTTTATGAAATAAAGACCACGAGTAATAATCAAACATAAGAGACTGGGTATTTTTTGGCAGACTGCCTGCATGATATTTTATTGTAATTAACAATCCGCTAAATGCTAATAATAAACCTGTTATAAACAACAATAAATCGATTATAAGATTTTGGTTTAATTTACTGATTCGTTTCATTTATTTTCTCCAAATTATTGTTTAGCTGCTAAACTATTTCATAAAAAATATATGTTATATCCCTGAAAGTATGTTTTGTACTTCGCCAAGTGCAGATTTAATTAATTCAATTTCATTTTTTGAATATTTTGAAAATTTTTCGACAATTTTATTATCTATATTATCATGAAATTGTTTATGACCCTCAAAAATAGCCTTCCCTTTTGTTGTTAAATATAAGTTTACATTTTTACGGTTATTGGCTGTCTTAATTTTATTAACTATATTATTTTTATCTAATTTGGTTATTACCTGCGAAACAGCACCTTTTGTAACATTTAATAATTTTGCCAATTCGTTTACTGTAATTCCTTCGTTTTTACCAATTAAATCAATCAAATGAATCTCAAAACGGTATATTTTTTCTCCGTCCGGTAATATAATAGGTTGTTTTTCGCGTGCTACAATTTCAAATAAAAATTTTTCCGAAAGACCTATTATTTCTTTTATTTCAGTATTCATGTTTAACAATTTTAGTTTAGTTACTAAACAATAATAAACAAAAGTAAAATAAAAAGCAAGAGTTATGTAATTAATTTAAATATTTTTAACATTGCAGATAGGGAGACCAGATACGGATTTATATTTTCCTAAGGAAATATAACAGCCCATGCAATTAATCTAAGCAAACCAAACGTTTCAACAACAATAGGAGATAATAAATATCTATTTTTAATTATGGCATATTCGCCATAATTAAAACCAAAACCCTTCTAATCTTTTATCGGTATCATTACAATTGTTTCCAAATCTTCTTTTTTAGTACTTTTGGGATCATTCAAATAATACTCGATACATTCATCACCATACTTAAGATTTTCTTTTTCAATAAAAGCTATCATTTTTTTATAAGTATCACCCACTTTATGGTAAGGCCCTTTATGAAAAGCTTTAACATATCTTCCGGCAGGTATATATCCGGCAACTATTTCGCCTTCGCCGGGCAAATTATTTTTTACCGGAAAACCTACTAACATATCCCATTTTTGGGTAAATATTTTTAAAAAACCAATAAATTTGTTTTGTTTGTTTAATTCTTCCCAATTTAGATTAGTATAACGCACAAAAGGTGGTTCAGTTGGTTTAACATTAACCTTGGGCATATAATCCGTTATTTTTATATACGAATTTTTGATAGTACCGGGTAGTTTAGGCATTGTAGTTTTTGCTGCAATTTCAAGAGTAAATTCTTTTTCTTTTTCAATTATTTCAACATCGTCTTTCATAATAAACCCCTTTAATTAAATTATTTATTTATTTTACAATTTTGGAAATTTGCTTAAATTGGTCTGTACCGCATACCCGTAACAACTCAAACAAAACCGATTCGGTCAAGGTTATTTCAATACCATGCTGTCTCATTCTTTGTATTGCAATTTTATAATCAAATTTTTTGCGCGAAGAAACCGCATCCGCAGGCAGATGAACACTAAAACCGTTTGCAATTAAGTCAAGAGCCGTTTGCAGCACACATACATGAGCTTCTATTCCGCAAATAATCACATCGGTAATTCCTCCTTGTTTTAAGCGTTCAAATAAATTATACGCTCCATAACAGCTAAAAGTCATTTTTTCAATTGGCCGAATGTCGGTTAATTCATCCTTTATTTGTTGAATTGTTTCTCCCAAACCTTTTGGATACTGTTCAGTATAATAAATTGGCATTTCAAGTACTTTAATTCCTTTAATAAGTTTCAAAGTGTTCTCCAATAGTTTTTCACTTTCAAACATTACCGGAAATATTTTTGCCTGAACATCAATAATTAATAAAGCGGTGTTCTCATTTGTTAATATTTTATCACTTTTTTTCATAATAATTCCTCTTTAATAAAATTTTGCCATTCCGTAAGTACCGCAGGCATACATCATAAGTAATGAAGTTAAATCAATTATTGCTTTATTTTCGTTTTTATTTAGAATTACAAGATTATAAATTTCCGCAACAAATTCCATATTATTAATTATTTTTTTTAATTCGTGTTCAGGTACGCTGCCATGCCAAAAAGCAATTTTATTAATAATTAATTTTTCATATTTTTTTAAAAAACTGCTGAAGGTTAAATATTCAGACACAAAATCATTTAGCGGAACTGAAAAAATCGTTATGTCGCTAAAATATTCCTCCCAGTGTAAAGCTAAATCCTTATTTTGCGAATACATCAATAATTGCGCTTTTTTAGGCGTAAATTTTGCAATAGTTTTTGCCTTAAAGTTCGGGATAAGAGCATATCCGTCAAAACTGTAATTCTTATCCTCTTCAATGTAACACCCCCAATAATCTAACAACTTTTGCGAGTTTAGCGTATAAAAAACCTTATCCTCGCCGCTGTTAATTACAACATATTCCGATTTTGTATGATTGACCACCGTTATCCAATGTCTCCAATCATCAACACATAAAATGCACGGATAATTTTTTTTTAAATTTTTGTTTAACATTACCAAAGCTTTATATTCACTATCGGTTTGAAACTCTTCAAGTTTAAAGTTAAATGCCCTTGCTGCAATATCCAAACCAACTTCATCAACACCGGACCACCACCTTGCACCCGATTTTTCAATAATTAAACCATCACTCTTAAATACTCCAAAAATATTCATTGCATGTTTTAACGAAAAAGGGCCACACGAATAGTTATCGGGCTGCGGGTAAAAACTCATAATTATTCCAAAAATTATTTATATATTTAAAATAAAAAAAAATACAATATGTTGTACCATTAAATATAATAAATATGAAAATTGCAGTAGTTTTTAACGAATCCTTTCCACAATTAACCGATCACTACAGTAAAAGTTCTTCAAAGGAATTTAAAGAAACACACTTTTATAAAACCCGCGGCGGCGATTTAATTGCCGAATACCAATATATTGCCGATTTATTAATTAAAGCAGGTTTTGACTCTTATATTGTTAACCTGCTAGATGACATCAATGTGCTTTTTAGCGATTTAGTAAAAAATAAACCCGATGTTATTTTTAATTTAGTTGAAATTTTTCATGAAAAATCGGGTTTGGAAAAAAGTTTTGCCGGAATACTTGAGCTTCTTTCAATTCCATATACAGGAAGCGACCCCATAGCACTTGGATTATGCCAAAATAAAAATTTAACAAAACGAATATTAAGCACATACGGAATAAATACTCCAAAATTTAAATTAATTACAAAATTTAGTAAAATTTATCGTGCCGGATTTGATTACCCAATAATTGTAAAACCAGCCATGGAAGACGCCAGTATTGGCATAGAAAACGAATCAATAGTTTTTAATCATCACGAACTTAAAGAAAGAATAGAATATGTTTTAACAAAACATAAACAACCTGCATTAATTGAACAATATATAGAAGGACGCGAATTAAATTTAGCGGTAATCGGTACAAAAAATCCAAGGGTTCTACCAATAAGCGAAATAGATTTTTCCGAAATGCCAAATACATCCCACAATATTGTAAGTTTTCAGGCAAAATGGGATCCTCAACACGAATCTTATAAAAAAACTATTCCTATATGTCCCGCAAACCTTTCAAAAGATATTGAAAAAACCGCAAAAGAAATGGCTATAGCAAGTTTTAAGGCTGTAAATTGTAGAGATTATGCACGAGTTGATATGAGGCTTTCCAAAGATAATAAATTATACGTGTTGGAGGTAAATCCAAACCCCGATCTTTCGGAAGATGCCGGTTTTGCCCGTTCGGCTAAAGCCGCAGGAATTAGTTATAAAAAAATTTGCCGGCTAATTGTTGAATCTGCAATAACACGTAAACATTAATAAAATTCTTCATTTATTTGCATATTCGTCATTAAATAATCAAAATACTAATAAAATACTGTATATTGATACTATAATAACCTAATTGGTAAACATAATTCAATTTATTTTTAAAATCCTTATAGTTATATTATTAAGTTATATTTAAAATATTTTGTAAAATACTGATTTTGTATAATATCATATAAATAAATTAGGAGTTAATATGCCAGTTGTAAATTTTGAAAAATATTGTAAAATGCTCGACAATGCAAAAAAGAACAAGTTTGCATATCCAGCCATTAACGTAACAAGCGAAATATCTGCAAATGCAGTATTAGCAGCTTTGGCAGAAACAAAAAGCGATGGAATTATTCAAGTATCAACCGGCGGTGGCGAATTTGCTTCGGGAACTGCTGTTAAAGATATGGCACTTGGTGCAATTTCAATTGCTCAACATATCCATTTGGTTGCTGAAAGATACGATATTAATGTAGCTTTACATACAGACCATTGCACAAATTCTAAAGTAGAGAAGTTCTTAAAACCATTAATAGCAGAATCAAAAAAACGTGTTGCAGCAGGAATGCTGCCTTTATTCAACTCTCATATGTTTGACGGCAGTGAATTGCCTTTAAAAGAGAATATGGATGTTGCAGTTGAATTATTAAAAGAATGCTCGGCATTAGGAATAATTTTAGAAGTTGAAGCCGGAGTAGTTGGCGGCGAAGAAGACGGAGTAAATAACGAAGGTGCTCCTGCTGAAAAATTATATACAACCCCAGAAGATATGGTTTATGTTTACGAAAGATTATCTTCAGTTGAAGGTGCAAGATATATGTTTGCTGCAACTTTTGGCAACGTACACGGTGTTTATAAACCGGGCAATGTTAAATTAAAACCAATAATTTTAAAACATGGCCAAGAAGCTGTTATTGCCAAATACGGTAAAGAAGCCGCATTTGATTTAGTTTTCCACGGCGGAAGCGGTTCTTCAATTGAAGAAATCCACGAAACTTTAGAGTATGGCGTAATTAAAATGAATGTTGATACTGATACTCAATATACATTTACAAAACCAATTGTTGACCACATGTTTAAAAATTATGACGGTGTATTAAAAATTGAAGGCGAGGTTGGCAACAAAAAAGTTTACGATCCACGTAACTACCTAAAGAAAGCCGAATTAGGAATGAAAGAAAGAGTTAAACAAGCCGTTTACGATTTACGCGCCGACGGTACAACACTTGGCGTTTAATTATTACCAATAAGTGTTTTTATTAAGGCTGCTTTTTTAAGGCAGCCTTTTTTGTTTAATAAACTATGGTGCAGGTTTTGTACAACGTACACTATAGGCACTCCATTCATCGGAATTTTTATATGAAACCGTATTATCAATCCTTAAATAAAAAATCACAAGTGAACTGCCGGGAACAAAACTTAAACCTGACCATATCCTTGCATTACTCCCCATTCCGGTAAAATTCCCACCATCATAATATCCCCCTAATTTTGCCGAAAATCCTGTTTCATTTGTTCCCGATTCCAACATTATTTGAGTATTACCATTTAACATATACGTAAAATCTTCCAAAACTGCGGAGGAGGCTATTTGCCAGCCATTGGGGCATATTCCTTGTGTACCTTGCGAGGACGAACTTTTATACTGCATTGCTTCATGCCATTTATATAATCCCCCATATTTATTACAATTAGCCGGCATATTATTATAACAGTATTTTTCAATAATTAAATTATTTGTTTGTTGTTGTGTATTTGGTACCATTTCGCCAACATCAAGGTTTTCTTTTAACCAGCAAGTATTACCTATTTGAACAGTATGATAAATTCTTCCGGAATGGACAACTGTTGCAGCTCCGGGACACGGAACTCCTACGTTCTTACATATTGTTTCAAATTCGTAAATTTCTGACCAGTCTGAATAGCCGAGATAATTTTTTGCACGCATCCTCAAAAAGTATTTTATGGGACATACAAGCGTAACAGCTGCACTATCTGCTTCCGTATCCTCAATAATAATTTCGTTTTGCAGATAGATAAATCTTTCATCAATTGATGTTTGAATTTCATAAGTTAATTGTTCGCTGTTCCTTTTCCATTTATATGTTGTGTTTTGGGGAACAAGTCTGTATCCGTTTGGTGGAAATAATAATTCAGGTACAGGCGGTAACGAGCCTTTCACACATCTTACACTAAACCCATCTTTTGTTTCAGCCAAAAATTCATCAAAAAAATAATTGTTATTATTTTTAAATATCTGTGATGATTTATTAGTTGACATCCAAAAATCAGTCTTCTCCCCATTCGATAAACTTACACCATTTTTAACTATACCTCCAAGCATTGCCGAAAATCCACTTGCGTTTGTTGCATTTGGATAGCCTTCATCAACAAGCAGATATGCAACTCCCCACAAATTTCTTTTTAATTCCTTAAATTCATCCAACTTAGGAATGTGCCAGCCCTCAGGGCAAATACCCTGATTACCTTCTTTTATTCCGGTATATTTCATTGCCTCATGCCACCTATATAACCCGCCATATTTATTACAATTGAGCGTGTCGTCATTAAAGCAAAACTTGTCTAGTATGTTATCATTTTCCGGAACAGTTGAAGTTAATACAAATTTGCCAACATCCAAATTTTCTCTCAACCAGCATTGCGTGCCAATTTGTACTGTATGGTATGTTTTACCGGAATAAAAAACAGTCGGCAAATCGGGACAAGATGTCTGAATTTCCAAATTACCTAAATTAAGACCGTCCTCTGTTAATTCGGGTAAATTTATAAATGTTTTTGAGCGAACAAATCCAAAATTCACAACCAAGCTATCAATAGAATTAATGGAAAAAACCTTTGAATTAAAATTTGTTTCACCCAAAGAAGGTATTGATAAATGCCCGCTCCCATACAATAATATCATTTTTCTTACAACATAAAATTTATTATTCACATTTATTCGGGCAAAATATACTCCGTTTGGAAGACCGTTTAATTCTAAATCTAAAAAATTTGTCCCTGCCCGCATTTCCTTTTCAATATTATTTCCAACGTTTTGTCCAATTGCATTAAAAATTTCAACCTTTATTTTACTATCAAGAGGAAGAGAAACATCAATTCGTGTTATGGGATTAAAAGGATTTGGATAATTATTTGATATAACATAATCCTCGGGAAGCGTGTGATGTTTTGACAAATTAATGAAAAAATATCCGGCGGAATCTGTAGAAGCGGAAAAATCATTTGTTTGCACAAACGCAATTACTTGATAATTTTGTAATCCGGCTCCATATTCATCTATTACCCTGCCTGTTATTGTTTGAGCAGTCAAATTTATACTCCACAAAACAAACAATAACAAATAAAAACTTTTCATTTTCCCCTCAATATTTACATTTATGATATTTTAAATGCACTTTAATATATCCAAATTAATTGTTGAACTATTAACTAAAATTTTACACTTACAAAAAGGCGGCATAATACTCTGCTTATATTTATAAACTATGGTGCAGGTTTTGTACAACGAACACTATTTGCCATCCATGGGCTTCCATATGTATACGAAACTGTAGGATTAATCTTCAGAAAAAAGGTTACAAGCGTGCCGTCCGGAGAAAAACCAAAACTGGACCAAATTACAGCCTTATCACCCATTCCGGCAAAACTCCCATTTTCGTAATAGCCCCCTAACTTTGCAGAAAAACCTGTTATATTATTGCCGGCTAATAAAACTGTAGATGTATTACCACCAACCTTTTCGGCAAAATCGGCCATAATATTACCGGAGGCTATTTGCCAGCCGTTAGGGCATATTCCTTGTGTACCCTGCGCTGAAGTAGTAGTATATTGCATCGCTTCTTTCCAAAAATATAATCCCCCGTAATCAGCACAATTTGCGGCAATATTATTATAACAATATTTTTCAATAATTACATTATTCTGCTGAGTTTGTGTGCTTGGTATCATTTCACCAACATCAAGATTTTCCTTAAACCAACAAGTATTGCCTATTTGAACCGTATGATAAATTCTTCCCTCGTAAACTACTGTTTCGGCACCCGGACATGGTTTTCCGATACTATCGCATATGGTTCCAAATTGGTAAATTGCAGACCAGCTTGATGTTCCGAGTGAATTTTTAGCACGTACTCGCCAATAATAAATCTTTGGACATAATAATGTAACCTCAGTGCTATCTGTTTCCAGATTTGTTAAATTTAAATTATAATTAATATAGCTAAAATCACTATATAAAGATACCTGCAAATCATAAGTTGCGGCTTCATTTACTTTAACCCATTTTAGTTTTGCAATTTTTGGTACAAGTTTGTAGTTATTATAGGGACTGATTGGAGTAGGTACAGGTGGTAAGGCTCCGTTTATACATCTAACACTAAATCCATCTTCTGTTTCAGCAACCAACTCCTTAAAAAAGTAATTATTGTTATATTTATTAATCTGCAAGTATTTATTAGTTGACATCCAAAAATCTGTCATAGTTCCATTTACAAGACTATTCCCGTTTTTTATAATTCCTCCAAGCAGTGCCGAAAAACGGCTTGTGTTTGTGGCATTTATATATCTTTCATCCACTAATGGATTGGCCGATTCCCCGATAATAGTCCTTAATTCTGTTATTTCGCTCTGTTTAGGAATATGCCAGCCCTCAGGACAAATGCCTGTATTCCCTTCTTTTATTCCGGTATATTTCATTGCCTCGTGCCACCTATATAGTCCGCCATAATTATTACAATTAAGGGTGTCGTCATTAAAGCAAAACTTATCTAAGATGTTATCATTTACCGGAACTGTTGAAGCTAATACAAATTTTCCAATATCCAAATTTTCTTTCAACCAGCATTGATTTCCAATTTGTACTGTATGGTATGTTTTCCCTCCATACTCAATAGTTTGGATATCCGGGCATGAAATCTGCATTTGTAAATTCCCGACATCCAACCCATTTCCGGTTAATTCCGGCAAGTTGGTAAACGTTTTTGTTCTTATCAATCCAACACTAACAACAATACTGTCTATGTGGGCAAAATTAACATCCTTGGATAAATATTGTTCGTTATTCAGTATTGAATTTGATAAATGCTGGCTGCCGTATAACAACATCAATTTTCTTACAACATTATATTTATCATTTACATTAATACGGGCAAAATACACCCCGTTTGGCAAACCATTAAGTTCCAAATCTATATAATTATTACCCGCCTGCATTTCTTTTTCAACAACTTGGCCTACATTTTGACCAATAGTATTAAATATTTCCACTTTTATCTTACTGACCTGAGGAAGAGAAAAATCAATTCTTGTACGCGGATTAAAAGGATTGGGATAATTATTTGATATGGTATAATCTTTTGGAAGTGTTTCTTCTTTTACTTCAGTTAAATTAATAACAAAATACCCGTTTGAGTCCGTAACAGAAGAAAACACGTTTGGTGTAATATATATCTGAACATTATAATATTGCAAACCGATTTCCGATTCATTAACCACTTTACCCGTTATTGTTTGAGCTGTTAGATCACCGCCAAACAAAACCAGCATTAATAATAAATAAAAACTTTTCATTTATCCCTCAAAGTTTTTCTAAATTCTTAATAAATACTATTTTAAAAAATAATTAAAAATTATTCACCATTAAAAAGAACTTCTTAAAAAATACACAATTTATAATAAATCATCAATAGAATATTTTACTTTAATAACAAAACGAACTGCATTCTTTTAAATAAACTGACTTTTTCCATAAAAATATTCTTTTTTTTTGCAAAAATTAACATTTTTTTATTAATAATATTTTGCAACATGTTATTGTTTAATTGGTATAAGTATTGTATTTATTATATTATAATAAT
>JAZDHY010000126.1:0-51794 GCA_043805435.1 bacterium
AGTATTTTGTATAAATACAAGTTTTACAAATGCAAGGTTATACCGTTATAATTTAAAATAACCCTGCATTTAAAAATCCATTTTTATCATATAATCTATTGTTTTATAATATATTATAAGATTATGAGGAAACCCTAATTACATTATCAATTTTTGATAAAAGAACTTTTTGTTTTTTTAACCTGGCCTGTACTGTAGATAATAATTCTTTTGCTCTATAGGGTTTTGTAACATAATCATCGGCACCAATATTCATTCCTCTCCTAATGTCTAACAAATCCGTTTTGGCGGTAAGAAAAACAAAAGGGATTAATGCCGTATCGGGGTCAGATTGAATTGCTTGTAATAAAGCAAAACCGTCCAAATTTGGCATCATTATATCAGAAATAATTAAATCGGGAAATTTAGATCTAACTTCAGATAATCCGGATATTCCGTCATAGGCACTAATAACGTTGTAACCGGCGGTATCAAAAAGTTCACAAAGACCATCTCTTACATTTTTTTCATCTTCAATAATTAATATTGTTTCCACCCAACCTCTATTTATAAAATTAAATTCTTTTTTGTGGTAATGTAACGCTAAATAGGCTGCCAACACCGAGTGAACTTTCAACAGAAATCTTTCCGCCATGTATTTCGGCAGAATATTTAGCAATTGATAAACCTAAACCGGTACCGGAAACGTGTATGTTTTTTTCGCTACGAAAAAAAGGAATAAATATTTTATCAATTTCCTTTTTGCTAATGCCAACGCCAAAATCTTTAACCTTTAAGTTAATAAAGTTGTCAAAAACTTGCACATCAATATCTATTTTCGTCTTTGGCGGGGAATATTTAACCGCATTTGTTAATAAATTTTGAACAATATTTTTTATCAATTTGTTGTCGGCAAACACATTTTCATCAGACCCTGAAAATTTATATTCGATATTGTTATCTGTGGTATTTAAAGATTTAATATTTTCAACAATATCGCTGCAGTAAGTATTTAAATTAAAAGAGACCGGTTTATAAGCTAAAGCACCCGATTCTGCTATGTTTAAGGTCAAAACATCATTAAGCATTTCGTTAAGATACTCAACTTGTTTTTGAATTTTAACAATATGACCGGAAAATTTTTCCTTTGACATTGTACTGCCGTACATATCAATCAGGTCGGCTGAAGATAAAATAGTGGTTAATGGTGTTTTAAATTCGTGCGATACCAAAGAAAGGAAACTTGATTTAAGTTCGTTTAATTCTTTTTGTTTGTCCAATGCTTTTTTAAGTTCAAGTTCAACTTTTTTTCTTTGTTGAATATCATAAGCAGAAACCAAAATATACTTTTCCAAATTTAATAAAACACTAAAAAAACTCATTTCAACAATTAATTCTTTATTCTTTTTGGTTTTAATTAATAATTCAACACGTTCCATAGAAGAATCTTTTGATGCTTCAAGCATTACGGAATGAAATCCGTCAAGACTTTCAAAATTTAATATACCGGCTTCAAATAGGTTTTTACCAATCAGCTCGTTTTTTGAATAACCGCAGATTCTTTCAAATTCTTTGTTAGTGTTTATAACAACGCCTTTAAAATCAGTGATAAAATAAGAACCGGGCGCAGATTCAAATAAAAACTTCCACCATTGTTCCGATTGTCTCAAACTATCTTCAAAATTCATTCGTGTAAATACGCCGCCAATAGATTCGGCTAGTATTTTAATTATCGAAATTTCGGATTTAGTCCATTCCCTTTCGTAATTATTTTCACTAAAACCGACAAATCCCCAAAATTTACCATTAACAAAAACAGGAGCTAATAAAAACGAAACAATATTAGTGGTTTTAAGAATTTCTTTTTCACAATCGGGAAGGTTATTTGTAAAGTCAAATAAAACTTTTTTGTTCTGTAAAAAATCAAACCATCTTTTAAAGTTATTTATATAACTAAACACATTGTTTGTGTTATTTAAATTTGCAGAATAATTATTATTAGACCATTTAAATTTTTGTATAAAACCTGTTTCGGTATTTTGTGAATCGGTAAAATTTTCGAATATATAAATTGAAGATAAATTAACAGCTCCGGCAATTAATTCCAGTGCCGATTCCATTGAAGAATAAATATCTTTTGATTGTAAAATATTTTGAATGGCTTCTGAAATTTTTGATAATGCTCTATCTTTTAACATAAGTTCGTTTTCTTTTTGTTTCCTTTCGGTAATATCACGTCCCGAGCTTATTACACTAATTACCTTGCCGGAAGAATCAAACTCGGGAAAAAGTACCCAATCAATCCAAATTCCATTTGGAAGAAGCAGTTCAACTTGGTGTCTTTTTCCTAGTTTGAAGGTCTTATTTAATACTTGTTCGCATGTGTTACATAATTCTTCCGGAAATCCAAGCTGCTTGTGAGTTTTACCAATAAAATCCTCTGGATTCAATCCTGTTGCGGCTTTAACTATTTTATTTACATAAAGATGTTCGCCTTTTTCATTAAATCGCATAATTATATCGTACGAGTTTTCGGCCAAAGCGCGAAATTTTTCTTCCGAATTTTGTAATTCCTTTGTACGAATGCTTATCAAATTTTCGAGATTAATATAATAATTTTTAAGTTCTTCTTCGGCAATTTTATTTTGAGTAATATTTTTAGCTGCTCCAACAATTTCAACAGGTTTCCCGTCTAAATAATGAATTTTGCTATTAATTTCTAACCAGATTGGTTTATTTTGTTTTGTGTAAGCCAATACTTCAATAGAATTATTATGTATAACGCCTGAAAGTTTTTCTTTAATTCTTGTTTTTATCAGTTCAACATATCTTTCATCTAAAATGTCAAAAATATTAAAATTAAGTTTTTCATCTAATTCGTACCCAAAATATTTATAGGCAGTATTATTGGCAAAAATAAAATTTCCGTTAATATCTAAAGTAAATATTAAATCAAAAGCATTTTCAACCAATTCGCGGTAACTATTTTTGCTTTCAATTAGTTTTATTTCGGCTTTTTTTCTCTCGGTAATGTCGCGCGCAACAACAAAAATGCAAACAGCTACGGAATATTCATATTTAACTCCAGCAGTTATTTCAAGCCATATAAGGGATTTATCTTTTTTAAAAGCCAATATTTCAAAAGGAGATATTTTTTTAGCACCTGCCTTAAGAAGTTGAATGTTGTTATCAATTATAGTGTGAAATTCGGGACTAATAAAATATTTATATGAAATACCTAAAAATTCATCTAAAGTAAAACCGGTAATACGTAAACCAACCTTGTTAATAGATAAAAAATTTCCCTCAAAATCCATTGTTAATACAATTTCGTGCGAAATTTCTATAAAGGTTTTGTATTCCTCGCGACTTTTAAGTAAGTTATTTTCGTTTTGATACCTGTAAATAGCAAAAGCAATTTGATTTGTGACGGTAATGATTGAGGCTATTTTTTCTTCCGAAAAACTTGTTATATTATTAAAAAAAACAGCTAATCCACCCCATAATTTGTTTTCATAAAAAATTGGAAAAACGCCAAACGCTTTAATACCTTCTGCAAGTGTATTTTCTTTAAATTGACCAAGTGACAAAGAATTGCTTAAATCTTCAACAATAATTGGCGAACAATTTAATATTGACGATTCCCATGAGAAATCTGCTAATAATGAATCTCTAAATTTTTCTGAAAGATTAGCCCAATATACAAATTTGGTGAACTCGTTTTGATCCTTTAACAAAATTGCTGCTCTATCTATAGAAATTAACGATTTTAAGCCTAAAAATGCTTCATAATAAATGTCATTAATATCATTTGTTTGATTAATCTTTACTGATAGATTATGTATAGTTTGTAAAGCATCGTATTGCGATTGCCTTTGATTTTCGAGTTGTATTTTTTTTGTAATATTTTTAAATATTATTATGCTATTTATTAAAAAGTTGTTTTTGTCTTTAACTAAAGAAGCTCTTAAACTGATAGGAATTATTGTTTTGTCTTTTTTAATAAGGCCAAGTTTACCAGTTTGTATTTGTTCGGTTAATAAAAGCTCTTTTTGAATATTTTTTGCTGTTTTTCTGTCTTCCAAACAAACAAAACTAATATATAATTTACCAACAATATCCGTTTCACTTTCAAAACCAAGTGTTTTGGCGGCAAGTAAATTGGAAACTACAATTATGTTAAACGAATTAATGATACAAATAGATTCGGGAGATGAAGAAATAATATTTTTATATAAAGCAGCAGATTGATTAATATTTTGCTCCATCCTTTTTTTTTCGGAAATATCAACAACTGTAACTAAAAAAAAAGGGACATTTTCAAATTTAGAGATTTTTAATGAAAACGTAATCCAAATAAATGATTTATCTTTTTTAATAATCATCAAATCAAAGGATTTGTCTCTGCATCCTCCGGCAGTTATTTCTTCTATTTGGTTTTGTAGAGTTGAAATAAAATCAGGATGAATATAATTTGTGAAGTTTTGGAGTCTAAAGGAAAATAAATCTTTTGAAGAATATCCTGTTATTAAGGATAAAGCTTTATTAGTATATATAACTTTATTGTTGTAATAAATGCACTTGCCTTCGCCACAGTCATCATAAAGTTCTTTTAAAAAAAGGAACTTTTCGGAACTTAAAAATTTATTTAATTGGTTATCATCTGATTTTAACATAAATTATCCCGAAATAAAATAATAACAATTTAAATTAATATTAATATACAAATAATAATTAAAATAAAGGAAAAATATTTATTGATAATTACATTTGATGGGGGTTTATAAATTGTTTAATTGATCAATCTTTTTATAAACATTTTATTAGAAAATTAGTTTAAAATTAATTGAAAATTAAAGTGTATTAAATTAGGATGGTATGGTAAGCGCAAAAAAAAGGCATTAAGGGGTTTCCTTAATGCCTTCTAAACTTAATTAGATATTATAACTATCTATAAAATTTATATCTGTTATCTTCAATAGCGGCTTCTTTTTTAATTTTTGTCAGCCATTCGGAAATTAAACGTGCTTTTCTAAATTGCAATAAATTATCGCGGATACTGTTTCTTTGAACAGAATAAGCGGTTTTATCAAACTCGGTACGTGAAGTAACTTTAATAAGCAAAGCACCTCTTGTGCCTTTAATAGGCTCTGAAATCTGATTAATTTTGCCTTCCAACGAATAATCAATAAAAGCATATTCTTTGCCAAGTAAAGGAATACTTCCGCCCGGTGTAAAAGTTACACTATCATAAACGGCAACTTGCTGCGAAAATTGAGTAGCTGAATTAATATTGCCGGTTCCGCCAATTTTACTTTTAATTGAAGCGGCAATTTGCATTGCTTTATCAAGTTTCTTTTCGCGTAAAACTTGGAATTTTAAGTTAGCTTTTAATTCGGTCAAAGGACGGAAACCGGCCTTTTCTGCGCTTGAAATCATACAGGTAACATAACCGGCAGGGACTTTAAAAACTTCGCTTATATCGCCAACGCTATTTTCATAAACAAATTTAACCAATCCTTTGTTTACGCCAACCCCGGGTATTGCACCGGATTCTTCAGTAAACGCACCGCTTTCAATAACCTGATAACCTAATTTTTTAGCTTCAGACTCAAAACCACTTTCATTTGCTACATACACAAAGTCAGTTGCAGTATTATAAAGATTATCTGTAGTAGTTGCAGAAGTTTCAATCTTATTTACCAATTTTTCTACAATATAACTATCGTTTGTTGCATCGGTAACTTTAATAATATGATAACCATAAGAAGTTTTAACCGGTTTTTGAATTTGATTTAAAGGACCTTTAAAGCAGGCATCTTCAAATTCTTTAACCATTCTTTGTTTACCAAACCAACCAATATCGCCACCTTTAGCAGAACTTCCGGGATCCTTTGAAAATTCTTTTGCAAGTTTTCCAAAATCTTCGCCTTTCATAAGTCTATCGTAAATTTCGGTAGATAATTTAAGCGCGCCTTCTTCACCACCATTAGCAGGGTCGTTAGCAATTAAGATATGTGAAGCTTTAACAGCCAACCTTTCGGTAGATTTTATTTTATTTACAATATTAAATAAAACATAACCTTCAAAAGTAGGAACAGGACCAACAATATCTCCAACATTAGCTTTTGTAAATAAACTAATTTTATCTGTTGGAAGCATCGAAGCATTTGTTGTATCAACCTTATAAGGGGTCATTGAATAATCTTGAACCAATTGCTTGAATGATGTTGAGTCTTTTTTGGCTTTTGCTAAAACAGCTTGTAAGTTTCTAACAACATTAAGGGTATCGGACTGTGAAGGAGCAATTCTGAAAAGTACATATTTAACTTTTCGCTGCGCTTCAAGTTTGTATTCGTTAAGATGTTTGTCGTAGTATGCTTTGATCTCATCATCGGATACTTTGAACTCGTCATCTTTAAAATTTGCAATATCAACAAAAGCATAATCGGAAGTAATTTTAATATTCTGATCGATGAATTTACGTTGAATTTCATCTTCGCTAATGGTAATGCTGCCAAGAACATAATTTTGCAGTTTTTCTTGAATTAACTGCTGGCGTACCGCATCTTCAGCTTGAACCATCGATTCACTGTTTCTGCGGTCTCTAATTGCACCATCATAGGCTTCGCGATTAAAATTACCTAAAGAATCAGTAAAATATTGTGTTAAAAACTGAGGTGGATTAGGTCCGGTTATAACTCCGGCAACCTCTTCATCAGTAACTTTTATGCCAAACTCTTCAATTTTTTGCTCTAAAAGAATTTGTGTTACTAAAGCATCCCATGTTTGATCTCTAATAGCTTCCATATGTTCATCATCAACTTGAACGCCTTGACGTTGTTGATTTTCACGATATTTTTCAACCGCAGCTGTAAATTCTTGATATGTAATATCCTTTCCGTTTACAGTACCTACGTTGTTTGAACGGGCACCAAAAATTTCCATAACTTTAGTGTCCATCAAAGCCATGTATAATACAAACACTCCTCCTACCGATATAATAAACCAGGGAGCTAGGTTACGCATACGAGACATCATACCCATAGGCTTTTTTCCTCCATCTTTCCTTATTTCAATTTGTTGATAAAAGTTTCAAACTTTAAATTTACTGAACTATAACTTCAAAAGCAATTATTTTATTTAAAACTTTCTGTTTAATAATGTTTGTAACTGCATATATTCTATAAACTTACTAAAACCGGCACTATATTGCAGCTAAAACCGTAAATTAGGTTTAATATTTACACAATTTGTTTAAGTTTTGGACTGATTGATTTGACAAAATAATGATTAATAACATCATCATGTTAATCATAAAAATTAAAAAAATTTCGTTTAAGACATTTTAAGTAACTTTATTGCAAAATATTGTGTCTAAATTTAAAATTAACAAAAAGGGAACAATAATGAAGTCAAAACGATGTATAAGTTTATTATTATTTATTGCGATGATTAGTATATCAAATATTTTTGCGCAAGAAAACGAATGGGAAACCGTAACATTATCAAAAACACCCAACATACTTGAACCTGAAATTACCTTTTTGCAGGAAAAACCAATTATTGACGGAGTGTTGGATAAATCACTGGAAAACCTGCCGATTAGAATGTTTGAAACAATATGGAAAATTAAAAAGGATTCTTTAGTTAAAGTAAACTACAAATTAGCCTACGGAACAGGTTTTTTTTATGTTTATATTGAAGCAGAAGCTGAAAAACTTACTTTTAGAGATCGTGCATATCAAAACGGAGATGGTTTTATATTACTGATTGCTAAACCACAGCCCAATAATGAACCTACGGATGAATTTTATGAGCTGGCGTGTTCTGCGGTAAATGATCCGTCACAAGAAGTTTATAGACATATCTTTTGGAATTATAATGTAAATCAATTATTTGTTTTAACAAGTAATGAAACTAAATTAGAATTTAAAGAAAAAAACGGTAAAATTAGTTTTGAATTGTTATTACCATGGAATGATGTTCGTCCGTATCATCCTTGGATTTCAGAAGGCATCGGTTTTAATCTCACTTTTTGTAAAGCTGTAGAACCGAATGGACAAATATGGTTCACAATGGTAGGAGAAGATAACGTGGGCCGGGAATTTACTAAGCATAATTACACGACCCTTAAATTTCAAAATCCTGTTGTTAAAGGAACATTACAAACATTTGTTTCTTTTGATAAAGGGCATATTACAAAAAACGATTCTTTAAATGCTGTTTTAATTACTGTATCGGATAAAAAAAATACCGAAAATTTATCTGTTTACATAAAAAAGGATAATGAGGATAGTTTGTTATTAAGAAAAGTAGAATATTCTGTTGAACCGGGAATAACAAAACACAAATACGCAATTGCAACTTCCAAACTAACCGAAGGCAATTATAACCTATCTTGCAGTATTCAAAACAATACTTTATCGGGGAGTACTAATTTATCAATTCTTCATAATTTTGACATTGTTGCCTTAACGAGGCGCTTGGATGAGTTAAAAAATAAATTATCAAAAGGTTCATATACTTCAATAAAGTTTTTACTACAGGATACACAAAAAAGATTAGAGCAATTAAAACCATATGAAACGAGCGGAAGAGCCGGTTTTATATTAAATGAACTAATTAATATTTTTGAAGCGGCAGAAAAAGGAGTTGATTTGCTTGTTTCAAAAACCGGATTTTCCTTAAAAGCGTATCTCTCAAAAATTGATACAACCTTACAACCATATACAGTATATCTCCCTAATGATTTTGACAAAAACAAAATCTATCCGCTAATGGTCTTCCTTCATGGTAGTGCAAGTGATGAAGGAAATATTAGGGGATTTCTTTCAATTATTCCGGATGGATTTATAGCTGTTGGGCCTTTAGGTCGTGGCAAATCGAATGCTTATTCAAGAGATCACGCACAGGATGATATTGCAGAAGTTATTAACGCGGTGGAAGAGGATTATTTAATAGATTCAACCAAAATTCTTCTAACAGGTTTTTCAATGGGCGGATATGGTGTATATAGAACTTTTTATGAAACACCAGCAAAGTTTAGCGCATTGGCAATATTTAGCGGTGGACCAAGTATGGGTTCAAAATATGCTCCAAATGAAATATCGCCTGATTTTAGAGATGAAAAAAATCTTACCGCATTCAAAAATATACCAATATTTATCTTTCATGGTGAAAAGGATTTGAATGTTTCCCTGCCTTTAACTAAAGAACTTGCCGAAAAATTAAAAAATGCAGGGGCAAAAGTAAATTTACAAATTGAACCGAATAAAGGGCACGAAAGACCGGGAAAAGAAATTATTGATAACTATAAAAAATGGGTTAAAGAGGTTATGAAATTAAATTAAACAAAATTTGTAATTATAATAAGCTATTGTTGAAAATGTGATGAGAGAATATAATAAAATGGCCGAATTGTTAAACATAACAAACATTTCGGTGCATTTTTTAATAGATAGAAGAGAAAATAGTATACCTGTTAATTTAACGGAAATAAACTAAAAAGTGTTGTTTCTGAACTAATAAATAATAATTATTGTAATTGTAATTATTTAAGTCGTTTAATATTTATTTTCTTGAATTATATTATCTAATATTCTTAAATTAAATATCAAAATTACTTCGGGTTATTGAATGGTCTGTTAATATTCAATAATCCAAAGATTGAAAAATAATTATCTTAGTTTCTGAAATTAAATTAAAAACCGGTAACATATTATGAAAAAGCTATTTTTAATTATTAGTTTTATTGTTTTAACTATTTCTGTTTTTGCGCAAGATTCCGATTATTTGCTTTTAACTGACGTTCCTTATTATTCGGAATCAATTAACAAAAGTGATGAATATATAAAAGAACGTTGTAAACTTGATATTTATTATCCTGCAAAAGTAAAAAATTTTGCAACTATTGTATGGTTTCATGGCGGAGGATTATCCGGCGGGAACAAGGAAATTCCTGAACGGCTGAAAAACAATGGATTTTGTATTGTTGGCGTAAATTATAGGCTTCATCCAAAAGTAAACGCACCCAAATATATTGAAGATGCCGCTGCGGCAGTAGCTTGGGTATTTAAAAATATTCAAAACTATGGGGGAGATACGTCTTTAATAATTGTATCGGGTTATTCGGCCGGAGGATATCTTACCTTAATGGTTGGATTGGATAAACAGTGGTTAAAACCTTTCGATATAGACGCAAACAAAATAGCCGGCTTAATTCCTTTTAGCGGACAAACAATTACTCATTTCACGGTACGAAAAGAAAGAGGAATACCCGAAACCACTCCTGTTATAGATGATCTTGCACCGCTTTATTATGTGCGACCCGATGCACCTCCCTTGTTATTGATAACAGGAGATAGAGAATTAGAATTGTTGGGACGATATGAAGAGAATGCATACTTAAAAAGAATGATGATTTTAGTGGGACATAAAGAGACAAGACATTTTGAGTTGGAAGGATATGGACACGGTATGACCGAACCCGCATTTCCGTTGTTAATTAATGAGGTTAAAAGAATTGTTGAAAATCATCTCGGGCATTGAAGACTAAAAGCGCGTGTCGTTTATCAAAAACAGACTGTAATATTTGCCCATCGTAATATTTCCCTGCATTTTATTGTTTGCTATTATCGCCGCCGGTAAATTAAAGTGCAACTAAATTTAAAAAGCCACGTCTAAATAATATTATTAATAATAATAATAAAGCACATTAAATGTGTTGTTAAACATATTTCCGGTTTAAATGGATTGCAAAAGAAATAGCAATTTGAAGAGGAATTAATAAAATAAGATATTCTATTTAGGAATAACAGGAATTTATTAGTGAAAATAAAATTTAATCTATTACGTTTTGCATTGTTCTTTTTGTTTATAATTTCAACAATAACTTATTCTCAAACAGTAAATTTTGAAGAAGAAAAAAAAATTAACGAATTGTTTTCGCAATTTGATACCAAAGAGACCCCCGGAGCAGCAATTGTTTTAGTTAAGGATGGAAAGATTATTTTAAAAGGGGAATATGGAATGGCTGATCTGGAACATAATATCCCTATTACGTCATCAACCGTGTTTCATATTGGTTCAGTCTCTAAGCAATTTACGGGTTATTCAATATTATTGCTGGAAAAACAAGGGAATTTAAAACTAAATGATAAAATAATCAAGTATCTACCGGAATTACCGGAATGTATGAGTAAAATCACCATTCGTCAGTTACTTAACCATACCAGCGGAATACGTGAACAAGAAAATTTGTTTGATATGTGTGGCATTTCAAATAGCGATGTTTATTCAAATGAAAACACATTAGAGTTTGTAAAAAACCAAAAAGAACTTAATTTTACTCCAGGCGAAGAATTGGAATATTGTAATACAGGCTTTATTCTTGCTGCAATTATTATTGAAAGAATTACAGGTAAAAACTTACGAGATTGGGCAGAAGAAAATATTTTTCGACCCCTAGAAATGGTTAACACACAATTTAATGATGATAACGGTAGAATAATAAAAAATTTTTCCCGTCCATATTTTGTTCCCACCGGAACCGATCAAATAGTTAAAGGCATACTAAGTTCATATAATATTGGCTCTACAGGTATTACAACAACAATAAGTGATATTGCTAAATGGCTTATTCATTTTGGTGATCCCCAAATTGGAGGTCAAGCAGTAATGAATAAAATGTTGACTGATACATCCAATCTTCCTAATGGTGTACTTGTAGATTATAGTTATGGTCTTGCAGTTACAAATTATAAAGGAGTTAAAGTAAATTTCCATAGCGGCGGTGATTCAGGATATAGAGCTTTTGATGCTTATTTTCCGGAATTTCAATTTGGTATTGCCGTATTATCAAATTTCTACTCCATTAATCCTCAAAAAATGGGATTTGAAATTGCCGAAATCTATTTAAAAGATAAGTTTACTAATGATCCCGAATTAAAAAATCAAAAAGTAAAACAATCAACCACAAATGAAGAAAAGATTAATAATATAACATTAACAAAAGAAGAGCTTAATAATTATATAGGCAAATATTTAAGTGAAGAATTGGAAACTCAGTTCGCAATAATTCTAAATTCAGATTCTTTAATATTAAAGAATCTGAAAAACCCGGCAATATTATTAACTCCATTGGGGAATGATAAATTTGAAGGAGAGTATCCAATGTCTGTGCTGCATTTTGTTAGAGGAATAGACAATAAAATTACCGGATTTAAAGTTTCTTCTGCAAGAGCCAGAAATGTTTTATTTACAAAAATCCAATAATTGGGAATATAGGATATGAAAAATTGTTTTTTACTAATATCATTAATTCTTTTACAATCCTCAATTAATTATTGTCAAACAGATTCAGTAAACCCCTCAGATATTAAATTTACAATTTTATATGATGATATGCCACTTAACGAATCTTTTATCGGCGATCAAGGTTTTTCGTGCCTAATAGAAATAAAGGGAAAATTGTATTTGTTTGATGCCGGAAATGTAGAAAGCGTTTTAAAAAGGAATACTGAAAAATTAAATGTCGATTGTTCAAAAATTGAAACTATTTTTATATCACATCTTCATACCGACCATATATGCGGGCTGGGTGGTATTATAGAAAAATGTAACAAACCGTTGCTTATTTTACCTTCTGAATTTCCAAAAACGCAAACCCCAAAAGCAAAGGGATATGTTGAAGAAACACTTAAAAAGGCTGAAGGAATAGTTTCGAATATTATTACTATTAAAGGGCCGTCTAAAATTGGAGACTATTTTTATTCTACCGGCGTAATGGAAGAAAAAACATATGAACAATCTTTAATAATTAATACATCAAAAGGTCTTATAATTTTGGTCGGATGCTCTCATCCCGGAATTGTAGAAATTGTAAAACAGGCCAAGGCGCAATTAAAAAAAGATGTTTATTTTGTAATGGGTGGTTTTCATCTTGAAGGTAAAAAATATCCGGAGAAAATAAAAGATATTGCAGATGAATTAAAAGGTTTAACAAAATATATTGCTGCAGGTCATTGTAATGATGAAAAAGCTCAAGAGATATTTAAAGGTACCTTTGGTAAAAAATTTGTTAATATAAAAGCGGGTCTTTCATTTAAAATTTCAGACTTCGAAAGTAATTAATAGACATAATTATTAAAATCTTTTATAGGGCTTAAAATGAAAAAAATATTACTTTTTATTATTTTATTTAGTTTTCAATTCTCAACTTTTTATTGTCAAACAATAAAAAAGGAATTTTCCGGTCTTAAGGGTGATTATTTTGGCCAAAAACCACCCGATTTAACCCCGGAAATATTTCTGCCGGAAGTTTTTAATACGTATAAATATTTACATGGACGGTTGGTTTTTTCTCCTGATGGAAAAGAAGTTTTTTGGGTGGTTACAACAAGCTCGGATGACGGGAAACCATTTAATATTAGAGCATTTATTAAACAAAAAAATGACGGTACATGGGAAAATCCTGTTGAATCATTTTTTTCAATTGAACAAAAAGAAAATGGCCCTTCTTATTCTTTTGACGGGAAGCGATTATATTATCAGTCAAGAGCCTCTTTAACCAATAATGGAACAAGCAAAGATATTGATATTTGGTATAGAGAAAGAGAGGGAACTTTATGGGGATCGGCGCAAAATGTAGGAGTACCGGTTAATTCAGATGAAGATGAATCTCAACCATGGATAGCCGCGGACGGATCGTTATATTTTTGCCGTGATAATAAAAACATAGTGAAAGGAAAATCGGGGGATTCGGATATTTATTACTCAAAATTTATTGACGGAAAATATTTAGACCCAATAGTTTTAGGCCCTGAAATTAATTCGGAATTTGGGGATACTGAACCAACTTTGGCGCCGGACAACAGTTATATTGTTTTTATGTCAAATAGGCCGGGAGGATTTTCCAGAATGATGAACTTATTTGTTAGTTTCAGAACCCCAAACGGAGGCTGGACAAAAGCAATATGTATTAGCCATGAATTGAAGATTGAAAATATCTGGTTCCCCACGTTAAGTTATGATGGTAAGTATCTTTTTTTCTGTGGTGGATATCCAGTACAAAATGCAGGTTATTCAAACAGCTATTATTATTGGGTTTCAACCGATATGATAAAAAATCTAAATCCTTACAAATAAACAGAGACTAAAATGAAAAGTTTAATTCTTATTATTTTTACTGCGGTTTTATTCAGTTTAATAGCGGCAATAAATACAAGTGCGCAAGACATTTTTAATGTTATAAAAAAAGGTGATTTATTACAAGTAAAAACTATTATTGAAAAAGACTTAAAACTTTTAGAAACTCTGGATGAAGCAGGTAACACTCCGCTTAACATAGCAATTGAAAATAATAAAAATGATATTGTTTTGTATTTAATAAACAGCGGTTGTGATGTAAATGCCAAATCTAATAAAAAGGAAACACCGCTACACATAGCAGCACGTGTTGGAAATAAAGATATTATTACTAGACTTGTTTCAAAGGGTGCCTTAGTTAATGTTAATGATGCTGCCAATTATACTCCTCTTACCAATGCTGTTAGATTTAAATATTTGGAAACCGTTAAAACACTTGTTGAGAACGGGGCAAATATTAATCAGAAAGGAATGTGGAATTGGCTGCCAATCCAATTAGCAGCAGAATTTGATCAAAAAGAAATTGTTGAGTATTTAATTGATAAAGGATCCGAAATACCGATTGAACCGGGTCAAGATTCTTACCAAATATTAAATGCTTCATGTTCAAAAGGTTTAACCAAACTTTTTGATAAACTTCTTGAAAAGGGCTACGATTTACAATCAAACAGATATACACAAAATTTATTACATTTAGCATCTGCCGGCGGTTCCGAAAAAATAGTTAATGTCCTGTTGTCAAAAGGTTTTAAAGTAATGGTGGGTGATGGTTATGGCTGGTCGCCGTTACATAGTGCGGCAGAAAAAGGAAATTTAGAAGTGGTAAAATTGCTTTTAAATAATGGGGCTGATATTAATGATAGAAGTGCTTCTGGTACAACACCATATAACCTTGCCGAATATTTTGGTAATACAGAAGTATGTAATTTTTTAATTTCAAAAGGTGCCGATACTGCCGGCCAGCAATTTCCAGTATTAACAGGAAATTATTATGGTCAAAAAGAACCTGAATTAAAAGCAAAAGTTTTTGCACCCGATATTGTAACAACAAAATATGCAATTCATGGCAATATTGTGTTTTCACCCAAAGGGGATGAAGCTTTTTGGTCAGGTTGGTATCCTTCAAAAAATTCAACGGAAGAAAAACAGCAAATTTTAACAGCAATAATTGAAAATGGAAAGTGGACAAAACCACAACGTGCTTCTTTTTCGCAGGTTGGTTTTGAAGATGATTGCCCGTTTATTTCGCCGGACGGCAGTAAACTTTTTTTTGTATCCAAAAGACCGATAAACCCGGATGAAGAAAAATCGGCTAAAGAAAACATCTGGTATGTAACAAAAGAAGGAGATAATTGGGGTAATCCAAAACCGCTGGATGTTGTTAATTCTCTTATATTGCATTGGCAGGTATCGGTTGATAAAACCGGTAATTTATATTTTGAAGCACGGGATCCGGAAGGTAAAAACTTTGGAGAAATATTCTGTTCTAAATATATAAATGGCGAATATAATAAACCGGAAAAATTAAGCGAAAAAATAAATTCCTCTAATTACGAGGGGTGCCCATATATTTCGCCGGAAGGGGATTATATTTTGTTTGACAGAGGATCGCAACAAGGAATGCAAATGGGACTATATATTAGTTTTCTAAAAAAAGACGGCTCTTGGACAGAAGCAAAATCAATAACCGAAGCAGCAAAAATAGATCCGGGTGCACAGTGTTGTTATGTAACGCAAGATGGGAAGTACCTCTTTTATATTGGTGGATATACAAACGAATTTGGTGTGTTTTGGGTAAAAACGGATTTTATAAATGAAATGAAACAAAATGAACAATTATAATTTACAAGGAATATTAATTAACTTTTGAAATCAATTCTTTATATGGAATTTAAATGAACAGAATATTACTTGTCTTATTGTTTTTTATTGCTCAAATATCGGAAGCACTTTGTCAATCAAATCAAAAAAATACAACTGACAAAAAGTTAAGTATTACACTTGTAAATAATATTAATTATGTTGATACAACATTTTCAGATTTGCCGGGTAATGGATTTTTAATTGATATTGGTGATGAGATATTAGCTGTAACATGCAAACATGTGTTTTGGGAAAACAGGCCCGGAAATTTAAATTCCATTAGTCTTGATGGAAAAATTAAAGAATGGAAAATGTATGTAAAAGATGATGTATTGCAATATGTAATTCTTGGGGAATTATTAAATACCGATAACTCCGAAATTATTGGAGAACGAAATACCGATAAAGATTATTTGGTATTTAAAATAAAAGAGAACCACTCAAAAATTACCCCGCTAAAATTAAGTTTAACATCGGTACAACCGGGCGATACTTTATCCAAAACCGGTTGGACATTTAAAAACAAAAATGCAGCGGTTAGGGTTTATAAAGCCACAGCTTTTGATTATTCGGGTTCAAGTTTGCTTATTCAAAACTTGGTTCCTCAAAACGAAGCAGGGTTAAGCGGTTCTCCCGTAACTAATAGCAATAACCAATTAGTTGGTATTGTATCATCATGGAAATATGAACTTAGTAAACAAAATTGGTACGAAGCAACATGTTCAACAGATTATTTGTGGGAGGTATTATATACTTATTGGCTTAATAAAAACAATAAAGAAAAAAGTATAAAGTCTTTTCAAGAATATCTAACCTCTTATCAAAACCTAAACGGAAACAAACCTGTTGTATCTTCTTTTTTATATACCGAGCTTTTTTATAATAATTGGTTAAAATCAAAAGGAATAAAATATGGTACGGTAATAAATTATAATGAATGGTCGCAAGAGTTATTAAAAAATTATAAAATAAAAATAGTTTTGGATGATTACAGAAAAAGTCTTTTGATATTTGATAGCTGGAAAGAAAAATACATTTCCGGTAAATCTGCACTAAATGATTTAGAACAGGCACTAAAAACACAAAAAGTATTTCTCCCAAATTTTATCAACTTTTGTGAATTTGCACAAGAACAAACGGCCTTAGGAAACCAAAATAAAGCAATTGAATTACTTCTGTTTATAAATGATAAAATTCAAAATATGGGACAGGTTTATGCTTTTCTTGGTGATGCTTATTATGCCAAAGGAGAAAAGGATTTAGCAAAAGAATCGTATTTAAAATGTTTGCAAACTTACCCCGGATACCCTAAAGCAATTGAAGGTTTGGATAGACTAAAATAATCGCATTGTTTAATAAAAAATAATACCGAGAGAAATATAAAAGAATTAAAAAACGGTCTAATTTTACCCAAACTCATTTTGCGGGTTTAGGTTCCATAACCTACCCCAGCCATTTGAGGCAGGTGCTTGTAGGCCGAGCAGGTGGAAACATGGGTGCTTTTTTAATTTTGCGCCACCCAATTAGCGATAAAAAATCTTATGGAGGATTTTTTTAATTTTTGTAGTTGTTTATTCTTATTCTGGGAATATTTTTTATTATTCGTGATTGTATTTTATCGTCGTTTGTTATCTTCCACAAGTCAATACTTGTTTGTACAATTGAGTATCCTATTGAAATTGGGTTATTTACAACGTTTTGTGCGCCGGTGCCTTCCCCGTATTGTATCCTATACAACAAGTGTGTTATTACTTTTTGTCTTATTTCAGGATTGAATTGGCCCAATTGTTCTATGTTTAAATACGCATTGAATACGTAGGGTGTTTTGTTTATTATTGCTGCAGTTTTGGCTTCTATTATAGCAAGGTAGTTTTGCACGTGTTGTCCACCGTTGTGTTCGTAATGTATTGTGTTTTTTGTTCTTGTAGGCAAAGTTTGTTGTACAGTTTCAAATAATCCAGTCTCGCTTTCTATCCATTTGTTTGTGCCAAGAATGTAATCATTTCTCCATTCGTTTGGACAATTTGTTGTGTCTAGTAATATTTGTATTCCTTTGTCTCCGTATTCCGGCTTGTAAAATTCAGTATTTTCTGTTGTTGACGTTATCCTAATATTTTCCTTGAACTGGTCTAGGTGTGTTCTTCTTCCGTCTTGGATCGTTTTTACTATTTTCGGAAACATAACTTTTTCTTCTGTTATGTCATTTGGCATTGAAGTTCCTTCTTCTTCGTACTGATGGAACTCAACAACTCCGCCAACTTTTACGCTGTCTATAATTATGTTGTGTAAGCCTTTGGGTACGCTTGGGAATATATATTCGCCGGTCATATCTGTAGTGTCGGTTAGTTCGTCCAAATGTACTATTGCATTATTCACAATTTTTAATCTGCCTGTTGCTGTATCAGGTATGTCTATTTTTCCAAAAACGTTTATACTGTCAGTTTGTATACTCGGAATATCAAAGTATTCAGTACTTACTCTGTAATTATAGTAAAATTTAAGTAACTCTATTTCATCAATGTTTAACAGCTGCAATCCTTTTGGGAATAAACAATGGTTTTTATTATACGAGTAATTTGTTGTGTTTAATATTAATTGTAAAAGTGCTTTTTTGCTATATGCAGTAATTTCATTTGCTGTTAAATTATGGCTTCCATTAATAAAAATTTCGCCTTTAGTTGGTTGTCCGGTGGTATTACTTTCAGTCCAACGGCTGTAGATATTTTTATTAAGTATAGGTTGTGTTGTGTCATCGTTTACAATAATAAATTTTATGCTGCTTGTTGTATCGTTTGGTGTTCCGGGGGCAGTAAAGTTCGTTTCCGTCAAACTATCAATATTGTTCATAGCTTGGCTAACAGCTCCAATATAGCTTACAGGTAATTCATTAATGTTTACTTGTATTGGCAATAATGGTTTATTTTTTTCCAAAATGTAATAACTTGCATATTGGCTGAATTTTTCAATTTTCTGATGGTTTATTACAAATGGGTTTTGTATTGGTTTATTAGGTAATGGAAAAACAGTAACTGTTGTATCACAGTCACATATAAATTCATCACGGGTCCAATTATACCGATCATTTTCTATTGTTAGTACAAAACGCGTTGATTCGTTTGTTTTTGTTCGTGGTTTATTTGATAAATATTCTGTAGTAATTGTATTTAATGGCAATCCTTCTGCTAAACCTTTTAACATAACAAATTTTTTGTCAAAACATTTTTTACCCACTTGTATTCTTGTAATATATACACCGTTGCTTACGGTAACCCCATTATCATTCCTTGCATCCCACTGGATATTGTTAATTCCCTGTAAAAGTGGAGCATTTATTTTTTTTACCTCCCGTCCTGTTATATCGTATATAATAATTTTTGCTTCTTGTTCATTAGTGTTCTGAATAGTAAAGAATGGTCGTGATGAAATGCTGGTAACTTCTGCTTCTATCGTATTATTTCGGTTATTGGTTTCAGCATAAATATTATCATATACAATTGAAAATTTGCCTTCTGAAGTTGTTGTCGCAGATGTCATAATATATCCACTTGAATTATCAATAATTATAGATACTTCAATATTTGGTACTGGTTGTAATGTGGCTCCATCTCTAACATACCCTGATAATGTTGACGTACCGGCATTTATTACTCCAATAAAAGTAAAGTACATTATTACAGCAAGTGTAGCGTATTGTTGAGATATAAATTTAATCGAAAATCCTGCTTTTGCTTTTAGCCGTCCCATATAATTTACCCTGTTTATTTCCTATCAATTATTGTATTAATAATAAATATAATAATTATTAAATACAAGTTGGGTAAATATTAATTATGTTTTCTAATACTTTTTTTATAAAATTTTATACTAAAGAGAAGCATCAGCTTCTCCTACCCAACTGTAATAACTCAAACATACTTTGCCATAACAAAAATTAATTGCAAAATTCAAAAGGATTAGGGCGTTTTTACCTTAATGTTTGGCAAGGTTTACGGCATAGGTGGATGCAGCATAAGTAGGATATGAATAATTGATGGAGGTAATATCCTTATTCAATGCCCAAACTATATAATTAAACATCAACAAATAATGTCACCCATTCTGGGTTCTTTTGTTATTTTTCTGCTTTTGCTACAATCATCTCATCCCTTTGGGATTATTTAATACCATACAACAGGTTACAATTTATACAACATTTACTTATGCAACCCGCTTATGGTGGATGTCGCATAAGTAAATGTTGGTCTTTAAGAACTGAATAGATAAATACAATCATAATTTAATTAAATATAAACATGTCTTGGGCTAAAGCCCGTATTTTATTTATCCTCAATCCCCGACTTAAAAGTCGGGGTTATTTAAACTAAAACACAACCTATATTTGACTATATTGTAATAAGTTATAGGCTATTATAACCCCACCATTTACAGACTGTGTTAAAATTAAAAAAACAGCAGTAATTTGAAAAAACCTGTGGTACGGCTCTGCCGTACTTGGAATTGGTGGTGGTGCGTTTGGTTACAGACATGGCACGGCTCTGCCGTGCTTTAGAGGAATAATTGTATGCTAAAGTACTGTATTGTAATATGTTAATATATGTATTTAATCCCAGAGGGATGACATGATTATAGCAAAAACGAAAAAAACAATCGTAAAAACCCCATCGGGGTGACATGATATGCAATTTGGAGATAGACGTTATTTGATATTTATCCCCCAATTTTCACACGGTCTGTACATCTCATAAAACCGGGAGATGACCCCCTGTTTGTAAGGAATTTGTTTAACAAAGTAACATGTTAAATACGAAATATTATTTGGCCTGTTATCGCTTTATATAATTTTTTAGCTTCGAAATATATCTTCTGCTAATAACAAAATTTTCTTCGGAACCTTTGAGGTACAATATATAAGAAGAATGACTATCTTTTATGATTTTATCTATAAAATTGATATTAACTATTGTTGATCGGTGAATGCGAACAAATTGTTTATTTGGAAGGCAATTTTCCCATTCCTGCAATGTTTTTTTTACAAGACCTTTTAATTTATATGTGGTATATAGCTCGGAATATTTATCGGAAGCTGATATTCTTAAAATCTCGTTAATTTTTACAAAATAATATTTGTAATTTAGGGCAATAAATATCCGGTCATCATAATTAAATAAAGAAGTTGTTGGTTCAATTGTTCCGGCGTCCAATTCAAGTCGTTTAATTGTTTGTTCTAATCGTTTTGTGCTTACAGGTTTTAACAAATAATCGCAAGCATTTACTTCAAATGCACGTATTGCAAATTCATCAAATGCAGTAACAAAAACAATTTTTGCGGAATCGTCTATTTTATCTAAAAGGTCAAACCCAGATTCACCCGGAAACCCAATATCCAAAAATATAACATTTGGTTTAAGAGTAATACATGCTTCCACGGCTGATATTATATTTGAAGCTTCACCAACCACCTCAACAGTTTGAAATTTTTCCAGCATTAATTTTAATCCGATTCGTGCCAGTTCTTCATCGTCAACAATAAGTACTTTTAATTTATTGTTCATCAAACACCATTACTTATTTTAAGTTTAATAACTACAAAAATTAGTTTGTCTTCTTTAATAATTTCAAAATTATAATTTCCGGCATAAGAGTGGTCTAATCTTTTTTGTACATTTTTTAATCCCGTGCCGGTGCCTAAATTAGTTTCTAAATTACCTGTTAAAGGTTCTATCCATTTACCTGAGTTAATAACGTCAATTTGTAAATAACCATCAATTAATTTAGTTTTTACCGTTATTTTAAGTGGAAGGGTAGTGGTTTTCATGCCGTGCTTAATAGCGTTTTCAACTAATGGCAAAATTAAAAATACCGGAATTTCAAGGTTTTCGGTTTGTGGTTCAATTATGTAATCAATCATCAAATTATCTTTAAAACGAATCTTTTCAATATCCAAATAAGCATTTATTGCTTCCATCTCTTTAATTAGACGCACAGTTGTTTTGCTGCCTTCCGATAACGAATATCTTAAAAATTCCGAAATTAGAGTTAACATTTCTTGTGCTAACGGAGGATCTACTTGAACTAATGTACGAGCGGAATTAAGCGAATTAAAAAGGAAATGCGGATTAATTTGATACCGCAACATTTCCAATTGAGCACTTTGTGCAAGCATAATTGCACGTTGGGTATTCTGTTTTTGAATTACTAATTCCTCATATATTTTAATACCTAAATAAATTACACTCCAAGCAATAAACGGATATGATTCGAACCATACTTGTCTAATTACAGGACGCGATATTACACTTTGGAATAGTATTTTGTTATAAAAGTAATAATATAAAATCTGTAAGCCTATAACCCAAAGTACTGCACAAAATGCCGACAACATAAGCACAATAATTGTTATTTTTGTAAAAGAGAGGTTATAGATACGATATTTTTTATAAATATACCGTAGCATAAGTGTTGAAAGAAACGGAATTACATATTGAAGCGTATGCACTAATAAATTTATTGAATAAATTGGAATATCTGTTATTAATATCCAAGTAAACCAATGAACAAACCAAAAAACAAATTGTAAGAACCAAAAAAGGTTCTTTTTTTTATTAAATAATGCCAAAAAATTATTTTTAACAAACATTCATTAATCTGTATTATCTATAATAAAATATTTAAAATTACTTTATAATATAATAATTTCTTTTTGCAATTCACTTCTGTTTTTAACCGCTTAAACTTATTCCAAGCAGACTGCCTAAATCGGGGATTGGAAGCTTTTGGGGGATTGTGATATTTAGATAAGCATCGCTGAAGTGGTTTTAATTAGCCGGCATATTTGCAGATATAATCTAAAATTGATGATTTAATAGAAACCGGCTTTTAATTATTAAATCACTGCTTTTATTTTAACAAAATAATTTTTTGAGATTTTTTCAAATTACCAAATTGTAACTGAACTATGTATGGACCGCTTGCCATGTTTTTAGCATCCCATATAATTTTATGTTCGCCGGAAATTTGACTTAAATCCAAAAGAGTAATAACATCTTGACCGAGCATATCAAATACTTTCAGTTCAACATGACCGCCTTTATTTAATTTATAATATATTGTGGTTGAAGGGTTAAACGGATTTGGATAAACGGATGTAATTTCAAAATCTTCGGGTTTTATGTTTGGTGATTTTTCATCCACACTTACAGGAGTATTTATTATTGCAGTCCATAAACTAATGTTTCCATTATCGGCTCTTGTCCAAACCGGACGTACTATGTTATTATGTGCGGCAATATTTATATAATCACCAATAAAATCGGTTTGTAATGGTGTAAAAGGTGTTTCGCTAATTTTGGTGTTTACAAAAGTTTGGCCGCCGTCTTTTGAAACAGCCATGTAAACATCTGTTTTAGAGTCGGTATAATTTCTTCTATCATAAAAAACAACATAAATGTATCCGTTTGTTTGGTCAATTGTCATCCAGGGAAAAAACTGATGTTTGGCTGATTGATCATCATTTACTTTTATTCTGCTGCTCCAAGTATAACCCCCGTCGGTTGATTTGGCCATCCATATTTCGGTATCGTACGAGGCGTTTCGCTGATCTGCCCAGCAGATGTAGATATTGCCATGGTATGGGCTTGTGCTGAGATCGCAATTAATTATAGGAAAACCGGGTGAACGCTGCACTCCGGGAATATTAAAGGTCAGCCAACTTACACGGGAAGGCGTAACGTTAATATCGGTATTTAACCAAATAAGACCATTATTGTGCGAAATATCCACCATTAGCCCGTAAGGACTCATCCATGTAACATATACATCGTTGTTTGGTCCAACAGCAGGCATAGGACAATGACAACTGCCGTTGCCGGCCTGTGCATTTCCTTTTCTATTGCTTATTTTTATTGGTGCCGAAAAACTTAATCCTCCGTCTGTAGATCGCGAAAGTTCTATTTCCGAACTGTCCTGTGGATTTGCGCTTCCATGCTGATCAAATTGTGCCCAAGCAACATAAATGTAATTGTTTTTTCTATCAATAACAGCATATTCTTTATCATTTTCTTTGGTTCCGTCTACACCTGTATAACTTCCATCGGACCAAGATGCGCCCAAAGATGTTGTTTTTTGACATACTACTTTAGATAAACCGGGTACAAGATGTATGTAGTAATAATTTCCGGTAGTATCAACCAGCACACACGGGTCGCCAACAATACCATGTGAAGAGCTTATTGTGCCTTGATTCCAATTATAACCGCCGTTTATTGAATAATAATAATGATTTACATTTGAACCAACCAGTAAATGATCGGTATTCAAAGGATCCATAACAATTGAGGGCTCTTCCGGCGGACTTAAACTTGAACCGCCCACCTTAATGTTTTGATATTGGGCGTTACTTATCGAAAAACAACTTATCAAAAGAATTACAGTTATTAACTGCATCCTTAAAGTGAAGATGTTTGATATATATTTAGATGATTTATTAAAAAAAGGATTTAAAAAAAGTTTCATAAATATCCTAAAAAATATTTAATAATATAACAGTTAATTAAAAATAGTATTTACAAAAACTATTGCAGCAAAATCATTTTTTTTGTTTCTTTATACTTACCGGAAACTAATTGATAAAAATATACTCCGCCGGTTAATAAACCCGCATCAAATTTAACCTCATGTATCCCCGAACTTTGTTCCCTATTAATAAGAGAAGAAATTTCTTTTCCTAAAATATCAAAAATTTTTAATGAAACAAAACCGGCTTTGGGCAGATTATAACTTATAACTGTTGAGGGGTTAAAAGGATTTGGGTAATTTTGATTAAGTGTAAAATCAAATGACGTTTCTTGAGTTTCTTCAACATCGGTAAGTAAATTGTATATAATTTGGGCATCTACCCAATAAGGAGTATAACCGTTATCACCCGGTTTTTGAGTTGTAAAAAAGAAATATTTTCCATCAGGGGTAATCATTGGTGTATCATCCTCAAAACTGCCGTTTATTGTTGAGCCTAAATTAATAGGATTACTCCATGTACCGTTTTGATTTCTTTCGCTTATGTACATATCATGCCATCCAAAACCACCGTCCTTTGGGGAGGAAAAAATCATAAAACGTTCATCTGGATCTACATATCCTACAACCTCACCAATATTTGTGTTTATTGGGGCACCAAGATTTTTTGGAAAAGTATATTGTCCGTTAAGTAACGTAGAACAATAAATATCAGCACTGGTAAAGTCGTTATTTTCCATAATTGCTAAATAAACATTTTTATTTTTAGTAATAAAAAACGTAGTTACTACTGACGAACTTGTAGGAAGTGGAATATTTAATGCCACAGGTTCAGACCATCCGGTTTCGGTGCGTGTTGTTTGAAAAATGAATCCACCCGGTCTTCGGGAATAAAAATATAAAGTATCGTTGCTTTGTAAAAATAACGGGTTGCCATCGTATGATGTTGTCGAAAAAGGAGCCTTTTTTGGCAAAGCCCATGTTCCGTTAGTGCATTTTGTGAACCAAACCTCATGTACATCACTTCCGGTTAGATATTTAGTGAAATACATTTCGTTTTCATCGGGTGAAAATAATGGAGCACTCCTCCACCACCAGCTGCCATTAGCCAAATATGAATTAGTTGGAGCATATTTTACAGGTAACATTCCCGGAAGTGTTTGACCGATATATGCAGTGCATTGGGCAAAAGCAGGGGAAGAGTTAAATATTATAAATACAATCATTACAACTGTAAATTTAAAGGCGTTATTTGCTGTCATAAAAAAAATCCTTTTGTATAGTTTATGTAAAAATATTTTTTCAGTATAATGAACATTATGTGAATCTTAATTTTAGCACTTTTATAAACCGTGTTATAAAATAAATCGTTTTCTCTAAAAGTAGTAATCACTATTTTATGCCGGTAAAAATTAATGCATTAAAATTAACACTTAAACAAGTTGTAGTTTATAAGCAATGGAAAATTGTATTATTAGATTTAACTAATTATTCCTCGTTAAAGTATATTGCCGGAATTTTATCAAACACTTCGTTTACTTTAACGTCTTCAATGTTTGCTAATATAATAATTACAACATCGTCGTTTATAAATCTATGAATAATGGAAGTAAATCCGTTAATTATACCGTTATGACCAATTGAAATTCTGCCTCCTTTTCTAATTTCTTTTCCCCAGCCATACCCATAATCGGCTATATTAAATGTGAACATTTTTTCTTTGCTTTCCCGGCTTAATATGTTATTAGCATAAAGACTCCTATCCCATTTATATAAATCTAAAACAGTAGAATATAAACCGCCGGCACCTTGAGGAATTGACATGTCTATATAGTTGGAATTGGTGATTTCTTTTGTTTTTGAATTAAATACATAACCCGCTGCACGATTATTGATGATTTTATTATAATTGTCATAACCGCTGTTAGTCATTCCTAATGGTTTGAATATATTATTTTGAAGATATTGATCGTAAGTTAATCCGGAAATTTTTTCGATAATATATGTTAACAGCAAATATCCTGAATCATTGTACTTAAATTTGCTCCCCGGTTCAAATTCTGCCGGAAGATATTTAATATTGTTTATTAATTCCGGCAATGTAAAAGGAAGTGTGCTTGTTTTATTATAGTCCGGTAGCTTAGTGTAATTAGGAATTCCACTGGTATGCGTTAACAGTTGGTGAATTGAAATTTTGTTGCCGTTTGTAAAATCGGATATAAAATCGGATAATTTGTTTTCAGTTGTTAATTTATTCTGTTCAACCAATTGCATAATTGCAGTTGCAGTAAATTGTTTTGTCATGGAACCAATTCTGTAAACGGTGGATGGAGTATTTATTATACCATTTTCTCTGTTCGCAAATCCATAACCCCTGCAAAATAATATTGAATCACCTTTTGCAATTAAAATAGAGCCGCTAAATTCGTTTGCAGCAACTAATGGATTAATATACGAATTGATTTTTGTTAAAAGTTCGGATTGTTCAAAATAACTGGAAGGTGTTTGACCGATATTCGAATCACTTTGACCGTAAAAATTGGACACACCAAATAAAGTAAAGGATATAATTAATAGTGTTAAACGTAAAACTCTATTTGTTTTCATTTTTGCATTTCCGTTTTGCTGCAACAATTAGATAAAAATTATTTTATAAAAATTAATATTGTATCGGGGAATTATCATTTTAAAAAAATCATTTTTTTTGTTTCTTTATGGTTACCCGAAATTATTTGGTAAAAATAAACTCCGCCGGTTAAATTGCTTGCGTCAAAATTTATTTTATGTGTTCCGGCATTTTGTTCTTTTTCAATTAAAGTACCTAATTCTTTTCCTAAAATATCATAAATTTTTATAGAAACAATATTTCGTTCGGGAAGATAATAACTTATAACCGTTTGGGGATTAAACGGATTGGGATAATTCTGATTTAATGCAAAATCAATTAATGGAAAAGAAGTATCCTCTACGTCGGTTATTAAGTCATAAACAAACTGAGCCTTTATCCAATAAGGGTTATAACCCATGTCACCATATCTGTTGGAAGTAAAAAAGAGATACAACCCATCCGGAGAAATTGCAGGAAAAATTTCGGGATTAACTGAATTTATACGAGATCCGAGATTAATGGGTGTACTCCATGTATCATTAGCATTTCTTTTGCTTACGTACAGATCATCCATCCCTAATCCCCCTGCTCTAAATGATAAAAAAATCATAAAACGTTCTTCCGGGTCCACATATCCCACAAATTCGTTATTTTCAGTATTTATAGGAAAGCCTATATTTTCGGCAGTTGCATATTGGTTATTAATAAATTCAGATTTAAAGATATTAATATTATTGCCTGAAACAGTATCAACTGCTTCAAAATAAACAGTTTTATTATTAGTAATAGAAAATTGAAGACCAACTCGGGAATTATGAGGTATGGGAATGTTTAATGGAACCGGAGAAGACCAGCCGGTTGGAGTTCGGGTAACCTGATAAATAAAATTTTCTGTTCTTTTAATTGATAAAAAGTAAAGTGTATCATTCCCTAAATATACAGGATTTGTGTCACTATAAATTGCATCAGAAAATGGTGCTTTTTGAGCTTCAGCCCAAACACCATTTAAGCATTTAATATACCAAAGTTCAATACCGCCTAAACTGCTAAAGATTTTGGCAAAAAACATTTCGTCTCCATCGGGAGAAAAAATTGGCGTTCCGTGCCATTCCCAATTGGTATTTGAAAGCAAATTATTTGGAGGAAATTTTTTAACAAAAACCGTTGGAGGAGTTTGTCCAAGATATGGAGTGCATTGAGCAAAAGATTCGATAAAAGTAAAAACAGATAAAACAAGTATTATTAGTAATAGTTTTTTAATTGTGGACATGTTTTTATTTCCTTTTGCTGTTAATAGGGTTATTGTAACAATATCATTTTTTTTGTTTCTTTATATTTACCGGAAGTCATCTGATAAAAATAAACTCCGCTTGTTAGTAAACTTGCATTAAAACCTACTTCATATGTTCCTAACCTCTGTTCTTCATTAACAAGAGTAGTTAATTCTTTACCTAAAATGTCATAAATTTTAAGTGAAACCAAACCGGACTCGGGCAGGTTATAACTAATAACTGTTTCTGGATTAAAAGGATTAGGATAGTTTTGATAGAGATTAAAATCAGATGATTGAGAAGGTAAATCTTTTATATCTGTTAATAAATCGTATATAAATTGGGTACTTATCCAATAAGGATTAGTACCTAAATCGTCGGGTTTATACGACAGAAAAAAGAAATACAATCCATCGCGTGTAATAATAGGCGCAAATGCGGTATTTGCATTAATATTTTGCCCCAAATTTATTGGATCTGACCAAGTATTATCCGGTTTTTTTATACTTATATACAAGTCCATATTACTATAACCCCCCGAACGTCTTGAACTAAATATAATAAATCTTTCTTGAGGATCAATATATGGGGTAAAATCCAGTTGGGGACTACTGATTGAAGATAAAACTTCGGGAGAAGAGTAATGACCATTATTAAAACGCCAAACATAAATATTATCGTCTCCGGTTTGTGCGTTTTGTAGTTCCGAATAAATGTTTCCGCTTGCAGCAATTGAAAACTGTAGTCCATAATAATGTCCGGCCGGAATTGGTAAATTAATTGCTATTGGAGATGACCAGACACCGTTTGACCTTATGACTTTATAAATAAATGAACCCGCTCTTTGTGATACAAAATACAGAGTATCTTTATTTGGCGAAAATTGAGGATTATTATTGGTATAACTGTCATTTGAAAAAGGGGCTTTTTTTGCAGTAGTCCAATTTCCGTTTTTGCATTCCGTAAACCATATTTCTTCTTTGTTTCTGGTTCTCTGATATTTAGTAAAATACATTTCGGTTCCATCAGGAGAAAATGCGGGCGAGCTGTGATAAAACCAAACAGCGTTTCCAAGTAAGCTATCCGGCGGAAATCGTTTAACAAAATTTTCGGGAAAAGTTTGTCCAAGATATGGAGAACATTGACCGTAACAATTGGAAATATTTAATAAAGTTAAAAAGAACAGTAATAGTGCTAAACGTAAAGCTTTATTTATTTTCATTTTATTTTCCTTTTTTACAATAATTTATTAAAAATATATTACTATAAGTTGATGTTCTGTTAAAATTTTATTATTCCAATAAAATCATTTTTTTAGTTTCTTTATATTTCCCGGAAATTATTTGATAAAAATAAACTCCGCTTGTCAATTTACTTGCGTTAAAGTTTATTTTATGTGTTCCGGCACTTTGTTCTTTATCAATTAAAGTGCTAACCTCTTTTCCTAAAACATCGTAAATTTTTATAGAAACCACTTTACGTTCAGGTAAATTATAACTAATAACTGTTTCAGGATTAAATGGGTTAGGATAGTTTTGATATAAGTTAAAATCTATTGAACAATTAGAGTTTTTTTTTACATCCGTATTTAAACTATTAATTATATCAGTACTAACCCAATAAGGATTTCTTACACCGTTGCGGGTAGCTAAAAAGAATAGATATTTTTTATCGGCAGAAATATATGGCGTACCTTCTTCGCCTGAAGTATTAATTGAATTACCCATATTTACAGCGGTTGTCCATGTACCGTTAAAATTTTTAAAACTAATATATAAATCTGTTTCGCCATAACCGCCCGGTCTATTAGACTCAAAAATGATATACTTTTCATCGGGATCAATAAACGCTCCTAAATCCATATAGTTTGAATTGATAGTAGTATCTAATTTTTCAGGCAATATATAAGATCCGTTAACTTTTCTAATTTGATAAATGTCAAAATCAGTATTGCTGTTATTGTCAATAATTTGAGAATATATAGTTTGGTTGCCGGATATTGACATTCCCCATCCGGAACTATACGAAGCTTTCCATGGCACATATATGGATGTAGGAGTTGACCAATTATCACCTGTTCTGGTGGAAGTCCAAAACCCGCCATAATAACCACCGGGGCGACTGGAAATAAAAACAACCTTGTTACCATCATTAAAAAATGAAGGGCTTGCATCGGTATTTGGAGCAGGGCTTGATATAGGAGATGAAACAGGCGTGGTCCAAGTTCCGTTAACCAATTTCATGTAACGTAATCTAATACCTCCTTCGGCAGGGCAATAGATATCTAAAAACAGTTCTTGTCCATCCGATAAAAAATCAAGTCCGCCGTGCCACCACCAATCGGCAGTTGATGACAAATTAGCAGGAACAAATAGTTTTGGAGTTTGCCCCGGAGGAGTTTGACCTAAATAAGCTCCGGTTTGTGCGGTAATTAAACTTGCAGTGCAAATTTGCAATGCAAAAATCAGTAAAAATAATTTAGGTAATGATAATTTCATAACTTTTCCCTTGTTTTATACACATATTTTTGACTATTTTGTTCGTTTTTTCAACTAATTAAACGCTTTTATATTTAAAGATAATTGCTATAATTAACATGTTTAATTGCATAGGCAATATAGAATTCAAAATAAAAAGAAATATTGTTTTTATACTGAATGGTCAAATTTGTTCGTGAATGTAAAAAGTTTTTTTAATTATTTAGAATTTAATGCAATATATTGTATAACAAAAATTAAATATTAGGTTTCTCGGAATCAATGAGTACAGACATTTTATTAAACCCTAACAATTTAGCAAGCGGTAAAAAAAGAGAAACAAATTTTTTGCTGTTGAACTTTTTGTTTTGGTTTATGCATTGTGTCTTTTTTTTTCTTCTTTTCCCGGCCGAAAAATTAAAAAATATATTCACAATATATGTACATGTTTTTCAATATTTAACTCCGTTTTTCTGTACGCTGTTACTTAGAAAATTATATACTAAATATAAAACTTATCAAATGTCTTTTTTTTGGATTTTGCCAATTGTTATGATAACATCATTAGTTTGTGGGATATTGTATTATATAGCAAGAGAGATGTTAAATTATTATATTTTAAATATTTTATGGTATAATTTTAGTGATTTTAATTTAATAGAAATGATTTGGCAAAGCACTTATATGTTTATCACTTGGAGCGTGATGTATTTGGGATTTAAAACCTATAACGAGTGGCTGACACAAAAAAAATATACAGAACATGCTTTATTGCTTGCAAAAACAGCACAGCTTGAAATGTTAAAATATCAGCTTAATCCCCATTTTTTATTTAATTCGTTAAGTGCCTTGCGGGGAATGATAATTTCAGAACCTATAAAAGCAAAAGAAATGGTAACTCAAATTTCCGAAATATTAAGATATACTTTAATTGAAGGGAAAAATGATATGGTTCCTTTATTGCGAGAACTTGAGGTTATAAATTTATATCTTAGTATTGAAAAAAAGCGATTTGAAGATGATTTGATAATGGATATTGATGTTTCGCCTAATGCGAAAAATTTTATAATTCCGGTGTTTTTAATACATCCATTGGTTGAAAATGCGGTCAAACATGGTATGCGGTCAGGTGTTTTACCATTGGAGATTTCAATTAAAATTAGTTGTACCAATAATACATTGTTGGTCGAAATTAAAAATAACGGGAAATGGATTGAAAATAATCAGCATCCCAATTCTACAAATACAGGAACAGGTCTTGATAATATTAAAAAAAGGTTATCTATTTATTATCCCGGCAATTATTCGTTTGTAATAATAAAAGATCCCCAATTTGTTTTAGTAAAAATTAAAATTAATAACTAATTATGTGTGAAATAAAAAAATATAAAACCCTTATTGTTGACGACGAAAAATACGCCCGAAATGATTTAAAAGAAATGCTGGCTTCTTATCAGATGTTAGAAATTGTTGGTGAAGCAAAAAACATAAGTGCAGCCCTTGAATTGATTGAACAAATAAACCCCGACTTAATATTTCTGGATATTCAGTTTCCGGGTGAATTGGGATTTGATTTGTTTGATAAAGTAAATATTACAGCAAAAGTTGTTTTCGTTACTGCTTATAACGAATATGCACTACGAGCTTTTGAAGTTAATGCGTGCGATTATTTATTAAAACCTATAAATCCCGATCGTCTTGCTTTAACTATAAAACGTATAATTGGAAGTCGGGAAGAAATTAAAGATTTACCATCCTCATTTAATGATGAAGACTTAATTTATATTCAATTAAACTATAGATATTATTTTGTTAAAATTAGCTCTATTATTAAAATTCAGGCGCAAGACCATTTTACGGAAATTACTACAAATATTGGGTTAAAGGGTTTAACTAATAAATCTTTAATTGAATGGGAAGCATGTCTTCCACAAAACATCTTTATTAAAATTCATAGATCAACAATAATAAATAAAAATTATGTTGAAAGGATTGAAAGAGGGAAAAATTACTCTTTTTGCGTTATAATAAAAAACACTGAAAACCCAATTGTATTAAGCAGAAGAATGGCAAGACAAATAAAAAATTCTCTTATGTTATAAATTATAATTAATCCAAACTACTCAATAATATTAAATAATTAAAAGTGAAATCTTTAAAAATGCAAATATTTGTACATGCAACAATTGGATATATTTTACGTCTAATAAAATGCTGAAATTCTATACGAATTAAATATAAAGCAAATTATTTGCTTAAGTTATGCGTTTGTAAAATAACTATTTATAATATTAGTAAATAAATAGTATTCAGTTATGACGGGAAAATTTACAAAATAAACTTATGACTTAAGCAAAGGTTGTTGCAATTGTCAAAAACTTTATATGTGTTAAAATACTGAACAAACGAAAGTGAAAAAAATAATAATAGATATATAAAAAATAATCTAAACGAACTTTCATAAAAGGAGATGTGATTATGATAATAAAAAAATTACAATATTTTTTTATAATTGTTCTATTTTTTAATCTTAATTTGTTAACAGCTCAAACAGTAAGCACATATTTAAGCGGTTCCGGTTTAAATGGACCGGATGGATTTGCTTTAGATAATTTCGGAAATCTTTTTGTCGCAAATTGGGGTGGCGGAACAGGTAATATAATTTTTAAAATAACAAGCCCTACTTCTGTTATTGTTTTCGATTCTACGTCAAATGCACCTGATGGGCTAGTATTTGATAAATATGAAAATCTTTATGTTTCTAATTATGCAACAGGAATTATAAATAAAATAAAACCCGATGGAGAAAAAACGGTTTTTGCGGCCGGGTTAAATAATCCAAGTGCACTTGCTTTTGACACTCTGGGGAATCTTTATGTATCTAATTATGGCGGACAGACTATAAGTAAAATATTACCAAATGGAACAATAAGTACTTTTGCGTCAGGTTTTAATGCTCCTTTAGGACTGGTTTTTGATTTGGAAGATAATCTTTATGTCTCGAACTATAATTCGGGAATAATAAATAAGGTCACTTCAAGCGGGGTTGTTTCCATATTTGCTACTGTACCCAATCCATCTACATCTCGAATACAATATCTTGCCATTGGTTCGTCCGGAAATTTTTATTTACCAAGCTACGGACATAATAAAATTTATAAAATATCTGCTTCCGGTGTTGTTAGCGTATATGCAGGGACCGGTACGGCGGGAGGAACTGATGGACCCATTGCTTCTGCACAGTTTAACGGCCCCAATAGTATTGTTTTTGATAAAAACGGGAATCTTTACATTTCAGAGTACAATACCAATAGAATTAGAAAAATTTCAGGTGTAGAACCTGTTGTATCATTAGAGGATAATCGGGTTGGCTGGAATGAATCATTTTTATTAAACCAAAATTTTCCCAATCCATTTAATCCCGAAACTAATATTAATTTTAATTTAAGAAAATCCGGTTTTGCAAAATTAAAAGTCTATGATATTTTAGGAAAAGAATTAATAACTTTAGTTAATGAATTCAAAAATGCAGGAACTTACTCAATTAATTTTAATGCTTCATACATTAGTGGTGGATTATCAAGCGGAGTTTATATATACGAATTGTGTATAGCTGATTTTACAAAACAGATGAAAATGATGTTAGTTAAATAATAAATTAACACTTGTAATAGAATTATCCAAAAATTTATTTTAAAACAATAATAGCGAGTAAAAAGATGAAAAATACGTTTGCAATTATTTCGTTTTTGATTTTTATTTTGATGTCTTTAACATCAAATTCAACTGCCCAAAATAATACAGTAGATCAAACCGATTCAATTGATATTAAGCAAACTGCGCTTAATTATATTGATGGTTTTTATTCGGGTGATGTGATTAGAATGGAAAAGGCTATTCATCCCGATATTAACAAAGCAACCCCAAGAGATCTTCCACAAACCGGAAGAACAATTTTAACCTATACAACTTATTCGGGGCTAATTGAATTTACACGTGCAAAACTTGGAGTTGTTGATGATTCTATACGTAATATCAAAATTGATATTCTGAATATTGATAATGATGTAGCTAATGTAAAAATATCTTCGGCCAACTTTATTGATTTTGTTCAGATGGTAAAACTTGATGGGCAGTGGAAAATAGTTAATGTGCTTTATACCTCCGGTACCGGTGTAGCACCAAGGTTTAAAGATTTTAAGATTGAAAACGAAAAAGCAGCTATTGAACAAATTGCCATGGACTATCTTGTAGGAATGACTGGTTCGGATGCCAAATGTTTGGAAATGGCAATAGATCCCGAATTCAGTAAAATAACTCTTAATCCAATTCCGGGTACGGGTAAAGTTAGTTTTAGAAGACAAAGATATGTATCAATTATTGAAAATGCTTTAGCCAGAGTTGGCAAACAAGATGAAATATATCGCAATAATAGTGTAACGGTTCTTGATATTGCCGATGGAATAGCAATTGTAAAATGCGAAATGGTGACCACATATGAATATGTTCAAATGTTTAAAAGCAGCGGCGAATGGAAAATATTAAACAGTATTTTTAAACAAAACAATTCGTTAACTTTAGCTCAAGTAATGGCGGTTATTGTTGGAGATCCGATGCCTGACTTTTCTTTACCGATACATGGAGGGGGAAATTTTCCCTTGTCAAAATACATAGGAAAAAATGTTTTGCTTATGTTTCCACGAGGTAAAACCGGAAATAATTGGTGTGCTTATTGCCCTTATCAGTATCTGGAACTGGAACAACTTGAAAAAGACCAAAATATTGAAAAGAAAAACAATTTAAAAATCGCTTTTGTGCTTCCTTATAGCAGCGAAGAAATAAAGGATTGGATGGAAAAATTTCCTACAGCTCTTCAAACAGTTGAAGCAATTAAAAATCAAGAACCGGCTCCCGCCCTAGGTTCTCTTCAATCCGATTATATGATGTGGGCACGAAATAATTTTCCAATTAAATTTGATGTAAAAAAAGAGGACCAACATATAACTATACCCGTTTTGGTTGATGAAAACAGAACGCTTTCAAGACAACTAAAAATATTTACGGGCTTTTGGGATGGAATTACTTCTGAACAAAACATGGCTTCGGTTTTTATTATTGATAAAAAAGGAATACTGAAATTTAAATATATTGGCCAAATGACAGAAGATAGGCCGAGTGTTGAGTTTTTATTGAATTTTATAAAAAACATGGAATAACTAAATTTATTACCAAGTAGCAGTATTAGTTGTTGAATTGTTTAACAATTAAATTGTAAAATTAATAATCAGCATAGGTAAGAACTAATATAATTTTTTTTATACAAAATCAAAACAAATAAACTTGTTAAAATCTTTTTGTTTGTTATTTGTTGATACCTTTTATCAATTTTGCCGATGGTCTTAAAATGATGGAACATCTGAATACAAATTTAATGCTGATCATTTACCAAACGGTATTTACTTTAATAAAATAATTGCAGGAGATAATAGTAAAACAAAAAATAATTTAGCTAAAAAATTCCGTTTTCAAAAAAAATTGTTCGCTTTATAAACTAGGGAGAAAATATGTATTTAAAAAAGACTTTATATGTTATTATAATAATTGTTTTGTTCATCGGGCAGGTTTCTTGTAAAAAAGAATCTACAACCGAACCAATTGATACACGGCTAAAAGGATCTTATGTTGGGCAGGTACCACCCGGATTAACACCAAAAATATTTGCACCGGAATTTATTTGTTTATCAGATGCCAAAGAGTGGTCTTGCTCTTTTTCGCCGGATGGAAATGAAATATATTTTTACAGAATAGCTGACGATTGGTATTGTAAGATTTACTGTAGCAAACAAATTAGTGGTGTGTGGACAACTCCTGAAGAGGTGAATTTTTCTAAAGGATTTACGGCTGCCCAGCCTCATGTAATGCTTGATAATACAACACTATATTTTGCGTGGAATGTTGGTAGTGCAGGTGATTTGCCTGGTAAAGAACCGGGAAACTATTCGGTAACCAGAACCGATACGGGCTGGTCGACGCCAAGTTATTCCGGAGATGGAATGTATTTTACTTCAAGTTTGGATGGCCAATTATATACAACCGATATGTCGTCAGTGAATGTAAATGGTAAAACTTATTTAGCCAAAGTAACGGTTATTGATAGGAGATTTACAGCATATGAAAGGTTGAATATACAAGCAGGGTATGGCAAACAAGCACATCCGTGTATATCCCCCGACGGAAGTTATATCCTTTTTGATGTTGAAGGGGGATATCATATGTTTGTTAGTTTTAAAAATCCGGATGGAACCTGGGGTGATGCAATTGACTTGGTAAATAATGGTTTTGATTTAAATGCGGGAGGTGCATATATTTCACCTGACGGGAAATATTTATTTTATCATTTAAATGATGATATCTATTGGGTAAGTACAGACATAATCTTAAATTTAAAGAATTTAAGTTTGTTTACAGATGTAGATGGTAATGTTTATAAGGTTAAAAAAATAAACAACAAATACTGGATGACTGAAAATTTTAAAGCAACAAAAAAAGCTGATGGTATAAATTTGCAGGGTGTATATGTTTATGATAATAATAATATCAATGCAGCTAATTATGGAAGATTATATACTTGGCCTGCTGCCTTAGATGCAACGCCTGAAGGATGGCATTTGCCAACACAAACCGAATGGGAAGAATTAATTGCTTCTTTAGGCGGCGCAAATTCGGCTGGCGGAAAATTAAAAGAAACAGGCGTTACCCATTGGAATAGTCCTAATTCCTTTGCATCAAATTCTTCAGGATTTTCAGCCGTTGGCGGTGGTTTCCGTGGAGGTGACGGGGTATATTATGAATTGGGTGGTCATGGATCTTATTGGGGTTCGGCAAATAATGCTCAGGATCCTTACTGTGTTTATTTGTACAATACTTCTGCACAGGTTACAACAGAGGTCAGCCCAATAGATAAAACATCAGGTATTGCCTTTGCGGTTCGTTATGTTAAGAATTGACTTTTTAATTTTAACTTGTTAAATAATAAAGTCGGGTCAATTAGTAATTTGAATGTTAATCAGCCCGACTTTTTAATTTTTCCTTAATGCGTGCAAGTTATACGTTATTTGTTACTTGTTTCGTTCCTTGCCTTCTTCCAAAAGTTTATACATTATTTGCAGATGCGCATTTGTTTTTTGCTTGAACGAGAATAAAAATTTTCATAAATTATAACAAATAAGATATTTTAATGCTACGATTATTAATAATAATATAGTTAGGGTTTATTGATTTATGCAAATCGGTTTAACGGTTTTTTTTGATTTATTCGTTTTTTAAATAAATTATTTTAAAAAAGGAGGTTTAAATTGAAACCTGATTATAAAACATTGCTCATATTCCTATTATTAATTGGTTGTGATAATATAAAAGAACCTACCCCAATTCAAAAGCCCGTAAGCGGGTTGAATAATGAGGAGGAAATAATTGATAAAATTGAAAAAACAAATCAATTACTAAACAAGGCGGTACTTGACGGTGATTATGAAACGCAGCTGAAATATTTCACTCAAAATGCAATAATTGATCCTCCTCTTGATCCGGAAATTAAAGGGAAAAATAATTTACGCGCTTCATTTGAAAAAAATAAAAAAGAGAATGTTATTTTTCACTCGTTTAGTGGTACTATAAAAAATTATTGGGTCTGCGGCAATAAAGTATATGAAACCGGTCAATGGAGCCTCTTGGTTAGTTCGGATAAATTGAAAAAGCCATATGCTTTTGTGGGATCATATTTTCAAATTTGGGAAAAACAGCAGGACGATACATATCTAATTTCTTATAATATTTTCACGTATGATTTTAATCCGTTTGATGTTTATAAATTTTAATAATTATTAAAAATTTTGAAACTGCATTATTTTTTCTAAATAAAAGCGAAAAATGAAAATAGACAAAACAAATAATTAAAGAGTAATTGTGCTATTGTTTGATTTTTTTAATATTTAGAAACAAGTTTGGTTCTACAATAACAAATAAAACTATTAGATTATTGTTATCGTTTTTGAGAAGCTGTTTTGATAATTATTTAAATATCCAATAAAGTTATCTTTTTATTAATAATTATTATGTCTATATCTTAAAACCTATGACTGTAAAAGTACAATTATCAGATTTTTGTAAAATTTGGAATTAATTTGAAAGTAGTTGCCTTTATTGTTAAAAAAGTATTGCTTTTATTAAAAAAAAGCAATAACTTATAAACAAGGCTATAACCTAATAATGTTTTTATTAATATTAGGTTATAGCCTAATATTTGTAGTGTTAAAATAAGGCTATAACCTAATGATTGATTTGAATAGAAAATTAATAATAGAACAACTTGATAGAAAACTTAAAAAAATTGCAATATTAAAAGACTTGGAAATACCATCTACCGGCTGGATAAATGCATTTAGGACGGGACTAAATATGTCACTTGTTCAGCTTGCCAGACGTTTAAAAAAGACATCTGTTACTGTTAGAGAAATTGAACAACGAGAAGCTGATAAGGGTATTACAATAAAAAAACTTATGGAAGTGGCAGAAGTACTTGACTGCCGTTTTGTATATGGATTTATTCCTAACGAAGGTACTTTAGAAAAAAAAATTGAAAAACGCGCTTTTGAAGTTGCAAAAGACATTGTTTTAAGAACTTCTCATACTATGAATCTGGAAGGACAAGGGAATAGTGAAGAAAGGCTTAAAAAAGCTATAAAAGATCGTGCAGATAAAATTAAAAACGAATTGCCGAAGTTTTTATGGGATTAGATTTTGAATACGAAGATGGTCAAACTCCTCTTGATGAAGAAGAAAAAGAGGGGTTATTAATTAAAACTATTACAACCCGTATTGAGCTTGATGAGTTTGAACAACTTGGTGTTGAAAAAGCAAACGAATGGATTTTGGGCAGAAATATGGACGTTAATAAAATTATAACTGAAGATTTTATTAAAGAATTGCATAAAAAAATGTTTGGTGATGTTTGGCAATGGGCAGGCGAATTTAGAAAATCCAACAAAAATATAGGTGTTGATAAATTTACTATAGCCGTTGAGTTAAAAAAACTATTAGAAGACTGTAACTTTTGGATTAGCAACCAGACTTTTAATGAAGACGAAATTGCTATTAGATTAAGCCATCGAATAGTATTAATACATCCGTTTGCAAATGGAAATGGAAGGCACTCGCGTTTAATTGCAGATGTATTAATAAATAAAGGATTTGGTAAACCATATTTTACTTGGGGAAGCCGAAATCTTGTAAAACAAAGTAAAGTTCGTTCAAAATACCTAAAAGTTTTAAGAAAAGCCGATAAGCTTAATTATATTCCATTAATTGAATTTGCCAGGTCGTAATAATTAAAAGTACAGCAAAATAAAATTACAGGCTTTTGTGTTTTACAATTAATTCATTTCGAAAACGCTATTCACAAAACGCATGTAAGAACCCCTAATTGTAGCTAGAACTTTACAAACTGTGTGAAAATTTGGGATAAAGATCAAATCACGTCTATTTAGCTATAAAAAATTAAAATGCTGATTGTTTCTGTTGAAAAATCCAAATTATAAAAATTTAGGGCAAAAAAATATACACTACCAAAAAAAATGAAAAAAAATAAAAAAGTATTTTGATAAATCAGAAAAAAATGTTATTTTTGAAGTGCCCTCAAACCCTCCTTTGCCCATGCGCCTCTAAGGCGCAAAACCAGAGCGAGCCCGATCTAACAAGGTCGGGCTTGTATTTTTTTAAAGCGTCAGATGTTGTTAATGATGTGAACAAACAGCATTTTCATCGGTTTTTAACTCTCCTTTTGCATATAACAACGCCGCTTCTTGCGGATCTGTTAACGTGGTCAAAACAACATCAATTCCGTTACTAAGCAATTCTTGAACTAAAGGTCTTCCTGCTGCTAACGCAATAAGACAACTGCAATCTTTTAATCCGTCTATCAGTCCCATATGACTGTGTCCGTGGTGTTCGGAATGAGAATGTCCGCTTTGAATAGCTGTTTGAAGTTTATGGTGTGTAAATTGATTTTCCCGCTGGGCTACTCCGGTAATTTCATTATTGGTAATAGCGTAAACTAAAAAGCCGTTACATCTTCCAACATGTCCGGTTATTGACATATAATCATCTGTTGCAACTGCAATAAACATAAAACCTCCGTTAATTATTAATTGTTAATGCATATCCGTTTATTATGGATAATGCTATTTTTTGATGTGCTGATTTTAATATACGACCAAAAGTCTGCCTGGAAATCTGCATTAAAAATGCAGCCTCTTCTTGCGGTATATTATCCAGATCCGAATGCTTAATTGCTTCAAATTCATCTCTTTCAAGAATTATTTCCGTTAACTCACTCATTGGAATACCTTGCGGCTTAAAACAATTAGTATTTGGTCGGCAGCAAAGTTTCCGGCATTTTTTTGGTCGCGGCATTCGGTTTTCCTCCATTATGGGCGTATGCTCATAACAAAAATACAATAAATAACAGATAATTGCAACAATTAAATATAACAGATAATCTCCAATTTTGCAGTAGATATTATTATATAATAAGTTACAACTTTTTAGCATACGTAATTTGTGCGGAGATAGGGCTTAAATTTTGCAGAGGTATCGTTTAATTTCTCAATAACATAATTATAAACGAATAGTAAAAACCGTTTCTTCATTTGGTTTAGATGAAACACTTAAACTGCCATAATGTGAGTGAATTATTTGTTGGGAAATGCTTAAACCTATTCCCGAACCTTCTTGTTTAGTACTGAAAAAAGGAATAAATATTTTTTCAATTATATCTTCCGTAATTCCCTCACCATTATCAACCACTTTTATATTTGCTCTTCCTCTGTCATCAATTGCTGCCTTTAAGTCAATTGTTCCTACAAAGGAGTTTTTGTTTTGTTCATTATTTCCATTAACATTTTTATGTTGCTTGTTTTTTAACGACTGTACTGCATTATTAAGCAGGTTTATAAGTACCTGCTCTAAAAGATCCGGATCGGCCGTTAATTCCAAATGCATAGGGCTTATATCATACGAAAACTTTATTCCGCTATCCCTTAAGCCTGACTCCATCAAAATTTTTAATCTTTCAAATAAATGGGCTACTTTAAATACTTCAAAAGCGGGTTTGGGTATTTTTGCCAAATCACGATATTTTTCAACAAATTTAACTAAACCTTCACTACGTTTTTTTATTGCAGTAACTGCGGCCGAAATGTCATCCAATGTTTCAGTAGTCATTATTTCTTCTTTACTATTGGAGCTTAACCATAAATTAACCGTCGAGGCAAGTGAAGATATTGGTGTTACCGAATTCATTATTTCATGAGTTAATACTCTAATTAATTTTTGATATGCTTCTATCTCTTTTCTTTCCAATTCGGGTTGAATGTTTTGTAGTGTTACAAGTTTATAAAGTTGTTTTCTCATTTTAAATTCGGTAGCATACATCAGCAGGTAGATATTTTCATCTTTTGTAATTATTCTATTTGTACACTGCTGCCCCGGTAAAAGGTTAAAAATATAATCACCCAAATTTGGACTTATGTTGTTTAACGAACTTAGATTTTTTACATTTGTTAATTTTAGTGTTTTTTTAGCCCCACGATTAATTAAATCAATTTTCCCCTTGGAGTCAAAGGATATTAACCCTACTCCAATGTGTTCAATAGCTGTCTGCAGATAAAGCAGACTTTCTTCTTTATCGCTTCTTGACTGCTTAAATTTTTGCAACACTTTATTAAATTCATCCGAAATGTTTTTAAATGACTTACCAAGAGAGTTAAAATTGTAATTTACAGAGTAGTCGGAATAATTAATTGCTTGTAAAAAATCAACAAGTTCTTTATTTGTTCTATCAACATATTTAATTAGTAAAATAATTTGATATGGGATTAAACTAACCGAAAAAATACATGCAAAAATAATTAGATTAAGGTATAACAACATAAACGAAAGGCCTATTGAACCGGCAAGAAGTAATACTTTTATTATTAAAACTAATCTGAAATTTTTCATATTATAAGTTGTGCTTTTCTATTCTTCTGTATAAAGATGCCCTTGTTAATCCAAGTTCTTTTGCAATTTTGGAAATATTGCCTTCATATTTTAATAGAGCTTTTTGAATTATTGTTTTTTCAATTTCCTCAAGATTAAATGTATCTACATAACTCTCATCTGATTTTTTTGGTACCGATTTGAAGAAAAAGTCAGATGGTTTGAGAGAATTACCATCACACAAAATAACCCCTCGTTCAACCGCATGCTGCAATTCTCTAACATTCCCCGGCCATTCGTACAATTCAAGCTGCCTGAATGTTTCAGATTCTATTTTTAACTCCGGTTTATTGTATTTCTTTTTATAAACCGATAAAAAATATTCAACTAGTAAACTTATATCTCCAATTCTTTCTCTCAGCGGAGGAAGATGAATTTCAACCGTATTAATTCTATAAAGCAAATCCTGCCTGAATTTATTTGCAGATACTAAATCGTAAATTGGCAGATTGGTTGCACAAATTAAACGAATATCAATTGCAATGGGTTTATTTGAACCTATTCGGGTTATTTCTCTTTTTTGTATTGCAGTTAATAATTTTGATTGAAGTTCTAACGGAATATTTCCTATTTCATCTAAAAAAAGCGTTCCGCCCGATGCATATTCAAACCGCCCCGGTCTATCTTCTTTTGCATCCGTAAATGCTCCTTTAGTATGACCAAACAATTCACTTTCAAATACAGAATGAGTAATTGATCCCATATCTACACTAATAAAAATATCTTTTGCTCTTTTTGATTTTTTGTAAAGTGATCTTGCCACTAATTCTTTGCCTGTACCGTTTTCTCCCAAAATTAATACATTTGCATCTGTTTCAGCAACTTTAGAAATTGTATTAAACACATTTTTCATAGGTTCGGAATTGCCGATAATATCGCTAAATCCACTTTCGCATTCGTTATTAAGAAAAACTTGTCTGGATTTTACTTTTTCCAATTCCAGTCTGGATTCTCGTAACTTTACCGCAGAAAAAAAAGTGGCTAAAAATTTTTCGTTTTGCCAAGGTTTAAGTACAAAATCAGTTGCTCCTTCTTTCATAGCCCGCACAGCTGTTTCTACATCTCCAAAAGCAGTTATTAAAATAACAACAGCCAATGGGTCAATTTTTAAAATTTCTTTTAGCCAAAAAAAACCTTCCTGCCCGCTTGTCATGTCTTTGGAAAAATTCATGTCTAAAAAGATAACATCAAATTTTTCATCAAACACAAGCGTTCTAATCTTTTCCGGATCTTTTTCTGTAATTACAACATTTGTATGTTGTTTAAGCAGCAGTCTTGCCGCTAATAAAATTTCTTCGTTATCATCTACAATTAATACTTTTGACATAATTTAATACTTATTAATGTTTGGTGGTTTTATTTTTTAAGGAATATGCAAATATTATACCTTAAATAATACTTTAAAAACAGAATTAAATATAACAAATAATGTTCGTTTTTGAACACCCCTGTTCAATTTCGGACGTAAATTATAAAAAAAAGTCCAAAATTAACATGTAAAACGCCTTTTTTCAATGGCATACTTCTTGCATTTTACCAAAATCTAAAAAAACAGCGTAAATGCATTACATAATTTTTTTATTAAAATAGTATTAAGGATATGGATAAACAAATAGTTAAAAAGAAATGGACATTACAAAAAATAAGTATTTTATCTATTGCGGGATTACTTTTACTTTTTATTTTATATTTATTATTTATTCGCGATACAAGTTCAAAATTAAATGTAGAAAAAGAAAAAATTTCAATCTGTGAAATTAAAAAAGGGCCTTTTCAGGAATACATTCCTATTATGGGAACAATTGAACCTTTTCAAACATTTTATTTAGATGTAACCGACGGAGGAAGAATTGTAGAAAAATATGTAGAGGAAGGGGCATTTTTAGAAATTGGAGAAAAGATTATTAAGCTCGATAATCCAAATTTAACACTTCAATTAATGAATACACAATCAAATTTTATACTTGCCGAAAGTCAATTAAGTCAAACCAGGTTAACCTTTGAACAAAATCTTTTATATAAAGAAAACCAGCTTTTAGATGTCACTACTAAATTATTAAGGCAAAAACGCGAATATATAACAAATAAATCTCTTTATGAAAAAAACTTGTGCTCCGAAAACGAATATAAATCCAGCAAAGAAGAATATGAATATTTAGCCAAAAGTAAAGAACTGATGTATGAAGCTTTAAGAAAAGACACATTAACATATTATCAATTAGTTCAGCAAAACGAAACTAATGTAAGCCGTTCAAAAAGTTATTTACAGCTAGTTGAAGAACAATTGGCAAGCTTAACCGTAAAATCTCCTATTAAAGGACAATTAACTTCCTTAAATGCAGAAATTGGCCAATTAGTAGGCACAGGTTATAAACTTGGACGAATTGACAATACCGATTCGTACAAAATAAGGGCGGAAATTGATGAACATTATTTAACAAGAGTAAGAACTGGTTTGACCGGAGAATATGAATTTAACGGTAAAAAATTAGTTTTAACCCTTACCACTATTTATCCCCAAATTACAGACGGCAAATTTTTTGTTGATATGATCTTTGCAGGCGACCCGCCAAAAGGGATAAGAAGAGGACAAACCGTACATACAAAACTTCAGTTAGGCGAACCGGGAGATGCTTTGTTATTGGAAAACGGTGGCTTTTATTCAACCACCGGAGGAGAATGGATTTTTGTGTTGGATAAAACAGGAGAAACGGCAAGTAAAAGAAAAATTAAAATTGGCAGACAAAATCCAATTTATTTTGAAGTGATGGAAGGATTAAAAGAAGGCGAAAAAGTAATTAACTCTTCATACGAAAATTATGGAGACATTGATAAATTAACGTTAAAATAACAACGGTGTAACAATGATTAAAACCAACAATCTTAAAAAAATCTTTAGAACTGATGAAGTTGAAACAACAGCATTAGATAATGTTGATTTAGAAATCAAAAAAGGTGAATTTGTTTCAATTATGGGTCCTTCGGGGTGTGGGAAGTCTACTTTAATGAATATTTTAGGTTTATTAGACGATCCCTCGGACGGTGAATTTAATTTTTTGGGGATTAACGTTTCCAAATTTTCGGAAAGGAAAAGAGCTCAATTGAGAAAAGAAAATATTGGATTTGTTTTCCAAAGTTTTAATTTAATTGATGAACTTTCCGTATATGAAAATGTTGAACTTCCTTTATTGTATTTAAAAATCTCTTCTGCAGAAAGAAAGAAAAAAGTTCATCAAGTATTAGACAGAATACAAATTATGCACAGAAAAAATCACTTCCCACAACAATTATCGGGCGGACAACAACAAAGGGTAGCAGTAGCACGCGCTTTGGTTAGCGACCCCAAATTAATATTGGCCGATGAACCTACGGGAAATCTTGATTCGACACATGGCGATGAAGTAATGAAAATGCTTACCGATTTAAATGACACAGGTACTACAATTATTATGGTAACTCACTCGCCTTCTTATGCTGAATACGGAAGCAGAGTAGTACATTTGTTTGACGGAAGAATTGTAACGGAAAACTTTAACCAAAAATTTCATGTGTAATTACAACATTAAAATTTATTTATTAATGAATAGCTGCCAATATGTTTAAAAACTATTTAATAACCACCCTTAGAAACATTAATAAGCATAAGGGTTATTCATTCATCAATATCATTGGTTTATCTATTGGTGTTGCTGTTTGTATGCTTATACTAATGTTTGTACAAGACGAATTAAATTATGATAAATTCAATATAAATCATGATAGAATTTTCAGGCCAATTCTTGATGCTGCAATTGGAAATACTAGCGCACAGACCGCCACTTCATGTGCCCCGTTAGCCTCCGCCCTAATAAGCGAAATACCCGAGGTGGAAGCCGTTGCCAGATTTAGAAATTACGGTTTCCCTGTTTTTAGATACAAGGATAAAGTATTTAGTGAGGAACATGTTTTTTGGGCTGATTCATCGATTTTTGATGTATTTACATTACCTTTTTTACTTGGCAATCCTAAAAATGTTTTATCTGCTCCAAACAGTTTAGTCATCACAGAAACAGCCGCAAAAAAATACTTTGGCAATGAAAATCCAATTGGAAAAATGATTAATTCCGACAAACGATTTGATTATATTGTTACAGGTGTAATTAAGGATATTCCTAAAAATTCACACTTCCATTGCGATTTTATTGCTTCGTTGGCTATTTATCAAGATAGCAGAAGTCCTATTTGGTTTTCTAATAACTATTATACTTATGTACTTCTAAAAAAGGGTGCAGACTATAAAGAAGTTCAGAAAAAAATGGACATTGTTTTATTAAAATTTATTAAACCACAGGTAGAACAAGCATTTAAAACCACTTGGGAAGAACTTATAAAAACTGGGGCTCATTATCGTTTTGTTTTGCAGCCAATTACAGATATTCACCTTAATTCTCATCTACAAACAGAAGTTGAACAAAACAGTGTTATGAGTTATATTTATATTTTTTCAGTTATTGCTTTTGGAATTTTAATTATTGCCTGTTTTAATTTTATAAATTTATCAACTGCACGTTATTCTGGACGAGCAAAAGAAGTAGGAATTCGTAAAACACTCGGTTCAACCTTTGGACAGTTAGTTATACAATTTTTAAGCGAATCAATAATTCTGGCATTTATTTCAGTAATAATTTCGATGCTTTTTGTTTATTTAATGATGCCTTTGTTTAACGATATTTCAGGCAAACAACTTACTTTTGATGTTATACAAAACCCAACAATTATTCCTTTATTTTTGTTTTTTGTATTTATTATTGGAGTAGTAGCCGGAATATATCCTGCGTTTTTCCTTGCATCCTTTAAACCTATTAAGGTATTAAGTGGAAACACAAGAGATAGCGTAAAAGGAAAAAAATTTAGAGGTGTTCTTGTAGTATCTCAATTTACCATATCTATAATACTTATAATTGGAACCGTTTTTGTTTTTAAGCAGCTTGATTTTTTACAAAATAAAAAATTAGGTTACAATAAAGAACAACTTATTATTATTAAAAAAACCGATGATATTGGTTCAAGTATTGAAGCTTTTAAAACAACATTAAAAAATATTCCCAATGTTTTGGAGGTTTCAAATTCAACTCATGTTCCGGGTATGCAGTTTTTTAATGATCTTTACGAGTCTTATTCAGGTGGCAAAAAAACATCACAATTATTTAGCGTTATGGGTTCGGATTATAATTTTGTGAAAACTTTTGAAATTAAAATGACTGCGGGTCGGTTTTATTCAAAGGAATGGGGTGCCGATTCGATCAATTCTATTGTTATAAACGAAGCAGCAGCAAAACAGATGATGTTTAAAGACCCTGTTGGTCAAGAGATTTTTGAACCTACTGGAAATAGAACACCGGGAAGAAATTTTAAGTATAAAATTATTGGAGTGATGAAAGATTTTAACTTTGAATCTCTTCATGAACCAATTAAACCCTTAGTAGTAACCCTTTTTAATTCTTTCGGTTTCGGTAAATTTACTTCGGTTAGAATTAAAACTGACAATGTTAAAGAATCGGTATCATCAATTAAAGAAGTATGGACATCTTTTGCTGACGGCCAAAATTTTGAATATTCCTTCTTTGATGAAGATTATAATCGGTTGTACCAAAGCGAAGAAAGAACAAGCAAATTATTTGCCGCTTTTTCTATTTTGGGAATTATGATTGGCTGCTTAGGTTTGTTTGGTTTGGCTGCTTTTACTGCAGAAAAAAGGACAAAAGAAATAGGAATTAGAAAGGTTTTAGGCTCATCTATAAAATCAATACTTTTATTATTAACAAAAGAATTTTTAAAATATTTATTTATTGCAAACGTAATTGCTTTTCCAACAGCTTATTATTTAATTGACCTTTGGCTGCAAAATTTTGCATACAGAATAGAACTTGATTATTCCGTATTTATTATTTCAGGTTTGTCCTCTATTATTATTGCCTTGGTCTCTGTTAGTTATCAAGCAATTAAAGCCGCTGTTGCAAATCCAATATTATCCTTAAAATATGAATAGTGAAGAAAAAATATGTTAAAAAATTATTTTAATACTGCCATAAGAAATTTAATAAAGACCAAACTGTTTTCATTTATAAATATTTTTGGTCTTACAATTGGAATGACCGTTTTTCTTTTAATTTTGCATTACGTGAATTTCCAAAAAAGTTATGATCGCTTTCAACCTAACAGTGAAAGGATTTATAGACTTCGTTACGAAAGAACAGATAAGGATGGGCAGGCAGTTCGCTTTGCTTCTTGCTGTCCCCCGGCTGGAATTCTTGTTAGGGAAATGTTTCCCGAAGTAAAAAAAGTAGGCCGTGTTTTTAGAACTGTTGGTACTGTTGCTTATGAAGATAAGATGTTTTTTGAAGAACGTATCTTTTTTGCCGAAAAGGAATTCCTTTCTATTTTTAAATTCAAATTTATTAAAGGTGACCCTTTAACCGGAATTTCCGAGCCAAACAAGGCGTTTATTTCCAGCTCAATGGCAAAAAAATATTTTGGTAATAAAGACCCCATTAATCAAATAATTAGTATTGATAAAAGAACTATTTATCAAATTACCGGAGTTTTTGAAGACATTCCCGAAAACTCACATATTAAATTCGATTTCCTCCTATCTTATAAAAGTTTAATTGCAAAATTTGGTGAAGAGGTGGAACAATCGTGGGGCGATTCAGGCTGGTACACTTATCTCCTTTTCAAAAAAAATGCAGATTTGGCCGGATTTAATAAAAAATTGACTGCTTTTCTTGATAAAGAGATTAACGAATATTGGAAAGTATATAATTTACGAATGGATTTAATACTTCAACCATTAACGTCTATCCATCTTAATTCTACTTATCAGCAGGAATTTGAAGTAAATGGTGATGAAGATACTGTGGACTTTTTATCCATAATTGCAATTTTAGTAATTCTAATTGCCTGGGTTAATTATATCAATTTATCAACCGCTCATTCTTTAACACGAGCACGAGAAGTTGGACTTAGAAAAGTTGTTGGTGCTTCTCGTTTTCAACTTATTGTTCAGTTCTTTTTTGAAACAATATTAGTTAACATATTAGCGGTATTTTTAACCTTATTACTTATTTTAATATTCCTTCCCGAGTTTAGCAATATTACCGGTGTTCCAAACTCGTACACCATTTGGAATCAAAGTTGGTTTTGGCTTGCTATGGTTATAATTTTTATTGTCGGTATTTTTCTTTCAGGACTATATCCAATACTTATGTTGTCATCATTTAAACCATCGGTTGTTTTAAAAGGCAAACTTGGCAGCTCTACACGGGGAAAATTTAGTTTACGAAAAGGACTTGTTGTTGTACAATTTGTTATGGCAATTGCATTGATTACTTTTACTTTGGCTATTTTTGAACAGCTAAACTTTATGAAAAATTACGAACCCGGTTTTAATAGAGAAAAAATTCTTGTTGTTCGCGCCCCCAGGGTTAAAGATAAAACTTTAGCAAGTAAATATAAAACACTAAAAGAAGAATTAATTTCAAATTCTCTTGTATCAAAATTTTGTTTTGTAACGGAAGTACCCGGCAAACAAGTGTTATGGGATGCAGGTGGAATATTCCGTGTTGGGAGCGACGAAAACAAAAATTATCAAATTGTTGGTATGGATGCAGACTTTGTAGATGTGTTTAAATTAAAACTGGCAGCAGGACGAAATTTTTCTTTAGATTTTCCTGCCGATTCAAGTGCTTTAATCTTAAACGAAACCGCCGCACAATGGCTTGGGTTTAAAAATGCCGAAGACGCTATTGGTAAAAAAGTAAGTTATTGGGAAGTTATTTATACGGTTGTTGGTGTTCTCAAAAATTACCATCAACAATCATTAAAGCAAGCTTTTGAACCTCATATTTTTAGATATCTGCCAACCGGAAGAGATTCCAGAGGTTGTTTGGTTATGAAATTTCATCAAGATAATCCAACGGCCTTAATTAAAACATTACAAAAAAAATATAACCAGTTTTTCCCCGGCAATGCTTTTGAATATTTTTTCCTTGATGAATATTATAATCAACAGTATAAACCCGATGAACTTTTTGGCAAGGTTTTTTCTATTTTTGCCTTTTTAGCAATATTTGTTACCTGCTTAGGTGTTTTAGGATTATCCTCGTTTATGGTTGTTCAAAAAACTAAAGAGATTGGTATTCGTAAAGTTTTAGGTGCAAAAGTAATTAATATTATTATTCTATTAATAAAAGATTTTATTGTACTTATTTTAATTGCTTTTGTGTTGTGTGTTCCGCTTTCATATTTCTTTATCTTAAAATGGCTTGAATCTTTTGCCGTCAAAATGGATATTTCGGTAAGTTTGTTTATTATTCCGCTTGTTTTAGTTTTTATAATTACAGTTGCAACAGTTTCCGTTTATGTAATTAAAGCAGCTTTATCAAATCCCGTTAATGCGCTTAGATATGAATAATAATAACCATTTTTATTTGTTAAGGATTTTTATTTCATTTTAGTGATTTAGGGATTTATTGATCGGGGGAAGTTGTTCATACTCCCCCAAAGGGAGTATGAACGCTGTTATTAACCATGTGTAGCATCCTAAAAAAGTAAACTCGAAAAAATAAAATAGTAACCTATTTCAGGACACAACAATATAAAATTTTAATCTTATAAGCCTTAATAACCCTGTTAAGGGTTACATGTCATTAGCCAAAAACCAATGTAGCGTCCTGAAATAGGTTGACTTTTTTTAGTTAATAAATATAAGATTTCTCCAGATTAGATAGAAGTGATATTTTATCAATTTTAGAATAATCTTTGTAATATGCTTTCCACTTCCTTTTAAGTTCTCTGTTGATT
>JAZDHY010000127.1:0-23626 GCA_043805435.1 bacterium
AATCAACAGAGAACTTAAAAGGAAGTGGAAAGCATATTACAAAGATTATTCTAAAATTGATAAAATATCACTTCTATCTAATCTGGAGAAATCTTATATTTATTAACTAAAAAAAGTCAACCTATTTCAGGACGCTACATTAAATTGACAGCATTGGGGCACGGGGCGGTACTCGGGTGAATTTTAGACGGGTGAGTTCGGTTTTTATACTTATACGACATCACCTCCGAAGTGCTTGTGTGTAATAAATAAACGTTAACGCCTTGTATAATAATATTTTATGTGGTAATTTATAATCCCGTAGGGATGACATGATTATAGCAAAAACGAGAAAAAAAATTTGTAAAAACCCTATCGAGGTGACATAATTTTTCTCTCGCTTAGGTGATTAAAAATATCAATTCTATTATTCTCTAATGCAAAATTCGGGTTTAACCTTCTTCGTTATGGGTTTTGTTTGTTTTAGTTTCAATATCCCCCTCACGACTTTTGGACATTTTAGCTTTATCCTGAATAAATCTTTCATTTATTGCCGTTTCAATTCCAATTGCCTTTAGTGCTTCCGATTTTTGGTTTTCAAATTCCGAACGAATAACCACAATTTGTGCTTCCATCGCTTCACGTTTGCGGTCTATACCCGACTGTTTCCGCCCTATTTCCTGCTGGCGCAGCAATTGTTCGGCTTCGTCTTTTGTTTCTTGTGATAATCGTGCCGAGCCTGTTAAAACCCCTTCGGAACCCACATAAACATCAAGCAATTCAACCCCCTGTTCTGTAAGCTTAAATTCCCTAATTTGATTTGAGTGTGCCATACCGCGCGATTTGAGGACATACAAACCCCTGTTCCGCTCCCCGCCTTTTTCAATATATAACAGCAGCAGCCATGTATCAATCAAAGAAGAAACATATACATCGGTACTTTCAACATTAGCCCCGTTTGTAGTTAAACTTGTAAAAAACGCTGTAATCTGTTTCATCTTCAAAAAGTCAACAAGACGCACTAACATTGTATTTACTTCCACTTGATTTTTACCAACGACAAACGAATTTATCGGGTCAAGAACAACAACAGTCGGGTTGAATTTATTAATTAATTTTATACTTGTTGTAAGGTGGGTTTCAAGCCCGTAAAGAGTTGGACGAGCCGCGTGGAATTGCAGCAATCCCTTTTTAACCCATTTATCTAAATCTATTCCAATTGAATTCATGTTTCGCAGAAGCTGATTTGGAGATTCTTCAAAAGTAAAAAACACAGCTCGTTCTCCTCTTTTACAAGCCGCATCTACAAATTTTGCTGCAAGGCTTGTTTTACCTGTTCCTGCCGTACCCGAAATTAAAATAGTACTTCCACGATAGTAACCTTTCCCCGAAAGCATTGTATCAAGACGCGGGATACCGGTCGAGATTCTTTCGTTAGAAGAAAAATAATCCAAACCAAGTGAAGTAATAGGTAAAACAGAAAAGCCGTCTTCATCAATAATAAAAGGATATTCGTTTGTTCCATGTGTTGACCCGCGATATTTAACAATTCTTAATCGACGGATTGATGATTGTTCATCCACACGATGATCGAGAAGAATAACACAATCGGAAACATACTCTTCCAAACCTTGACGCGTTAATGTGTTTTCTCCTCTTTCTCCAGTAATTACAGCAGTAACACCTTTCTTTTTTAACCAGCTGAATAATTTATGTAATTCGGCTCGCACGGCATTTCTATCGGGTATTATTGTAAAAAGTGCCTCCATTGTATCCAACACAACCCTTTTAGCCCCAATACTTTCAATTGCGTTATGCACGCGCAAAAACAACATTTTTAGGTCATATTCGCCAATTTTTCCAAGTTCGCCGCGTTCAACATCAATATGCTCTAACCATATTTTTTTTTGTCCTACAAGTGTTCCCAAATCGAAACCTAATGATGCAACGTTTGCTGTTAGTTCGTCCGAAGTTTCCTCAAACGAAACAAATACACCATGTTCATTAAATAGTGTAGCACCCCGCACAAGAAATTCCATGGCAAATAATGTTTTTCCGCAGCCTGCCCCCCCGCATACAAGAGTTGGTCTTCCTTTTGGTAATCCTCCACCCGTAATTTCGTCAAACCCTTGAATGCTTGTAGGTGATTTGGGAAGAGTTTTTTGCGCAATGTTTATTTCTTTTTTTTTCATTATTATCATCTCCAATTAAGTGTAATTTCCTGCAACGGAAATCAACTTTGTTTTAGGCAAGCAGCAAATTCCGGTTTATAATTTGTTTGTACTTACAGTACTAAAACGAACATATTTTAGCAGTTATTCTGCTTTTTTTTACAACACTATTTAAACAATTAATTTCACCTCAGCAATACTCCATTAGGATGAAAAGTGGATTAGTTTTTGGAGGTGGGTAATGTACTTTTTAGAGGGATACTTTTATTAATTAAAGCAGTGGGATATACCATAAAATGAACAGAACAAACTTAGTTTTAAGTTATTATACACAAAAAATTATTTACCATTATATTATTGCCTGCGCAAAGTAAACGAAATTTTTGTACCTTTTCCAACTTGGCTATTAACCCAAATTTTACCGCCGTTTTGTTCAATAAATTCTTTACACAAAGCCAGTCCAAGGCCAGTACCCTTCTCGCCGTCAGTTCCTTTGGTTGTATAAAGTGATTCAAAATTAAATAATTCGTCAAAATTATCTATATTAATACCAATGCCTGTATCATGTATGCTTACTTCAACAAAATTTTGTTTTTCGCATGCATAAACAGTTATTTTTCCTGATGTATTAGTAAATTTTATTGCATTTGTTATCAGATTTTGAATTGTTGATACAAGCATAGCGGGATCGGCAAACACAAATACATCTTTTTTAATAGTATTAGATATAATAATACCCTTATTTTTGATACCTTGTTTTGCAATTTCAATTACTGCGTTAATAGTTTCTAAAAGATTTAGTTTAACCGGTTTAAAAGTTACCAAATTCCTTTGCATCATTGCCCATTTTAACAAATTATCCAATAAACCGTAAAGATTTTTCAAATTAGCATTTAGTCCGCTACTAAACGATTTAATCTCGTCATACGAAAATTTTTCACCGTCCAATGCAAGCATTTCCGATAAGCCTAATAATGCATGAAAAGGACTCCTTAAGTCATGGGCAACAATCGAAAAAAATTTATCTTTAGTTGCATTTAATAATGTTAATTCTTCGGTGGTTTTTCTTAAGTTCTCTTCTATTCTTTTATATTCACTTAAATCAATTAATGCAATTTGACATTTTTTTTCCGGTTCAAGCAAGTCAACTATTTCTAATCCTTCCAATAAAACGTGATATATTAAATTAGTTTTGTTTTTTAATTTTAGTTCGCATTTATGTTTAGTTGCGGTTTTAAACACGGTTTTAATAAAATAATTAAAATTTTCTTTTTCCTCTTGCAATAACAGCGTATTAAAATTTTTACCTATTAATTTACGTCTCTCAATCCCAAACATTTGGCTGGTGCTTAAATTTACTTCTTTAATCAACCCATCCTCATTTAACGTAAAGTATGGGGTTGGAGAAAAATCGTAAAGATTTACATATTTATTCCTTGATACTTCCAATTCTTCTTGCGTAATTCTAAGCTCTTCGTTTTGGTGTTCCAATTCCACCTGATGAATTTGAAGTAAATGTACCAGTCTTTGAATATCTTCCATTTTTTCAACAACCGGTTTTTGTGGTTTTGTATCTATTGTTTCGGCTGCTTTAATGCTGCTAACTTTTTGCGATTCTTTTTTTTGTGGTTTCATATTTAACTCTTTTTTATACTTAGGTATTGAAATGCAAGAAGAATTAGTTTTGTTGCTGTATCTTCATCTTTATCTTTATGATATATTTGACGAGCATTTAATAATATTTTTTTACTGCCCCCATCGGCAAAATTGTATTCAACCTCGTAATCTTCAAAACCATTTTTTTCGGGTATTATTTGTTCTAATAGTTCGCGCAATTCCGGAATTTCCCAATTTTGGTCATCAAGTTCAAAAATATATTTACCAACTGTTTTTTCAATATTGGTATTAAACATTTTGTAAAAAGATCTATTTGCCGAAAGAACCTTAAGTTCATGATTTAATATTAATAGCGAATCTCTTACAGTATCTACTATATTATCCGCATATTCCTGCGCCATTTTTATTTCTTTATTAAGTTTACTAATTTCTTCGTAAATATTCTTTAAATTATTAATATCAGTAAAAGTAATCACAACCCCGTCAATAAAATTACTGGTTGTTCTATAAGGTAATATTCGCATTTGATACCAATATCCGTCTTTGCTTTGTACTTCAATTTCTTTAAATATAAGTGTCCGTAAAACTTCTTTTGTATCTTCAATTAACCTTTCATATTTAAGATTTGATGCAATATGGGTAATAGGTCTTCCAATATCTGTAGGAATAAGATTTACAATTTTAGTTGCATGATTGGTGAACCTTTTAATAAACAAATTATTATCTAAAAAGATAGTTGGTATATCAAAACTATCCAATAAATTTTTCATATCATTATTAATAACCGATAGCTCGTCATTTTTGTTTTGAAGTTCGGTATTAACAGTAATCAATTCTTCATTTAACGATTGCAATTCCTCTTTGGATGTTTCCAATTCTTCATTTGAGCTTTGCATTTCCTCATTAGTCGATTGCATCTCTTCGTTGGTTGATTTAAGTTCCTCGTTTGAAGTTTCCAGTTCTTCTATTGTTGATTTAAGATTCCCTTTGGTTGTTTTTAGTTCGCGGGTTAGTTCCTTAATAATACCATCCGAATTTTTTTCGGTTTTAATGTTTTGGGCAGCCAACATTTTTTTTGGCTGTAAAAATTCCTCAAAAATAATCAATAAAGTTCCCTGCATTTCAGCCGGTTCTTTTATCGGTTTAACAGTAAGATTTAATGAGTGATTTAATCCATTTGATTTTACTTTTATCCCTTCACTTGTAAGCGGTTTTTTGCCTGCCAATGCTTTTCTTACTAACGATGAAAGTTCTTGCTGCAGCCCTTCGCAAGCCATCTCGAATATATTTAATTTTGCTTCTCCATGTGGCAGTTCAAGGTATTTACCTGTTTTTCCGTGAATATATATTATGTCCCCATTTTCCATAATAATAGCACAGCTTGGGGAATAATTTTGTAAAATAACTTTTTCTGCCAGCCGAGCAATATTTGTTGTTTCAATTTTTTTAATGCTTGGATTAATTTCCTGTGCTCTTTCTATGGTTCGCGAAACCGGATATTCAACAAATAATTTTGTTGAATAAATAGTATCTCTTCTTTTATATATTTTCCATTTTTTATCAGCCATTGTAAATAAATCCACAAAACCGCCTATTGTTTCAGAAGAACCAAGGAATAGTATTCCGTTAGGTAAAAGACTAAAATGAAAAAGAGGAATCACTTTTTTTTGTAATTCACTATTAAAATATATCAGCAGATTTCGGCAGGAAATTAAATCCAGTTTTGTAAATGGAGGATCTTTAATAATACTTTGAGTAGCAAATACCAACATTTCTCTAATCTCTTTACGGATATGATATGAATTTCCTTCTATGGTAAAAAAATCATTCAAACGTTCTTTACTTATGTCTATTTCAATCCCTAAAAATGTACCCAACCGTGCCTTTTCAATATTTTTTTCATCAATATCGGTTGCAAATATTTGCACATTTAAATATTTTTTTAGTTCAATAATACATTCACGCAAAACTATTGCAATTGTATAAGCTTCTTCCCCAGTCGAACATCCTGGCACCCAAATACGTATGTGACCATTATCGGGTTTGTTTTTTACAAGTTCATATAAAATATTTTTAATTTTTTCAAAAGCCTCCGAATCTCTAAAAAAGTTTGTAACGCCAATTAAAAGTTCATTAAATAAATTATCTATTTCGTTTGGGTTTTCCTGAAGCAGCCGGATATAATTAGGTAGGGTATCTAACTGCGCACTGTTCATTCTTCTTTCTACACGTCTGCAAATTGTATTTTGTTTGTAAAGAGAAAAATCATGTCCTGTATGGTTTCTTAGTAAAATAAATATTTTTTGAAATGAGTCTGATATTTTTCCATTCGATATTTCTTTATCTAATAAAACCCCATTAATACTTGTGGAAATATATTTAATTAGTTGATTTGGCATTTCTTCCGGTGCAAGGATATAATCTACCAACCTTGTTTTAATTGCACTACTAGGCATACCATCAAATTTTGCTGATTTTGGATCTTGGACTATCACAAGGCCTAATTCGCTTTTTATAGCCTTTAATCCGGCTGTACCATCCGAAGCCATACCGGACAAAATTATACAGATTGCTTTTTCTCCTACGTCTTTGGATAAAGATTTAAAGAAATAGTCTATTGGAAGTCGGAATCCATGGGCTTCAAGAGGTTCAATTAATTGAATAACCCCATGAAATACCGCAATATCTCTATTAGCCGGTGCAACATATACATAATTAGGTTCAATTACCATCCCGTCTTCAGCTTGGAATACTTTCATTTTTGTTGACTTTTGAATAAGTTCGGGCATAATACTTATATGATTCGGATCCAAATGAGATACTACAACAAATGCCATACCCGAATTTTGGACCATGTTTCCAAAGAATCTTTCAATGGCCTCCAGTCCGCCGGCTGATGCCCCAATTCCTACTACATAAGAAGGATTATTTGAGAGGGGAACTTCTATGCCGTTTTGCTTTTTTTTAACTGAAGATTGTTTTGAAATACCTTGTGTTTTCATAATACCTTATACCTAAAATTCATAAAATATGTTCATAAGGAATGAATAAATAAAAAGATTGAATTTTTTTAATAACGGAAAGAAATCTACTCATTGCAATAAATTTACCTATTATCAACTTAAACAATTAATATTATTTATGCAATTATATTATTACAATAAAAAAAATCAAATATTTATTATTCCTCAACTTCTTATTCTCTTTCAATTTACATCCTTCAATTTAATATTTTTATTAAATTTTTAAATATCATTGTAATTAAACTGTGCTAATTGTTTCTTTTTTTTGAGATAAATATTTATAAATATATTTGGCATAATTTTTAAAGCCAATTTTTTATATTAGGGCCTTTTAAATATTTATCAAAACAGTTAAATACTTTTAACAAAATATTTTGTAATAAATCCATGGAATCATCAACATCTCTTGTTTTCTTTAAAGTACAATTCCTCAAAAAGTTTAAGCAAGGAATTAACTTGTTCTTAAAGACTGACTTTTTTTGTTGTGCCATTATTATTTCATTCATGGTTTATCCAATGGAAGTTTTTATTTAAATTAGCTTCTGTTATAAATATTAAAGATATTTATTCTTTTTTCCAAAATATTGCCCAGCCTAACAAAACACTCAAAAAAAAGGCTGCAATAGTCGGTATCCATAACCATCCTATATTGTTCATAAAACCGGTTCCAAATTTTCCATTATTCATCATTGTCATTGTGACGGCACCGCCGCAAAATAAAAGAAATACAACTACTACTATAACAAAAGCTAAAGCAAGAGGGGTATTATTTATTGTTTTCATCATAATTCTCATTTAATTTGCTAACCTTTTTATTAAATAATTAGATTTTAAGCTATTAATTTAACCCGCCTTCTTCTGCAGCTTTTTTTAATTTATCATTTGCAAAAATAGCAATTTCTACACGTCTATTTGTAAGCTTTCCATCTTCGGTGTCATTTGATGCAACCGGTTCATTTTCTCCAAGTCCCACAACCGAAAATCGTGATGAAGGCACTCCTTGTATTTCGGTGTAGTCTGATACTGCTTTTGCTCTTTTTTCGGACAAAGATTGATTATATTGCTCCGTACCATCCGAATCGGTATGACCTGTTACTAAAATATTAGTATCGGGATACTTTTTTAGAATTACTGCAAGTTTATTTATATTTGTTTTTGCTTCAGGCTGTAACGCGGAAGAATTTGTTGCAAATAAAATTCCAGAGTCAAAGGTAATTTTTATACCCTCGCCCACTCTTTCTATTTGTGCTCCTGCAATATCATTTTGCATTTCTTCGGCTTGTTTATCCATATAATTTCCAATCAAAGCACCTGCAGTACCACCAACAGCGGCTCCTATTATGGCACCTACAACGGTATTGCCTGCATAATGCCCAATTATACCACCTACTAAACCACCACCTACACCGCCTATTACTCCACCCTTTACGGCATTACTTGCGCTGCATCCATAAACAAATACGGATAATACCAACGAGGAAATAAGAATTATATTTGATAACTTTTTCATTTTAATTTTCCAATAACTTATATATTTGTAATATTTTTAATTATTTTAACATAAAACAAAAGCGGTTGTTATGCCGCTTTTATTGTAAAATCACTTATTAATCTATTTATTATCTTTTGATAGCACTTTTACTTCTACTCGTCTATTCATTGAACGTCCCTCAACCGTATCATTGGTTGCTATAGGATTATCTTTTCCGTAACCAACTATTTTAAGACTATTTCTTTTAACATCTCTGCTAATAAGATAATCAACAACTGCTTGAGCTCTTTGTTTAGATAGTTTTTTATTGTAGCTTGCCGAACCTATACCATCAGTATGTCCGCCAATTTCCCAGATATAATTTGGATGACTTTTCATTGTTGTTACTAGCGGTTCAAGGGCAGTATGAGCATTAGGCAATAGGTTTGATTTATTAAATTCAAAATTTGCATCACCACTAAGCACTAGCGATTCTATTTCGGCCGGTTGTACAATAACAACAGTATCTTTTATTTCCGGTTTGATTTCACAACCATCAGTATCAACTATTACACCAAGTGGCGTGTTGGGGCATTTATCAAGATAATTTGGAACTTTGTCACCGTCCGAATCAAGCGGGCAACCATCTTTATCAACCTTTACACTTGCAGGTGTATCAGAACATTTATCAAGATAATCGGCTATACCGTCATTATCCGAATCAAGCGGACATCCGTTTGCATCTACTTTTACGCCGGCAGGTGTATCAGCACATTTATCAAGATAATCAGATATACCATCTTTATCACTGTCAAAAGGGCAGCCGAATTCATCAACTATTATACCAATTGGAGTGCTGTAACACATGTCTTCCGAATTAGGTACTCCATCACCATCATCATCTTTTTCTCTTCCAAAATTATACGATAACCCTGCGGTTAAAGTGTAAAACAGATCATTATTTGAACCGATCTTTATATCATCAAGAAAATCTTTGGTGCCTACAACAAGACCGGCGGCAAAATTAAAACTTACGCTTTTTGATACCATAATTTTTACTCCGGCATCTGCGTTATAACCTAACATATGCGTGTAGTATTCTTTTGCTACATATCCCCGCAATTTGTTTCCGTTACCGTCTTTTGGATAAAACCATAGATTTGAAATACCAAAACCTACCCATGGATAAACTGCGTCGCCAATTGAAAGCGTATAAAAAGCACCGCCGCCATACATTTCAATTTTAGTAGAAAATTCATTTGTGGCATTGCCGGATTGAATTGGGGCATCTTTACCTGCAATAAATCCTGTTTGTCCAAATATTCTTATTCCAAAATTTCCCTGTCCTGTTGATGGGAAATAATATTCTAGCGAGGCTTTACCTGTATAATTTATTTTTTTAGTTGTATAGTCGGTAAATCCTAAGGTTACTCCGCCTTCTCCTGTAATTCCAAAAACACCGGACATTACATTTTTCTTTTGCGGTATGACAAAGTCTTGAGCTATACCTAACTGAGTTAAGCCCAAAAGTAGTATTAATATGGATGTAAATAGTTTCATTTTTGTTTCCTTATGTTTTAAAATGTGCACAATTATTTTTTTAATTAAAGAAATATCTTACTCCAACTCCGGCATCAAATCCAAATCCCGTAGTTGCTGTTAACTGTAAAACCGGTACTAATTCAACAAATATATCAAGCGGTGTTGAACGAGGCAGCCATGCAATTCCCAATACTCCTCTTACTCCAAACGATCCGTCATATCCACCGCCACTGTTAAACCGGCCGCCAATTCCGTAATAAAGCGGAAATCTTTCGGTTGAACTTATTGCACTAAATGAATGCCATAAATAATCCATATGAAAATGTACCCTGCTTCCATTATCATAATTGCCTTTATACGATATTCGATCGCCGCCTACAGAAACGCCAAGTCCAAAATCAAAAGCGTTAACTTTTGATGTCCACAGTTTTGCACTTAATCCGGTTGGTTCACCTAATACTAATCCCAATCCAAATCCGCGGTCCTGGGCACTTATTGGTTTAATTATAATCATCATCATAACTAAAGCAAGTCCTAAGTATAATATTCTTTTCATTTGTTCTCCCTTATTATTTAATATTTATTTGAGTTTTAAATAATCATTCATTAATTGTGGTTTTGTTTTTTTATCTTAAACCTTTTTTTGAACACATTATAAGATACATTACGGCGCATGGTAAATCAATCGGGCAAAGGGATGAAAAGGGAACTAATCCATTTGGTGGAGAATAACTAATCGATTAAATTGATCCAACTTGTGTAATAATTATTAGATGGTTAAACACTTTTATGTAACTTGACCATAAATATACAGGTAATTATAACCCCGTCACTTATAATATTGCCGGTCAAAAGCCGATAAATATGACAATTTAAACTAATTAATTCATGTTATGTTATTAGGCTTTAGGGATTGAAACAGAGACGAATGGTGCCAAAAGCTAATGTTCTGAAAAGCTTTTAGCGTAATTACGTAATTAATTGATTTTTGTTAGATAAGTCTAAATATCATTAATGTATTGTTAAAAAACGGATTGGGTCTCATCTAATACTAAACAGACATTCAAATTAGGCAGTATATTTACGTTTATATTAAGCCGGATAGATGACCGGACGGTGTTGTAATTTGAAATTTTATAAAAAGTCGTAAAATAATATCCTTATAAGTTGAACACGTCCGGAGTTCCGGTTTTTGTGGTGGTACGTATGGTCACAAACTTTGCACTGGGCGTTTGTTCTGCCGAGTAATAAATACACGTTAACGCCTTATATAATAATATGTTATTTGGTATTAAATAATCCAGAAAGGATAATATTGTTTTTGTTAACAAAATGGCTTCTTTTTACCCAAATTTTAATACAGTTTATTTAACTTTAGAAGCAAAGAAATATTTGTATTAAAAAACCGAATTGCATTATTGCCAAACAACTGTTTTTCCAACTATCTTGTTATCTGGTTGGTATAAGAAATTTAGAATATAATAATATCTAATGCAAAATCCGGGATTAATAAAATTGTAACATTTTTTTCAAAAAATAATCAACACACCTTATTTAACTAAAGGTGTGTTGATTTATTATAAAAGCTAATTATTTTTTAATATTACACTTTATTATTAAATAAAGTGTAAGCCGTTGACAACAATTTCGTTGGTGTTGTTAATACTTTTACACTCACCATTAAAAACCAAATATTTAACTACATCATTTTTAGTTAATACAAAGTTTGCAGGACATCCTAAATCGAAAATGTCATATTTTTGATTATACTCGGAACAATAATTAATTGGTACGTTTACATATGGTTTGGTACTATTATTTTTTGTTTTAACAAACAATAATCCTTGTGATAATAATTCCCCAATTTCAATTTCTGTTAAACGTTCGGTATCACAAATTTCTTTTAACAAACCTTTTGTTTTAATTGTTAAACCTGTACAGTTTATTTCCTCAATTCCTTTTACGTTGCTACAGTCTCCAATATCTTCTATATTGCTTTTTAGATAAGGGATTCTTTCTTTGGCGTAATAAGTTTCTTCTCTATTTATACAAACATCTATTTGTACAGAAGTATCAGCGGTTTTATAAGTAACGTTTCTTAAAATTAAATCGTATAAAAAATTACCATTTGTGGGAATAGCAAAATATTCATCAATTGAAGCATTTGTGTAACTTTCATCGGCAATAAGCATAAAGGCATTTAACAAAGCAGCATAATTCAGTCTGCGGGTAAAGTTTTTATTTATATCTCCCGGATTTCTTCCGCATTCAATTAAAATTGTACTATAATCTTTGGAAAAATTATCTCCAAACGAACGCGGTTCGTAATCATCAGGATAACGTGCTGTTCTACCCTCAACAACAAATGCCAAATCTTTATTTAAAGCACTAATTAATTTTATTGCATTTTTGCGTATTTCACTTATTGATTTTTCTTTATCACAAACAGGTGCTAAAAACGAAATAGTTGCCAAATTAGCCGTATCTCCAACAGACCACCTATAATCCTGATCGTGCATATTAAATGCAAAATCCGGTTCTGTTTTGGAAGCCAATTCTTTTAAAATTACCGATTCGGGTGATTGCAGCCGCAGGAAATCTCTATTAATATCAATTCCGGCAGCATTACGCCTATCCATTTTTTCACAACCATCCGGATTTAGAAGAGGGACAAAATAAAATGTTATATTTTGAAGCAAATAATTTCTTATTTCATTAAAGTTATCATCTTTGGTAAAAAAATTAAAAATGTCAAAAAAACTCATTGTTGCAGTAGGTTCATCGCCATGCATTTGCGACCACAGAAGTACTTTTATTTTCCCATCTCCAAATTTTACTAAATTAATTTCTCTTTGTTCAATAGATTTACCAAGCAGTTCAACCGTAAATAGTCTATTTAACTTTAGACAATTAATAGCATCTTTAATTTCGGCATGTGTAAATCTTTTGTTAAATAATTTTTTTTCGCTATATTTTTCATAGCTTTCCAATAGTGTGTTTAACATCTTTTCTTTTACATATTTCATATTATTCCTGGTTATAAATTATAAAATCTTCATCATTTGGTCTTATTTCATCATATAATCTTTTTAATAATGTAAATGCGTACTGGTTTCCCCTATGTGCTCCTTTTCTATAATATTGCATTGCAAGATTTTTTTTGCAAGGAACAAATATTCCTCTTTCGTAGGCATATCCAAGGGCGGGACACGCCAAAACCGAACCGTTTTCTTCTTCAAATTTTAAATACATAACATCATCAACTAAAACGGTTTCATAACCGTCAATCATTTTAGTTAAAATAATTCTTTGTTTGGCTTCATTATCGCCAAGTTTAATTGCATCATTCCAAAGAGCAATTGCTGCAGTTTTATCTTTATCAACATATTTGCCGGAATAATACGACAACCCAAGTTCGTTTAATGCATTTACGTTTTTCTTAAATGCTGCTGTTTTTAGATAATCAACCGCTTGTTCAAAAGTTATTTCAAACATTAAATTCCCAAGCCGTAATTGCGAAATAACATATAATGCGGATGGGTCTTTTTTTGATACTTTTTTGGTTAGTTCATCTTTAAAATTTTTGGTTGTAATTATTTTATTAATGTTAAAAAAGGCTTTATTATAACCTAAACGTAATGCTTTTAAATATTCTTCAATAACCTCAATTACGTTATTATTGCCGGCAAAATTCTGATTTGCAATAATAAAAATAGCTTCCGGACTTCCATTTTTGGCGGCATTTTCAATTATCATTTGGCTTTTAACAGAGTCAATTGAATCGTTTTTTTCAACTATCACGCAACCCACAAACTCTTTAATATCGTCAAGACTTTTTTTATGCAATAAATTAACCAACAAATCTTCTTTTTTATTTGAGGACGAATCCTTCTCAAAATTTAAAAAATCAATTGCCAAACCTGAATCGAAGATTGTAGTTTGTTGATCGCGAGTTTCCTTATCGGCTTTATTAGGTATTTGTCCAGAGGTATCATCCGGTGCGGTATATCCGCTTTTTTCAAGTTCGCTAATTAAATTTTTAGCAGGTAAAAATCCCGAGTTGGCAGATAACCGCAGCCAATAAAAAGCATTTGCAATATTACGGTTTACTACATAATTATCAATATAAAAGGTACTAAGCATATATTGCCCTTCCGGCATTCCGGATTCAGCGGCAAACTTAAAATGTAAATAAGCCTCAAACGGATTCCAATTTACTCCGGTACCATTGGTTAGCATAATACCGTAATTAAAATGGGCTGCCGGTATATTTGATGTAACTGCCTTTTTTAACCAGCTAATACCTACTGCCGTATCAGCGGGAAAACCGTTTCCCATAATATATCTAATTCCAAGTTCGTGTTGGGCAAAAGGATCCCCTTCGTTGGCTTCTTTTACCAATAAAAAACCCGCCATTAAAGGATAAGGGGGATACACAGATCTTACCAATGGTTTTTTTGCCCATATTTCCGTTGGTCTAATTGCTTGACTTTTAATAGAATCTTGTCCAAAAATAGTACAACCCAAAAGAAGCTGAACAATAAATAACAAAACACAAAAATTTCCAAAACAAGCATGTAAATAATTATTTTCTTTCAAAAACGACCCTAAACGTTGTACCTTTCCCTTTTTCACTTTCAACTTCAATTTCAGCACCATTTAATTCGCAATACTTTTTAACCAACGCAAGCCCCAATCCGTTCCCTTCATATTTACGAGTGTACCCTTGTTCTTCCTGCGAAAACGGGGTAAAAAGATTTGACAGATATTGAGGCGATATTCCAATTCCCGTATCTACTACTTCTACATTAAGTCTATGCTGCTTATCCGTAAATAAATTCACTTCAACCGAACCAATAATAGTATATTTTATTGCATTATCAATTAAATTGTTAAATATTTGATTAATTGTGTATTCGTCAACTATTAAGTATGTTTGATTTGTTGACTTATTAATTTTTAGGTCAATACTTTTTTCATTTGCATAATGTTTAAATTCTTCATAATTTTTTGCAACAATATCATCAAAAATATCAACTAATTTAAAATGAGCATCGTATGTATCGGTTTGTATTTCCGACATATTTAATATCAAATCAATTGTTCTAATAATTCTTCTGCCGGCACGTTTAATAATAGAAAATGCCGTTTGCAGATCCGGTTCAACTTTATCTTCAAGTTCATCCCTTATTAAACTGGAAAAACTTAAAATAGCATTAATGGGTGTTCGTATTTCGTGAGACATTTGTGCTAAAAATTCGGATTTTAGTGTTTCAGATTCTTCGGCTTTATCCTTTGCTTTACGTAATTCCTGTTCTGCAATTTTTCTTTCTGTTGCATCTCTTAGCGAGCCTTCAACACCAATAATTTTACCGTCAACATCTACTAAATGATGCGTATTTACACTCATATGAACAGGTAATCCATTGCGTTGTTTTAACACAACTTCGTAATCGGTAAGTTCGCCAAGTTTATTTAAAAAGTACAATAATCTTTCTCTTTCGGCCGGATTATAATATAAATCGGTAATTGGTTTACCTATTAATTGTTCCCTAAAATAACCTGTATGCCTTTCAATTGAAGGGCTTATTTCAATAATTATTCCGTTCAAATCTGTTTGATAGAAGATATCCTGTACATTTTCAAATATTCTTCTATATTTAGCTTCGCTTTCGCGTAAAGCTTTTTCCGACATAACCCGCCGTGTAATATCCCGTCCTATAACAACCAATCCTTTACGTTTTCCGTCAGAAAAAAACAAAGGCACTTTAATAATATCAAAAACAAGGAATGTACCATCCGGCTTTGGAATTGTTTCTTCGCCACGTGTAATAGCTCGTGATTGCCAGGCTACTTCATCAGAATCTTCACATGCAAGAAATGCTTCCCTGTAAAAGTTGCTATATTGTGCCAATTCGGAATCTTTTTTACCCCTATAATCAACTTTTGCAAGTTCAAACAAATCCAAATCAAATTTATTTGCTTCAAGCCAGCGTCCGTTACCATCTTTAAAACATACAATATCCGGCATCGAATCAATTAAAGTATGTAAAAGTTCTTCATGTTGTTTTAATGTTTCTTCAGCCTTATTTCTTTCGTTTACCCTATTAATTAAATCAATTTTTTGGGTGAAAAACTCATCTATTACCCTTGCCAAATCACTAAATTCGTTTGAGCCTTTTTTTAATTCTTTAAGTAAATTCATATTTCCCGAACTTAAACTTAACGAAATGAGCTTTAAAGGAGTGTTTATAAATTTAAGCAAAAACAGCAATATTAAAACAATAAAAACTATCGCAAACACAATGGTATAAATAAATTGTGTTAAAAAGATACTTTCCGATTCTTTCACGCCAAGCGGTTCCGCTTTAGAGATTATTTTTGCAATGGGGATGTTTTGATCATTTTTTAATGATTTGTAACAAATTACACCTATTCCCGAATCAATTTTTGATTTTAGATTTTTTTCATCAAAAACGATCAATTCAATTTCGGACTGAGTTAATAACTTAATTTCCTCTATATAGCTGCTATTCCATATTCTACCAACAATAAAATAACCGGCGGGTGTTGTTACCCTTTCGTAATCTGCCCCACTTTGTATTGGGGCGGTTCGTATCTCCATTAATCCGTATTTGGTTTTAATAAAAAAATGATGGAAATAATTAGCCGAAAACATTTTTTCAAGTTGTTTTTTTAACAGAGGGAAATTATTGATATCATTATCTTTGTATGTATTTACCGTATATATTAATGATAAATTTTTGTCAAACACCCAGGCCGCCTGCGAGTTAAAAGTTTCTAATGCTAAATCAATATTTTCTTTTGCCCAACCTAAATCACGGGTTTTAACATACAATACCATTTCATCCCAGTATGTATAATCGAAGCTGTAATTATATAAACTTTTACCTAATACATCTATTGCTTTTTCAAGAAGTACACTTTTTTCAACCCTTAACTCTTTCATTTGAAGGGAGCGTTTTTCGTTTTCGGTTTTATAAAAATAATAAATTGATGCTGAGAATATAAAAGCAATAATTAGTATTAAAAGAATAATCTTGTTCTGAATTTTCATTTTTGCTCCTTATTCAAAGCTGTTAAAAATTGGCAACAAAAAGCTAAAATCACTACCCGCGTTCACTTTACTTTTTACCCAAATTTTACCCTTGTTTTTCTCTATCATTTCCTTACATAATATCAAACCTAAACCTGTGCCTGTTTCTTTATTTGTACCTACCGTTGAATGTTGATTGTCTATTCTAAAAATATTATCCAATTTTTTTTCGTCAATTCCAACACCATCATCAATTACGCTCGTTTCTATTTCATTATCGAAAGTTTTTACAATTATATTAATATTTCCGTTAAAATTAGTAAATTTTATTGCATTAGTAATTAAATTTTGTAATACGGTAAATACCATATTTTCATCGGCAATAGCATAAACATAATTAATTGGCTGAAAAGTTACTTTTATATTTTTTTGTTTAAAGTTGTTTTCTAAAAGTTTTATTACTTTTATGATTTGTTCATTTATATCGACCTTTTGAGGTGTATAAACCATATAACCGGCTTGCAATCTTGACCAATCCAATAAATTTTTAAGCAAATCGTATTGACTTTTTAACGACTTATTTAAACTTGCAGCCATTGTAGAAATCTCCGATTTATCCAGTGCTTCAATATCTTCGGCTAATAGCGAGGATATACCAAGAGAACCTTGGAAAGGACTTTTTAATTCATGTGCAATTATAGAAAAAAACTTGTCTTTTGAAGCGTTTACCTCTTCTAATTGTACGGAATATTTTTTAATGGCTTCTTCGGCAGTTTTACGCTTAGTTATATCATGAAAAATACTTAAAAGCAATGATGAATCGTTTTCAAGTTCAATGTACGAATTTGATAACTCAAACCACACTTTTTCATTATTCCATAAAGTCAGTTCTCGTTCAAAGCTTGTTTCGATAATTTGAGTGCTTAATCTTTCAAAACCCCTCTCAAAAATCTTTTTTTGTTCATTTTCTAAATATATAACCGAAAATGGTTTTCCTATTAAATCTTGTGCATTCATTTTTACAAGTTTACAAAACGACTTGTTAACCAAAATAATTGTACCGTTGCTGTCTGTTAAACGCATTCCATCAAAAGAATTTTCCCAAACTTGCCTAAACTGCATATCTGTTTCTTTTATATATAATTGCGTTCTTTTTCTTTCAGTTATATCTTCTATCAAATGCAAATAATATAAAGGTTCGTTCTTTTCGTTTTTAACTACGCCTACAGATATTTTACCCCAAACTTCTTTTTTATCTTTAGTGTAAAATTTATATTCGTTTTTATAATTAATATTTTTGCCTTTAATAAAATCAACCAATTCGTTAATATTATTTTCTTTTTCTTCATTACTTAAAAGATCCACATAATTTAACAAACAAATGTCATTTTCAGAATAAGTCAAAAAGCCGCAAAACGCTTTATTTGTTTTTTTAATATCCAAATTTAGATCTATAATAACCGCACCAATTGGTGATTGATCGAAAGTAAGTCTAAATTTTTCTTCGTTTTCTTTCAATTCTTTTTCAAATTTCTTTTTTTCGTTAATGTTTCTGGAAACACCCGTATAATAATTTATTGTACCGTCCTGATTTAATATGCATCCTATTGAGGTTTCAAACCAAATAGTAGTTCCATCTTTGGAGTAATGTTCAAATTCCAGACGAGAGTTTTTTATTGTGTTAATATTTTCTAATCCGGCCTTAGCAAGTGCATAAACTTTTTCAAGTGATTCTTTTGTTAAAACATCTTCCGGTTTTTTATTAAGATATTCATCAACCGAATAACCTGTTACTTTTGTAATTAGGGGACTTATATAAATAAAATTAAAATTTTTATCAATATTCCAAATAATATCGGACGAATTTTCAGCAATTAATCTAAATCGTTCTTCGCTTGCTTTTAATTGCATTTCATATTTTTTTCGTTCGGTAATATCAGTTATAGTATGAATACATCGACCATCAGTTAAAAAATTGTGATGTATTTCCAGTATTTTTTCATTTATTGCAAATTCTGTGCTTTTTGAACTATTATCAATTACATTTCTAATAATATTTTCAGTTATATTTTGGTCTATATTATTAAAATCAGCCCACTGAAAGAACAACTCTTTAATTTTACTGTTTTTAATAAATTTTTCCTTTGGAATATTTATTAAATCAAACAGTCTATCATTGGCCTCAATTATTTCATTCTCTTTACTTACAAGAATTAACCCTTGAGGCATATATTTTAATATCAATTTTAGTTTTTTCGATTCTTCATTAATTACTTCTTGAATTTTTTCCTTTTCTATTAATTGTTTGGCTAAAAGCTTTTTTGAAATTTTTAGCTTTCGGTTTAAATTAAAAGTAAATATCATAATACTAAGCGCAAAAATTAAAAGTACAATAACAATTATTAAGAAATTATTGTTTTGTTTTACAATAGACTTAAAATTTCCCCTTGGAAACATCTCGTAAGGCGGTAATCGTAAATCCCTAAGATCTTTTTCAACCATTATAAGGTTAGCAGGAATAGTAAATCCTGTATAATTGCCCTTAATTGCCGGCTCTGAATTTTCTTTGATTTGAAACAATAATTCGGTTATTTTTTTTGCGGCCGAATTTGGTGTTTTTTCAAGTTTGGCAAATATCCACTCGGGATATAATTTGGTACTTAAAAGCAAATGAAAATTCATCTTATATTGGTAATCCAGGTTTTGATTAATAATTCTATAATCTCTTAAATTAATAATCCCTTCCTTTTGCATTCTTTCAAGCGTTTCGGTTCTTACAATGCCGGCGTCAAATTCATTTTTTTTTACTGCATAAACAACGGAATTGTGAGTTTCTAAAAATTTTATTTTTGAACACATTTGATAAGGATCAAAATTATTTGCTATAAACTCTTTATAAACTGCAACCCATCCGCCAAAAGAAGCCTTATTTGAAGATGCAAGTTTTTTTTCGGCTAAATCTTTTATATTATAAATTTTTCTATCTACTTTGCAAAACAAAACCCCGCCAAAAAATTCGCTTTTTTTATATCCTCGTAAATATATAATAGAAGCCAGTTTAGTAGCATAATTTTTAATTTCATAATTTATATACATTGCCGGATTGCAGAGAATAAAATCTATTTCTCCTTTATTCACTATTTCTTCTACGTTTGAATATAATAATGGTTTTAAAATAATTTTATAATCGTCCAATAACAAATCAAGATAATCTACTGTTGGCTGCCATTGTTCTACACACTTACTTTCGCCTCTACTGGCCACAACCCCAATTACAAGTACTTTTTTGCTATCAAAAGCAAATACATTTAACCCTATTAATAATAAAACCAACAAAGTAAAAAAATTATATTTTTTCATAAGCTCTGTTTAACGCAACGGCTTTTTTCATAACAAATGTATTTATGCCGTCTTTTATGTAATATTTTGTATCATCCATTAATTGGTCAATAATATACAAACCCATTCCGCTTTCCGGCAAATCCATTATATTATTTGGATCATATTCTAAAGTTGGTTTAGTAATATTTTTTCTGGAAATACCTTTATCATCAACTATAATTTTAAGCTCATTTTTATCAATAATTGTTTCAATAAATATTTCATTATTGTCAACTTCGTTGTAAGAATGTTTAATGACATTGTTAAGGGTTTCCATTATACAAATTTCTACATCATTACAATCGGTTTCATTAATAAAGTTTTCGACTAAGAACAAACGAATTTCTTTACTAATAGGAACTACATTATAATAATTCGATTTTATTGCAAAATATTTGCTTAACATATCATAAACCGATTGTTTTATATTATTTAATAAATATACTTAAATTATTACACAAGAAAAATATTTTTTTTATGATATTAGATTTTTTTATTATGTTGTTTTTCTTTTTTGTAAGTTAGCAAAACAATAATTAAACATTAATCCGAGAAAAAATGAATAACAATTTTGAAACAGTAAAGTGTAATTTTTGCTCTTCCGACAACTACAAAGTTGTTTATATAAAAGAGGGGTTTAATATTGTAAAATGCAATAAATGCGGACTTGTTTACGTTAATCCAAGGCTAAGTCAAACTGCAATTAACAAATTATACGATGATGACTATTTTACAGGCAAAGGATTTGATAAAAGCGTTCAATATGAAGACGAGTTTTTAACTGAAAGTCAAAAAACAACTCTTTCAGATTGGGATGTTTCAACAATTAAAAGTTTCGTAAATAATCAAAGCAATAATACACTTTCGCTTTTGGATGTTGGCTGCGGAATGGGTTTGTTTTTACTAAAGGCAAATAAACAAAATTTTAACTCGCAAGGACTTGAATTATCTTCATTTGCAGTAAATTTTGCCGCTTCCAAGGGGTTAAACGTACAAAACAATTCTGTTTTTTCCAATTCTTTAAAAGAAAACTCGTATAATGTTATTTCATTAAAAGAGGTAATAGAACACTTGCCCGATCCTAAAGCGGCATTTAAAACAGTATATAATTTATTATTACCGGATGGTTTATTGTTTTTGACTACCGGAAACTATAACTGCCCTGAAAGAAAATTACGCGGTGCTGATTGGTTTTATTTTATGCCAAAAGGACATCTGTTCATATTTTCGCCCAAAACAATATACAATTTTCTTAAAGAAGCCGGATTTAGTAAAATTATAATCACCAATCAGGGCGATTTATTAATGAATTTTTTGTTAAAATTTAACATTATTGAACCTGATAAATATAAACCTAAAAACCCGTTAAAAAGAATAATATTTGAAATTGTCCGTTTAATAAATCATTTTATAAGCAGTGGTATGCGAATTTATGCAATAAAATAATTTGGAGTGAATATGCCTATTACATCTATTAACCCGTCAACAGGATTAACTGAAAAAGAATTTGAAGAATACAGCCCCATTTATGTTGCCGAAATTATTAATAATGTAAATACTCAATGGAAGCAATGGAAAAACATTTCATTTATTGATAGAGGGATTTTATTAAAAAGAGCTGCTTCTATATTAGTAGAAAAAAAAGAATATTATGGTAAAATTTTAACATTAGAAATGGGTAAAACCATTAAACAAGCTATTGCAGAAGTTGAAAAATGCGCATGGGTTTGTAATTATTACGCACAAAACACCCAAAATATTCTCAAAAACGAAATTATTACTACAGATGCGTCTGAAAGTTATGTGCAATTTGATCCGCTTGGAATAATTTTAGCCGTTATGCCTTGGAATTTTCCTTTTTGGCAGGTTTTTAGATTTGCTGCTCCGGCTTTGATGGCCGGAAACGTTTGTTTATTAAAACATGCTTCAAATGTACCTCAATGCGCTTTGGCAATTGAAGAGATTTTTTTTGATGCCGGGTTTCCCAAAGATTGCTTTAGAACTTTATTGATTGGTTCTAATCAAGTAACTGATGTAATCAACAATCCTTTTGTTAAGGCAATTACACTTACAGGAAGTGAATTTGCCGGTAAATCCGTGGCAAGTCAATGCGGTAATAACTTAAAAAAAACCGTTATGGAACTCGGCGGCAGCGATCCGTTTATTGTTTTTGAAGATTCCGATTTGGAAAAAGCTGCTGAAACCGCAGTAACAGCCAGACTGCTTAATAACGGGCAAAGTTGTATTGCAGCAAAAAGATTTATAATTGTAGAATCTGTTTACCAACAGTTTTTACAGTTGTTTATTGAAAAAATGCGTAAAATTAAAATTGGCAACCCGCTTGATTACGATACGGATTTGGGTCCTATTGCAAGACAAGATTTATTAAGCGAAATTGAAAATCAAGTTGCCGAATCTGTTCACCAAGGGGCAACTATTGCTTTTGGCGGAAATAAAATTTTGAGCGGCGGATTTTATTATGAACACACAATACTTACAGATGTAAAAAAGGGGCAGCCTGCTTACAATCAGGAAATATTTGGCCCGGTTGCTTCTGTAATTAAAGCTAAAGATGAAGAAGAAGCAATATTTTATGCCAACGATACTAACTTTGGGTTGGGTGCTTCTTTATGGACAAACAACCCCGAAAAAATAAAAAAATATATACCCCTTATCAATGCCGGTTCGGTTTTTGTAAACGGGATGGTTAAATCAGATCCACGCTTGCCGTTTGGAGGAATTAATCTTTCCGGATACGGACGCGAACTTTCTCACTATGGCATAAAAGAATTTGTTAATATTAAAACTGTATGGATTAAATAGTTTTTTTTGGATTTTGCTAATAAATATTAGTTGTCATAAAAATTATTTTTTTTGTTTAACCCATACTAATTTACAATATTTTTTTAATTATTAATATTTCAAAAAAACAGATAATAATTAAATTATTTGTATCATCCTGCATTGCGCGAGGAATGTATATATAAAATAAAGATGCCGAAATAATGGGGCTGCAGAGCAGCGACATAAAATATTAATTATACGAAAATATCGCGAAACAATATCTGTGTGTTTCTATAAACATTTCTATTTTTTACCATACTGATATTTCATTCCTGTTTGCTTTATCCCAAATTTTGAAATAGAAAGCAATAGAGTTGAAATTTTTAATCATCCAAGCCGATAAGTGAGAAAAAACTCAGGGCTGAAGCCCGTTTTATTTGTTTTGTTGGTCCCCAGCATGAACAGACTGTGTGAAAATTGGGGAATGGTTGTAATAAAAAGGAACTCATCCCCCAACCCCTTCTCTTAAAAATAGAAGGGGAGTGATTGTAAAAACATATAGAACAATAACTTGCCGTTATATAATTCCCCTCTCTTTCAA
>JAZDHY010000128.1:0-10168 GCA_043805435.1 bacterium
AATCAACAGAGAACTTAAAAGGAAGTGGAAAGCATATTACAAAGATTATTCTAAAATTGATAAAATATCACTTCTATCTAATCTGGAGAAATCTTATATTTATTAACTAAAAAAAGTCAACCTATTTCAGGACGCTACACATGAATCGTGCACAAATTGTTGAGGTATCTACACCAAGATTAGACCCATTACCAAATGGCCAAGTATTTACATATAACGAATCACCATTTTTCCCTTTACCGCCTACCATATAGTTTCTTAATTCGATATGTGAATTTGGGTCACCATGCGTTGGGTGAGACGCCATATATTGAGTAAACGAAGCTGCCGGTAAGTTTGTTGCACCCGGATATTTTTTAACACCCATAAGAATTCCACCTACAGAACATGCTGTATCTAAAGCATAATCTGTACCATCCAAATAAATCCCGTCTCCGTTTACATCCAAAAAAGTAACCCCCGGTAAATAAGTTACCGGCCCTTGTAAAAGGTCAATAATAAAACATGGAGGTTTTGCACCATAGGTTGGATCGCTTCCTTCGTTATATGTAAATCCGGCATCTAAAGTTGTATCACAGCCTATTAAATCATCATTTGAGTCCCCTAAGTCGGGGTCAACAACAGCCCCAAAATATACATTATCAAATTGATCCGCTACTAAACCACTATTTACTAATCTGTAACGAACAAACATCACATTTCCAATAAATTCATCCGAATCATAACCAAATACCGTTTGATGTATTTCAACACCTTTGGGCGTAATGGCGGAAAATCTTCTAAGTGCTGCCTGTACACCATCATTATAAACACACCAAGCAGTCCAATCACCAATTAAATCGGGTCTATCTTCAGTTGTCTCCCACTTTCCATTACTATTCAAATCAACAGGGTTATATGTTCCGTCACCGTCTCCATCGTAATAATCAGCCCCAATTAATACAGCATCTTTCCAGTCTTGCCAAGATTGACCAAAAGAATCATCCTGCTTTTTTACAACATAAACTTTGTTTTTCGGATCGGAGCTGCTGGTACCAACCGGTCCGGGCAAATAATCTTCAATTCTTGAAGCAGTCATAACACCATTTGCCCATAACACCTCATTATTGTACCCCGAAAGGAAAAAACCGCCGGAAAACAAAAACACGACATTACCAAAAGTACCACCTGTACCAATACCATCACCGGGGTCAACATCGGCTAAAACTCCTTTGTTGTCCAAAGGTATCCTAAGATTATTAATATTAAAAATTGCAAATTCACCGCTCGTGTAAATGTTATTCGAATTTTTATCGCCCGTTTTTTGGACATTAGACGTCCATCCGGTTGTTGTTAATCCAACAAAAAAGGACAATAAAATTACTGCTAAAAATTGTTTTTTGTACATTTTTATATAACCTCCTTTGAATAATTACTCTACTTTGCAAAATAAATTATTTTTTTTATTTTAGAAACAAAAGTTTTTTTGTTTCACTAAAGTTACCCGCCTGCAAACGGTAAAAATATACTCCGCTTGAAAGATTTGTTGCATTCCAGTCGTTTTTATAACTTCCGGTATTTAATTCCTCATTAACCAAAGTAATCACTTCTTCACCCAAAACATCATATATTTTTAAGGTTACAAATTCTTTGGATTGTAAACTAAACGAAATTGTTGTAGTTGGGTTAAATGGATTAGGATAATTTTGATTTAGTTTGAAATTATAATTTTTATTAGTTTCATCTTCTACACCAACTATTACAAACGGGAAATTTTCATCAAGTGCCCTTTGAGCCGCAAGGTCATTTTGTTTTGCAATTGTAATACTATTTAATGGATCACTACCCTGACCTATTATATACCCTACATAAATATCAACCGGATTCTCTTGTTGAAGTTGGAAAGGCCCTATATTAGAGATTTGTTTTTGATCGAGAGGTGCTGTATTTAACCAGCCGTTACTATTTACAGGATCACCGGAATACATGTAACGTGCACAAATCATCGCGGTATCTATGCCAAGTGCTGCACCATTACCCAAAGCCCAAGTGCTTACATATAACGAATCGCCATTATTTCCTTTACCACCCATCATAATGTTTCTCAATTGGATAGGCGTAGTTGGGTCACCAACTACAGGATGAGAGTGCATATATCCGGTAAACGAAACAGCCGATAAATTTTTTGCACCCGGATATTTTTTAACACCTTTTATTATACCCCCTGCAGAATAAGCTGTATCCAAAGCTATATCTATACTTTCCGAAAAAATTCCATCTCCGTTTACATCTAAAAAAGTAACTCTCGGCATATAAGTAACCGGCCCTTGTAAAAGGTCAACTATAAAACTTGGGGGATTTGCACCAAAGAGCAAATCACTTCCATTATTATAGACATAACCAACATTTAGTGTTGTATCACAACCAATAAAATCATCATCATAAGTTCCTATATCGGGGTCAACGGCTGCTCCAAAATATACGTTATCCAATTTATCCGACACTGAACCACTATTAACCAATCTATACCTAATAAACATCACGTTTCCAATAACTTCGTCCGAACCATAACCAAATACTGTTTGATGTATTTCAATACCCTTTGGAGCAACATCGTTAAATATTCTAAGTGCTGCCGGTACACCATCGTTATAAACACACCATGCTGTCCAATCACCAATCAAATCGGGCCTGTCTTCATTGGTATCCCAATTTCCGTTGCTATTTAAATCAACGGGATTATATGTTCCATCGCCGTCCCCATCATAATAATCGGCACCAATTGATACAGCGTCCCGCCAATCCTGCCAAGATTGACTAAAAGCAATATCCTGCTTTTTTACAACATAAATTTTGTTTTTCGGATCTGCACTGCTAACTCCAACAGGCCCGGGTTGGTAATCTTCTATCCTAGAGCATGTTAAAACACCGTTGGCCCATAACACCCCGTTATCATACCCGGAAAGGAAAAAACCACCTGAAAATAAAACCACAATATTATTATAAGTACCACCGGCACCAGTACCGTCACCGGGATCAACATCAGCCAAAACACCTTTATTATCTAAAGGTATCCTAAGGTTGTTAACATTAAAAATTGTAAAGTTTTCGCTTTTGTATATTTTGGTTGATTTATTATCGCTCTTTTTATGTAAATCAGAGGTCCAGCCAATTGTTGTTAATCCAACAAAAAAGGATAATAAAATTGCAGTTACTAATTGTCTTTTACTCATTTTCATTTAACCTCATTTAAATAATTACTCTATTTTTTTGAATAAAGTATTTATATTATTTTAGCAGCAAAAGTTTTTTTGTTTCACTAAATTTACCCGCCTGCAACCTATAAAAATAAACACCGCTGGAAAGATTACCAGCATTCCAATCATTATTATAACTTCCGGCATTTAACTCCTCATTAACCAACAAGGCCACTTCTTTTCCCAACGCATCGTATATTTTTAAGGTTACAAATTCATTATTTGGCAAACTAAAAGATATATTTGTACTTGGATTAAAAGGATTTGGATAATTCTGGTTAAGTAAATAATTTGCTGGAATTTGGGATGTATTTTCTTCAACAGATACAATTTCAGATAACGGACGCTTCCAGATGTAACTTCCCGTTTTGCAAAATAGGTATTGTTTAAATACTTGAATATCATTAACATAAAGTTCTGTTAATCCATCGTTTATTTTTTGCCATTTATCACCACTATTTGTTGATAAATATACTCCGTTTGATGTTGCAACAAATATGTTTTGATTGATTGACGCAAAAAACCTAACAGATGTTACATCGGTCATACCATTATTAAGAAATGTCCAATTTATTCCATTGTCTGTTGTACGATAGACTCCCTCCGGTAATCCCGCAAATAAATTTTTTCCGGAAGCATAAAGACTTATTATTGAAGTTGAGTCCGGCAACCCATGGTTATGATTTGCTAAAGACCAGCTTACTCCATTATTTGTTGACAAAAACACACCCGCACTCGTTCCGGCAAATAGATTTGAATCAATACTTGCAAAAGCAATTGTTCCGCAAAAAGGATTTGTTGGCAATCCCGAATTTACGGCAAACCAGCTTACACCGTTATTAGTTGATTTATATATTCCAACAGCTTTATATCCGCCTTGAGTTAAAGACTTATAATTAGACACAAATAAATTTGAATCTAATTTATGTATGGCAACTACATTTTTACCTTCCAAGCCAGTATTAATTTCATTCCAACTAGCACCATCATCAGTTGAACAAAATAAGCCATCGTCATTTAAACAGCCTACAAAAACACCTTTTTCTGTCAGCAAAAAAGTTCTAAGGGTTATACCATAACCAAATCCGGTCTCGTTCCAGCTAACTCCATAATCAGATGATCTTATTATTCCGACATATTTACCGCCGAGGTATATGTAATCACTATCGGCAACCATTTTTTGCGGAACCGCCCAAGTATTTTGATAGTCAACTTTTGTCCATTGAGCCATTAAATTACTTGCATTAACAAAAAAAGATAAGAATAAAATCACTAGTTGAATATTTTTTTTCATTTTCGCTCCTCGTAATTAATAAAAGATTTATATGCAAGGAATAAATCTCTTTTAATAATCTAAGTCAAGTGTCCTATAAATTAATATTAACGGAACCACAATTACTTAGAATAAATTTACTTAACTAAAATCATTTTTTTTGTTTCACTAAACTTCCCTGCTTGTAACTTGTAAAAATATACATCGCTGGCAAGGTTAGAAGCATTAAAACTATACTGGTAATTTCCCATATTCATTTGCGAATTTACTAAAGTGGTTACTTCACGTCCCATAATATCATATACTTTAAGTGTTACATATCCTGCTTCCGGAATAGAATATTTAATAATTGTAACCGGATTAAAAGGATTTGGATAATTTTGCTGCAATTCAAAACTAATTGGTTTTGTAATTTCTTCATTATTTACATCAGTAGGCAGCATTGCATATTTTTCTCTTCCAAGAGCAATAGATTGTCTTACCATATCTAAACTTGTACCGGCTGCAACAACAAAAGCTATTTCTCTTTCAGCTCCACTTGGTATATTAAAAGGACCTGCGGAATTAACACCGCTAACATCTTGAAGACCTGCGGTCACCTTATTCAAACCATTAGTTAAAGAAAGCCATTTTTCAGCTTTTGTAAAACCATCATAAATATTAATACCACCATCACTACCATCATTTTGTATAGCATAAAAACCATCATATCCCCACCACCAAGCTAAACCTACTGCAGCGCATATACTTGAATCGCTATTATAATACAAGGCACATTTGGCAACTTGGTCGTACGAGGCGTAATTTGTTGCAGAAGTGTTTTCGTCAATATCCCAATCGAAAAACAACCCCGCATAAAACCCGTTAACATCAATTAGGGTTGTATTTGTAAATAAATATTTTAATAAAATAAAATTATCATACGGTTCCTCTGTAAACGAATACGAATCAAGCTTGGTTGCAATACCCAGCTTGTTTGTGTCCGCATAGTCATCATTCATAACAAGCATACCTTGTTCTTCGGCATAATCACCCGGAATACTTAATACAAACGGAGTAATATTCCTAAAATCTGCGTTTTGAAGATTCGGGTTTATTCCACGGATACCATCAACTAATTTAGTGGCAGCTGTTCCATACATTAATCCACCCTCATACAAAAGATTACCCCCTCCGGAAATAAAAAATCCGTCACCCTGTGTATTACTTGAATAATCGTTAAATCCAAAGGTTCCTTTATTGGTAATAGTTAATGCAACGTTATTTATACCTTGTGTTGCAAAAGTTGGATTAACCAAAACCGAAATTGCTTCAAAATCCGTATAAGATCCTTCTGTATAAGTCAAAAACAGATCAACTATTGTATTTTGAGGAGCATTATTTGCTACATTAAAAGAAAACTTATTGGAATTATTATCAAATATTTCAAGTGTTCCCATACTATTTGCTGAAAAATTACCATTTAAAACAGTTACATAATTTGAAGAGCTGCTTAATGAAATATTTATAATTGCCAATGGTGCTAAAAAATTAACAAAGTCAATTTTAACCAAAATGTTTTCTCCCGGTTCAAAAACTCCGTCTCCGTCTCCATTATCAATATATTGAACATTTTCAATTCTTACTGATTTTGCGTTTATGTTTGTTAATGAAGCAAAAGCATTAATACGTCCTTTACCTAACTTGTTAATATAATTGGGGTTTACCGAAGAAATATCATCACAATTTGCACGTACCTGCTCGCCAATTTGTGCTGCAGTATACAAAGGAAATTGGGATTTTACCAATCCGCATAATCCCGCAACAATAGGTGACGAAATTGAAGTACCGCTAGCAGTTGAATATGCATTATCCATCCATGTGCTTAAAACACCCGTTCCCGGAGCAGTAACGTCAACATTATATCCATAATTAGAAAATGACGACCGTACATCATCAACAGATGAAGATGCAACTGAAAGAACTCCTTTATAAAAAGCAGGATACATAGCTTCTTCCACATTATCATTTCCCATAGCAGCAACAACTAAAACATTATTTGCATTGGCGTAATCAATTACGGTTTTAGCAAAAATCGAATAGGCGTAATTTCCCCAACTGCAATTTATTACCGAAACGCCATTATCAATTGCATAAACAATTCCCTGATATCCGTACGAAATTAACGCTTTGCCTGTATTTGTACGGTTATCATCGCGCGAGGTTTTTACCGCCATAACAGTACAATTAAATCCAATCCCCGAAATACCTACTCCGTTATCTGTTACTGCCGAAGCGCAACCGGCAACTAAAGTGCCATGATCGGGTCTATCTTCCATAGGGTCATTATCGGGCACTCCAGCTAATCCGCCAAAATCCCAGCCTCTAATATCATCCACATACCCGTTATTATCATCATCTATCGAATTATTCGGTATCTCGTCCGTATTATTCCATACATTGGCAGCCAAATCAGGATGATCCCAATCAACCCCTGTATCTATTATACCAATTATAACATTTGCATTTCCTTTATTTATATCCCAAGCACCTGCCGCATTAATTTTATTTAACGCATATTGTGCGCTATATGAAGGATCGTTGGGGATATAGCTTACTTCACTTAAATAATAGGGCTCTGCAAAAATAACATCCTTTAATTTAGATAATTTTGCGCTTACCAAAACAGGATCTAAATTGCTGTTAAATTCCATTACGTATATTTTATTAAGCTCGCTTGCTGCTTTTACAGAACTATTTTTTGCATTACAGATTTTGGTAACTTTTGTAATACCAAAACTTGCTGTACTTTTTTGAAAATCGAACGGTAACTGAATAGCTCCCGATATGTCTGTTGGAATTTCTTTAGCAAATTGAATAATTATTTTGTTGGAAACATAATAGTTTTTCCCATCAAATTTAATATTTTCCTGTCCGTTAATTATTCCGGAAAGTAACAAAACCGTAAAAAAAATAACTATTGTTTTTTTCATATTAACCCTTTTGAATTTTATTTTTAAATTTGAAAAAATATTTGATAAATTACAATGATTAATATTAATAATACTGTATTTTTGCTTATATATTTAATTGTTAATTATAACTAAACCAGAATAAATATGAGTGAATCAACACGAAATAAAACTATTAAACTAAACGAAGATGAAATTTCGGTTTTACAGCCGAAGTTAATCAATTTAACATCAAAGGTCACTTTTTCACAAATTGAAAATAAAACAATAAATCAGGATTTGTTTGAAGTTTTGGATTTATTGCCCGATAAATTTGTTGATTTGTTATTTATTGACCCACCTTATAATATACGAAAAGAGTTTAACGATTTGGCTTTTTCGGAAATGGGCATTAAAGAATATATGGAGTGGATGGATAGCTGGCTAAAAAAAATGCCCCGCCTGTTAAAAGAAAACGCTTCTATTTATATTTGTGGCGATTGGCGGTCATCTGCAGCTATTGAATTAGTAGGCTCGCGTTACTTTAAAGTTAGAAACAGAATTACATGGGAACGTGAAAAAGGGCGCGGTTCTAAAGTAAATTGGAAAAACAATTCCGAAGATATTTGGTTTTTTACCAACAGCAATAAATATGTTTTTAATTTTGAAGATGTAAAACTAAAGAAAAAAGTTATTGCACCATATACTAATTCAGATGGACAGCCCAAAGACTGGGAAAAAGAAAGCGATGGCGGATTTAGGCTTACATTTCCATCCAATTTATGGACAGATATAAGCATTCCTTTTTGGTCAATGCCCGAAAATACCGATCACCCGACTCAAAAACCGGAAAAATTACTTGCTAAAATAATTCTTGCTTCATCTAATGAAAACGATGTTGTTTTTGATCCTTTTTTAGGTTCCGGTACTACTTCTGTTGCAGCAAAAAAACTAAAAAGAAAATATATTGGGGTTGAACAAGATTTAACATATTCTTTGTATGCCGAAAAAAGATTAAAAGCTGCTGATATTGATACTTTTATTCAAGGATATATGGATGGTGTTTTTTGGGAAAGAAATGCCGGAAAAGTTCATAAGTATTCTATTTAAATAAAATAATTTAATTTGGAGATGTTATGAAGCGATGTTTGTTGTTTTGTATGATTTTATTATTTTCGAGCCTTTACGGACAAACCAAGTTAACCGTAATTAGTTATAATATCCATCATGGTGAAGGAATTGATAAAATTGTTGATCTGCAAAGAATTGCAGATTTAATAAAAAATAATGATGCCGATTTTGTTGGCTTGCAGGAAGTTGATAAAGGTGTTGAAAGAACCTCAAAAATTAATATTATTGATAGTCTTGCAAAATTAACCGGCCTTTATTATTCTTTTTATAAAAACATAAATTATCAAGGTGGTGAATACGGAAACGCAATTTTATCGCGCTATAAAATAATTGCGGATACAAATTTCCACTATAATATGATTAGAGAAGGAGAACAAAGAGGACTTTTACAAATTAAAGTAAAAATTGATGACGATACTCTTGTTTTTATGACTACACATATCGATTACCGCGAAGATGATACGGAAAGGTTATTGAATGTTGAGGAATTAATTCAGATAACGCAAAAATATAAACACACACCCATTATAGTATGCGGTGATTTTAACGATGTACCGCATAGCCGAACAATTAAAAAAATGCGCGAATATTTTATAGATGTTTTTTCTGCTCTGAATATGGATACATTAAACACATTCCCCACCGAAACACCTAATGTAAAAATTGATTATATTTTTACGCAAGATAAAACAATAAAAGAAAACAAATTGTTTAAGCTTAAAATATTAAAAGCAGAGGTTTTGCACTCAACAGCATCCGATCATTTACCAATATTAACTCAGTTTGAAATTATAAAATGACCGATGGCTAAACCATCATCAATGTTCCATTTAACATCATAATTTTCAACGGTTACTATAATAGGCAAGTCCCATAATCTACGCGGTTGGCCACAGGTAATTTTACCGGTATAATGAATGCCGTCTGCTGATGTAAGTTTTACTTTTTCAAAGCTTAAAGGAATTTTTTGTTCAAAACTTATTCGGTTTATAATTTCTTTAATTAAAATTCGCTCCAACAACTCCTTCTCAATCATATTCCCTCAATTAGATTTATTTTAAAAACCTAATTGCTAATGGATATTGAAAATAAATACCATCATTTGCCTTAATAGCAGCAACTACCAAAAATACAATACTTAAAATTCCAATTATAATTAAAAAGAGAATACCAACCAATAAAATAATTAATACAATGCTTATAACAATATAAATAGTTATTGATATTTGGAAATTTACAGCCTCCTTTCCGTGAAAATCGATATACGATGATTCGTCTTTTTTTAACATCCATAAAACTAATGGACCTATGATATTACCAAACGGAATCACAAATCCTGCAAGTCCTGCCAAATGACAAAACATTGCCCACTGTCTTTCTTCTTTCGAGGGACTGTTATTCATAATTATACTCCAAATTATTTTTGTTAATTCTATATTAATAAATTATCAATTAATACAACCGGCGTGCGACAACTAAGCCTCAAAATTGCGACAAATGCCGTTTTTTAAGAGGGGAAAGGTTACCGCTTTTTTTGCCGTTTTTTAGCTTACAATATACTCTTTTGTCGTCTTGATTGTCAATGCCTTTTTTGTCAT
>JAZDHY010000129.1:0-22243 GCA_043805435.1 bacterium
AATCAACAGAGAACTTAAAAGGAAGTGGAAAGCATATTACAAAGATTATTCTAAAATTGATAAAATATCACTTCTATCTAATCTGGAGAAATCTTATATTTATTAACTAAAAAAAGTCAACCTATTTCAGGACGCTACACACCCACACACTCGGAATTCAACCCCAAAGTGGGTTGCATATGGGGTTAAAATAATACTGAGAATATAAATAAACAATACCAAACTCTTAAGTTGACACGTTTACCAGCCAAAGGCAAGTATTTCTATAGAGGAATATATAAACATTATTACTTTGTCTGTTTTTTGGTTTAGAACTGTAAAAAAAGAAGAAATTTATGCCTTTTTTGGTTTATCTATTTTTTCCTATTTTATAAATTAAAAATTTATAAAATTATTAAGTTATAAATTTTTCAATAAAACTTTAATTGGCTCTATAATATCTAAAATTTACCATAGGATTTGAAATGAAAAAAATGTTACTAACACTATTTTTGTTTTCGTTTGTTTTATCAATTTATCCTCAAGAAAGTAAAATTTGGGATAGTGTTCCGGAAAAAATTAAAAGTCGGAAATATTATAAAAGATTTGAATGGTTTTATAGACAGAGGGCTACACCTTTTGATACCATTAGCACAACAAAACTTAATATAGAATTTGAAAAGGAAAAAGCCAAAACTTCAATAGAAAACAAATCAACTTTGCAATGGCTCCCTCTGGGTCCAAAAGGAATTACACAAACTTTCCCAAGTCATTGGGGTGTTTCAAGCGGGCGTTGCCGAGCACTTGATATTCATCCGCAAGATCCAAATATTGCTTATATTGGTGCCGCATCCGGCGGAATTTGGAAAACAACCGATGGTGGTGAAAGCTGGCAATCGGTTAGCGATAATTTTAATACAATTTCTTTTGGCGCAATTGCTATTGATCCGAATAATCCCGAAGTAGTTTATGCAGGTACCGGTGAAGCATGTTCAATTTTATCCGGTTATACTTATAACGGTGACGGTTTATATAAAACAACCAATGGCGGCTTAACATGGTCTAAAATTGGAGCCGAATTGAATGTAAAAACACATACCGGCGATATTATGGTTAATCCCGTTAATTCTAATTTAATTTATGCGGCATTAACAATCGGGAGTTTTTTTATACCAAATCCTGAAAGAACCGGTGTGTGGAGAAGTACCGATGCCGGACAAACTTGGCAAAAAACTTTATCTGTTCCTGAAGCTTACGATATTGAATGTGATCCGACAAATGAAAATATTGTTTATGCTGCAGTTGGCGGGTCAAATACCAATTCGGGTTTTTATAAATCTACTGATAAAGGATTAACCTGGGTTAAAAATAATAATGGTTTAATGTCTCCTAGCGGTATCAGCCGAATGCAGATATCATTATGTAATGATACTCCCAATATTATTTACGGATATATCTATGGGTCGTCAACAAAAGCATATAAAACCACTAACGGTGGAACAAATTGGGTTGAATTAACTTCCGCAAATCCTCTTGGTGGATATCACGCCTCTATGGGTTGGTATGATCAGGGAAATTATGACCTGTGTATATCTGTTAAACCAAACGATCCAAATTTTGTTTTAGTTGGCAATGTTGAATTACATAAAACTACAACCGGAAATAATTTTTCAGTATTCAGAATTCCCGGAACCAGTGATATTTGGGGTTCACCTACTCATGTTGATTTTCATAAAATTGTATTTTCTAAATCAAATCCACAAATTGTTTACCTTGTTTCCGATGGCGGCATATTTAAATCACTTGATGGCGGAAATACTTGGACAAATAAAAATAATGGTATTTCTACAATTCAATTTTATTCTCTTGCGTCTCATCCAACCGATAGAAATAAATTAATTGGCGGGGCACAAGATAACGGAAATTTTAGAACACTTGATGCTGGAAACACCAATTGGGATTTTTCATCAACCGGCGATGGAATGAATTGTTTTTATGATCATACTAATCCTAATACAGTTTATTTTAGTATTCAATACGGTAGTGTGTTAAAAAGTAATAACCAAGGTAATTCTAATTCTGTTTTTTCTATTTCTCCAAATTATTTGTCAAGTGATAATCCATTTTGGAATGCCCCATTTTTTATGCATCCTACAAATAATAATATTATTTATGTTGCTTCAACAAGATTATGGCGTTCAACAAATGCAGGAGCCGAATGGAATCCGATAAGTACATATTTTGCTGCCAGTATAAATTCAATGGATCAAAACAGGTTGTATCCTGAAATTATGGTTGCATGTGCAGATGGCGATTTTTCGGCTAATCCTAGGGTTTATGTCTCAACAAATGAAGGAATTAATTGGTCTGCTGTCGATCAAAATATTCCGGGAGTAAAAAGATTTATTTCAAATGTTAAAACAGATCCTATCAACCGAAATACAGTTTATGTTGTGCGTTCCGGTTTTGGCTCGGGTAAAATATTTAAATCCGAAAATTTGGGTTCAACATGGATAGATATTAGCGGTAATTTACCGGATATTCCTCATAATGATTTATTTATTGACCCCTCTGCTCCCGGTTATTTATATGCTGCCAATGATTTTGGAGTTTATCAAACTTCCGACGGAGGAATTAATTGGAATAGAGTTAGTAACGGTGTACCTGTTGTTCCCGTTATGGACCTCGATTATGTTAGATACGGATCAACTAGATTACTTAGAGCCGGCACTTATGGAAGATCTGCTTATGAGCTTGAACTTCCCGAAGCAAATTATGCGTTTATTAACATGGTTACTCCTCTTGCCGGTGAAAATATTACCGAAGGAAGCAGAATTAAAATTCGCTGGGCAAGTAATGATATTAGCAAAGTGAATATTTATTTTTCTAAAGATAACAAAGTTAGCTGGCAGTTATTGGTTAATGGTTATGCTGCCAATGCTCTTGAATATTTATGGTTAGTACCAATTGGTATAGCAGACAGTTGTTTTATAAAAATTGAAGACAAATTAAATCCTCAAATCTTTCAGATAACTGATAATGCATTTTCAATAATACACTTAAATGCCCCACAAATTGTTAGACCTTTAAATGGAATTGTTAATTACGATAATGAACCGACCATTTTTGAGTGGCTGGCAATATCAGGTATAGATAAATACTCAATTGAAATAGCAGATGATTCTTTATTTTCAAACTCTGTTTTGGTTGATAGTTTAGTTTTAACTTCAACAAAAGAAGTAGCCGGACTGGAAAATAATAAAAAGTATTTTTGGAAAATTGGCGTCCGTAACGAATTGGTTCCCTATCAAATTTCCAATACGTTTAATTTTGTTACCCAATTATCAAAACCGGAATTATTAATGCCGGCAAATAACAGTATAAATATACCTGTTGTTACAGATCTTAGCTGGGGAAATGTAAATGGTGCCGGATTGTATCATTTACAACTTTCTAAAAACATCTTCTTTAGCCAGCTTGTTGTAAACGATAGTACATTAGTTAACAATCAATATCATTTAACCGGATTGCTAACAAACAAAATATATTATTGGCGCGTACGTGCAAAAGGCCAAAATGGTTATAGTAAATTTGCTCAATATTATAAGTTTACAACAGCATTAGCAAGTGCAATTGAAGATAATATAAATGGCTTGCCCACTGAATTTGTTTTATTTAATAATTATCCAAATCCATTTAATCCGGAAACCGCAATTAGTTTTGGAATTCCCGGCAGCGGTTCAATAAAACTTACTATTTACGATGGATTAGGTAAAGAAATTAAAGTTCTAAAAAATATTTATTCTCAAGCAGGTTATTACCAAATGGTTTGGGATGGTAAAAGTTCATCAACAATGCCCGCTGCCAGCGGTATTTATTTTTACCGGCTTGAAGCAAATTTAGACGCCGGCGGTAATAAACCTATTTTTAAAATAGGCAAAATGATTTTATCAAAGTAAATATTTGAAATATTTTTAAAATTTCAATATTTTATTAGGCCGATTTTTATTAAAGTCGGCTTTTTATTTTTAAATAATAATCGCAATGTTTTCTACTCTTGTAAACTTCAAATTGTAATTTGTTTATATTTGTACCTATACTCTCTTAATACTAAAATTCAATTTTTCCCTTTTCCGGATAATATCTTTTATAATCCTCATCTGTAAATATTGCATCTTTTTTGTTTTTATCAAAAATCGCCTTATCCACATTTATTGAGTTACGAAAATCTGCTTTTTTTAGTATCGCTTTTGAAAAATCAGCATCTTCAATATCTGCGGATTGGAGATTGGCATCCCGCAAATCAGCTGATTGGAGATTTGCTCCCCATAAATTTGCGAATTGAAGATTGGCTCCAATTAAATCTACGAATTGGAGATTGGCTTCGCGTAAATCTGCGGATTGGAGATTGGCTTTCTTTAAATATGCGGATTGGAGATTGGCATCCAGCAAATTAGCGGATTGGAGATTGGCATCCCCCAAATTAGCGGATTGGAGATTGGCGTCCCATAAAATTGCGGATTGGAGATTGGCGTATCCTAACTTTGCGGATTGGAGATTGGCGTCCCATAAAATTGCGGATTCGAGATTGGAACTATTTAAATTGACGGATTGGAGATTTGCACTCAATAACTTTGCGGATTGGAGATCGGCACCCAATAAATCTGCGGATTGGAGATTAGCATTCCTTAAATCTGCGGATTGGAGATTGATATTTGACATATTTGATTTAAACTTTTCAAAATTTATTCCTCTAAAATCTCCCGCACATAAATATTTATATTTTAAGTCATATTTGCCGTTAAATTTTATATTTAGACTAATATGTTTAATAATTTCCGAAACAGCTAATAAAACAAGCTGGGAAAGTGCAATTTTATTCTTAAAATCTTTTGTGTTTTCATTAAAATACATAAATTGGTTTTTATTTATAGTTTGTTCATTATTTTTTGCTTTTTCCTCATCTTTTTCCTTTTCATTATTTTCGTTATTATCTTCATATAATTTAATTTCTTCAATATTTTTAATATTTGGGAAATTTTCGTTAATTTCAAAAAACTCCGGATAATCTTTTAAAAATTTAGGCATCCAACTTTCATTTAACGAACATAACATATCAATACACTTTTGCGTATGTTTAGGACTTGATATAGCTAAATCTTTAAGTACATGCACACCGGCTTTACGTGTTGTTAGGTCGTTATCTTCTTTCAAAAAACCAACAGCCTGCGCAAATAACTCATCATATTGTGTGTTTTCCTGTAATTTAATTGTTTTATCGTTGTTGCTGTTTTTCCACCAAGTAAAAATTGCGGTTCCTGCAGCAGCTAACAATATTGCAATATTGCGTATATAAAACGGCTTTTCTTTATCATTAATTTCATTTGTAAAATTATCATACCCCACTTTATTAATATAAAACCAAAATTCATAAACCGAAATTAACACAATTATAAATAATATTATCCTGAATTTATGCAGCATAATAAATTGTTTGCAATAAAGCCAACTTTTATTAAATCCGCTTTTTGATTTTTTTCCTAAATCTTGTGTTTTTTCTTTTAAACCTGTAAATACCTTCATAACCTAAACCAAAGTTAATTTTAAATATTGCAAAAACAACAACAATACTAAATTAATAAAATTATTAATTGTTTACCAAATAAAAACTAAAAAGTATAAAATAAATAAATAAACACCCCAGCCTTACCTCAAAAGATGTAGTTCTTTTTTCATCCTTTCGGGCTATTGATTTTACTTTGTACTTCTTGTAGTTTGTATCAGTAAGATAGTATAATAATAAATATAAAATACAATTAAATCCGGAGAACTTATGTCACGTAATACATGCATTGCAAAAGGTTTGTTAATAGGATTTTTATCGGGTGCTGTTGTAGGCACTTCAGTTGCTTTACTTTATGCTCCAAAATCGGGCAAAAAATTACGCCGCGATATCAATCATAAAGCACACGATCTTAAAGAAGATACAAACGAATTTATAAACTCTGCTAAAGAAAAAGCACTCAGCATACTTAACGAAGGGATAAACAAAGCTGAAAGTATGGTTTCCGATGCCAAGTTTAAAGCCGAAGAATTAATTAAAGAAGCTTATCAATCCTAAAATAATTTTTTCTTAAGCAATAAGCATCTACATATTCAATAGTTAAGAAAGTAAAAAGTTATTAATAACCAAGAGCAAACGCTAATCATTATATTCCCCATCAATATTTTTCGCTTGGTTGTTTTTTATTTAGATATGAAATATTCTTAAAATGTAGTTCATTTATCTTTATAAACACCCACCCTTATTAATTACGACTCTTTAATTTTCAACAAAACCCCAATATTTATTTGGAGGATAGATATATTCATTTTATGCGAATTCTTCTTCATATTTTACAAAAAAAATTTTTTTGTTATTTTCTTATTTTCTTGTATCTTTGATAGAAGACTGAAATAAAATTTTACTTTTTACAACAATAGATAAGAAATTTATTAGCCAATATCTTTTATAATATTATATGGTAATTCCTAAATGAAGTTTAATACAATAACATTAATAATTCTAATTGGTGCAATTTTATACAGTACTTCCCTTATAGCTTATCAAACTACAGCAAAAGGAAGTATTCAGGGCAAAGTAGTTGACATTGATACAAAACAGGAGTTGGCAGGGGCTGTTATTACAATTGTTGAAACAAATAAATTTGTTATAAGTAATAATAATGGTGAATTTGTTATTGACAATTTGGAGCCAAGATTATATTCTTTGCTTATTAAAGCAGCTTTTTATAGTGAAATTATAAAAACAGATATCCGAGTTGGAATATCTCAAAGTACTAAATTAACTATTGAACTTAAGATGAAAAATTATGAAGAGGACGAAATAGTTGTTACAGGTAATAAATTATTTGAAACAACGTCAGGGGCCTCAATTAGCAGTAATACACTTTCTCCCGAAGAAATACGGCGTGCCCCCGGTGCAGCCGAAGATGTTCAACGTATGGTTCAAGCATTACCCGGCGTAACTACTGCAACCGATAGCAGAAACGATCTGATTGTTCGTGGTGGCAGCCCTTTTGAAAATTTCATCATGCTTGATGGAATTGAAGTTCCAAATGTTAACCACTTTGGTTCACAGGGTGCTTCCGGCGGCCCAATAGGGATGATAAATACGGATTTTTTAAACAATGTTACATTTAGTTCCGGTGGATTTGCTGCTAAATATGGTGATAAACTTTCTTCTACTTTGGATATAGGTTATCGTGATGGTGATAAAAATAAGATTTCCGGTAAATTTGACCTTGGCATTGCCGGAGCAGGATTTGACATTGAAGGCCCAATTCAAAAAGATAAAAGCTCGTTTCTTTTTTCGGCTCGAAAGAGTTATTTGGATTTAATCCTTTCTGCAATTGGTCTTACTGCTGTACCCAACTACTCTAATTTTAATCTTAAGGTTACTTACGAACTGAACGAACAGCACAAATTAGAGCTACTTGATTTAGCCGGAATTGACGACATCTATTTTAAAAATTTTGATAATGAGGATTCACCGGAACAAAACACAACTAAATATAGCGGTTGGCAGAACATTTCCGGTATAGTACATAAATGGCTTATTGATAATAATACGTATTTGCAAACATCCATTTCGCATACAATCTATGAAAAACAAATTAAAGTAGATTCTCTTGATTTATTATTTTTCAAAAACAATTCTGTAGATCAGGAATTTGTGTTGCGGAGTGATTTTTTCCATCGGTTTACAACTACTGATTTATTTGAAGTTGGTTTTACTGCACGCAGAATGAGCAATAAAAATGATTTGTATTCATATAAAAGTATAAATTCGTTTGGACGTTTAGAAGAACAATTAACTTATAATGCTTCTGCTAATGCTGAAAAATATGGTGCCTTTATTCAGTACAATAAAGGACTATTTAAAACACTTTCGCTAACTTTTGGTTTACGCTACGATTATTTTAACTTTATTAATAAACCCGGCGTTACATCTCCACGATTTTCTGCTTCATATCAAATTTCTAACAATATTAAACTTAATTTAGCTTATGGAATTTACTACCAAGCTCCTCCGCTTATTTGGTTAATTGCAGACACAAGGAACAAAGACTTAAAACAAATGAAAGCAATACACAAGGTATTAGGCGTTGAGTATTATCCTTCAAATGATATTAAACTTACAATTGAGGTTTATCAAAAAGATTATTCTGATTATGCGTCTAGCGTTATAAATCCGCAGGTTAGTTATGCCAATTCCGGTACCGAATACGGGACTGCGGGACTTGAATATTTAATGCCAATAAGTACAGGAAAAGCTAAAGGAATTGAAGTGTTTGTTCAAAAAAAGTTGACCGATAAAATTTATTTTTTAGTTAATTATTCTTATTCAGACATAAGGTTTAATGCTTTAGACGGAATAGAACGGCCAAGCAGTTTTGATTATCGTAATGTATTCACAATCATTGTTGGATATAAGTATAATGATGATTTTGAAATAAGCGGAAAATATAGGTACATGGGTGGAAGGCCATACACACCATTTAATGAATACTTATCAACTGAATATAATAAATCGATATTCGATTTTAATAGTTATAACAATGCTCGTTTTAATGCGTATCAAAGATTTGATATCCGTGCCGATTGGCGTTTTGAATTTAGCGGCTGGAATATTGTAACATTTATTGATCTGGAAAATGTTTTGAACACTAAAAATGTTGATCAGCTAATATGGAATGCTAAAAAAAATAAGGCTGATAAAATTTATCAATGGACATTTATCCCCGCCGGTGGTATTAAAATAGAATTTTAATTTTATATCTACAATATTTGAGAATTTGATTAAACTTTTTTTTGTGATATTATTTCAACTTTTACCCGGTTTTCCTTCGTTTTGATTATTATAAAATCTTTGTGTTGGGTAAGCAAAATCAATATCGCTGCATTTTGCAAATTCTTGTAAAACATCCTCAAATATTTCTTCTTCGGTATTTCGCCTGCTTCTTGGATTACACAAAAACCGCATTGTTAATTCAACGCCGCTATCTTTTATTGAAGTATACACAATAGGTGTCAATTTATTGTAATAAATCATATAAGTTTTTGCAGCCTCTTTAATTTGGTTTTCAGCATCATCACTCATGTGTAAAGCATTTCTTTCTAAAACTTGTTGTAATATATTTTTTGCTTTTTTCCAATCGCTTTCAAATGTAACTAAAATTGGTATTTCATCCCAGATATACTTAAATCCTATAGTATAATTAGCTTGCGGTTGAATAAATACAATACCGTTTGGGATATGGACTATCCTGCCCGTACTTTGTTCGGCATAAACCCATCCCCCAACTTCCATTACAGAGAACTGAAATAACCTTAAGTCTATTACATCCCCTTTCAAATCCCCAATCTGAATTCTATCCCCAACCTGAAATGGTTTTCGTATTAGTATAAAAAACCACCCCACAAAATTAACCAACAGGTCTTTAAGTGCAATTGCTACTCCTGCGGTAATTATACCAAGAAATGTACCTAATGACGATAGAGCTCCAAACCATAAAGGTACAATTATTATTAACCCAATAAGAACAACAATATAATATGATGCTTTTTGCCATTTGTATCTAAGATCAACAGTATCAAATTTTTGGACAATATACTTTATGAATATTCTCCTAATCAACCATAAAATTGAAATAATCAACAAGGATAGAATCAAATCCGAAATGATTGTTTTATCAAAAATTAGAAACTTTTCCATAATAAGATTTTAACCGACTATGTAATATTAAAATAAACAAATATTTATAAATCCACAATCCTTATTAGATTGAATAGTTAAAATTTACAAAAAATAACATTAACTTCTAGTTATTTTATCAAATTTAATTTAAAAACTTTACTGCAGCAAAAGCATTTTTTTTGTTATAATATTTGCATCAACGGCAAGCTGATAAAAATATATGCCACTGGCTAATCCCCCGTTGAACATCGAAGCATCAAAACTGATTTCATAGGTACCGGCACTTTGTACTTTGTTAATAAGAGTTGTTATCTCTTTTCCCACAACGTCATAAATTTTAAGACTTACAAATTTGCTTTCGGGTAAATCATATCTAATTTTTGTACTTGGATTAAATGGATTGGGGTAATTTTGAAATAATTGATACAAAATTGGAGTATTTGTTGAAATATTATCATCAACATCTGTTATTTCCTGAAATAATAAAATTTTAATTGCATCAGCTCTAATTACAGGTCCTGAACTACTTTCACCGGTATCCATTACCTTAACCAATATTTGTTTATTTGCAGGCAATACATACCTTCCAATATTCTTCCAACTTCCGCTGCCTTCGTTTTGGTTAAGATATAAAGAATCTAATTTAATGCCGTCAACAAAAATTTTATATAATGCTTTGTTTGCCGAATTAACCGTGGTCGGAATTATTTCAAAAATATCATAAATTCCTTTTTTATTTAATAGAAAAGAAAAAGTAGCCGTTGGGCCATTTAATGTTGTTTGAATATATGCATATCTGCTTGATAAACCGTAAGCTAGTGCAACACTATTATACCACACACCTGTTTCCAAATATAATTGGGTATTACTGTTATCTACAATTTTTGAATAATTTTCTACCATTACGGTAAATGGAATTTTGCATATAGGCTTTACGGGATCATTGCTTATTATTATTATTGTGTCTTCAACGCTGCCAATTTCTTCCGGAATAAAAATCATGGGTACATTAATTTTTTGCATTCCCCCAATTTGTATTGGTAAATCCAATAATAATTCAACAAGTCCATTATTGGAATAAATGTTGTTGATAGTTAAATCACTAATGCCGGTGTTTGATATCTCAATGTTAAAATTAAGGCTGTCTTCAACACTTATTTCTCCGGCATCATAAAATTGTTCAGTAATATTTATTTGTCTTTCCCGTACATAAGCAGTTTGCTTTAATACATCGGCAGATAGCACTTTAGTAATTTGACCTTCATTTTTTGCAGACATTTCTAAATAACCATTTTCACCATTTATAAGATCAATAGTAGTTACATACAACCATTTTTTTTGATTCCCTAATACAGGCACTTGAATTGTTCTATCTACAATTCCGTTCTTAATTAAATCAAATTTAACTGTATCAATATGATTTGATAATTGCGGAAATTGCACAAATATATTTTGAACACCGGTATAATCCGAATTAATTACCCATTTAACCTTAGCAGAATCTCCATAATTTAAACTTGCTATTCGCGAATCAAGGTTCCACGCACTATTTGTTGATGTTGTCCAGTTTCCATATATTTCCGAATATCGGGAATCCCCGTTATCAATAAAAATATCATCAGGAATATATTTAATAAATTTAGTAGAAAGATTTCCTGCTGTATCGGTTATTGCAGCACCAACTTTACCAAGCTCGTTTTTTGGGAAAGATAATACAGTACGCCATCTATTTTTAGATAATCTTTCACAATCAGCAAGTACGTACCTTTCATATTTGTCTTTAATAGCCAAAAAAGGTTTCATCTGAAAGATTGGTTCGTTAGAAGTTATTAAAAATTTTACATCGTTTCCGTTTATTTCGTCAGTTAATGATAGTTCCGGTTTAATATTATCATTATTATGAAGCCAATATTGATAAGCCTCTACGGCAGTACAATACCTAAATTTTACAGTAGGATAATTTATTTCAGCCTGATGAAGAATATTATTTAATTGCTGGATTTCACTTAAAAAACCTTCTTCCGGCAAATGTGACCAGCCACAAACCAGTTGATCAGTTCCCTGCTTTGCTTTTAAAAAAACAGTATTCATCATCTGTTGAGTTATTGAACCCATATACTTAGAACGAACATTCCAACTTTTGCTATTACCCTGCAACTGATAATTTGTTTCAGACGGATTAAATGGAACAAATTCGGACGATGCCTGCGACCAATCATAAACATTATCTATTGGTTCAATAACAGATTCCCGTACATTAGGATAATCATTATGCAGGCTATATGGAATAATTTTATTTAAATACTGCTGCCAGTCATTATCCATATAATGCCACCCGCTTCGGAAAGAAACCGGAAATATATTTTCTTCTAACAGAAACTGAGCAAGTGTAAAGTCAAAGTCATCTTTAGTTTCTAAAAAATTGTGTGCTTGGTTCCACCAATATTTTCCATCCCCGTCATAATCTGTCCAGCTAAATGTATGATAATGAAGTGATAATTCATCTCCCCATAATTCAATTTTATCACCAAAATATTTTTTCATCAAATGTAAAGTCATGGTATTGCTTATAGGAATATTGTTGTTTGTTGCATATCTAAAGATATTCCCCGCCATCATCCACCATGTCATTTTTAATTTATTACCGTATGAATCAAAAATCTGGTTTCTGAAAGTTTCGTCCATAACATTTGTTGTATTTGTATTGTCAGATGTAAATAATTCCAAATTATAATAATCGTGGAATGTTGCTGTACCCATTCCGTCCCAAATTGCCGTATCCGAACCTAACACAAGATAAACTTTTCCTTGTGGTTGAATAAAACCGGTTAAACAAATAATTAACAAAGTTATCGATCGTATCAGATTAATAATTTTCATACTATCACCCTTTTTTAAAGCATTTATTAATAAAAGCAAACAAATTCACAAAGTAAAGGGAAAACAAACAAAAATAGGATATAATTATTTTTTTCAGCCTAATTATAATATATTCGTTACCAATTATGTGTTAAGATATTAAATAATCCCAAATTTTGCATTAGATATTATAATATTCTGTAATCTCTATATTAATATAAGCTAATGGAAAATTTAATTGCATTTATTATATACATGTAAATAAAATTACTTTGGGCAAAATAATTTAGAGTAATATTCTTGAACTCAGGCCTAAAGGCCATATAGTATAGTTTTTATTCCCCATTCCATAAAGAACATGATTATTTTGATTCCTCACAACTCATTACAAGTAAACTGATTATGTTATTATCAATCCCCGTTTAAATAACCCTAGCATTAACAGATTGTGTTAAAATTATAAAAACCGAACTCACCCGTCTAAAATTCAGCCGGGCACCGCCCCTTTAACTCCTCTCTTTGAAAAAGAGGGGAATTATATAACGGCAAGTTATTGTTCTATATGTTTTTACAATCACTCTCCTTCTATTTTTAAGAGAAGAGCCTGTCCCGCTCTTTTTGCGGGAGGTTGGGGGACGAGTTCCTTTTTGTTACAACGATTCCCCAATTTCCACACAGTCTTTTAATGCTGGGGGCTAATAAAACAAATAAAACGGGCTTCAGCCCTGATTCTTTTCCTCACTTCTTGGCTTGGATGATTAAAAATTTCAACTTCATTGCTTTCTATCGATAAATCCGGGTTTAATGCGTCAGTAGAACAATAAATCTTATATGTCAATTTTATTTTTTTCTGTACTTCTCAATATTTCAATTTTTACTTTTCCACTAATTTTACCGAAGAACCATAAAACATAAATATAATGCTGCAAATAAAATTTGGAAATTTTTACATGTCAGTAAATTTTGGATATGGTTTTATTTTATTTGTATTGAATTTTACTTCAAATGGACTGTTTAATTTTTGTTTAAGATCATATTTTGTTCTTTTGTTTTACAATATATGCCGGGGATTGCCACACATCTAAAACTCCCAATAATATTCAAAAAAAATTCGGCAAATAATTAAAATAATATTTATTTTTAATTTCAATTATTTTGAGTAATTATGGCTAAACTATCAGGCGAAATTAAAGAGTTAATAAATATAATTCCTGAATCAGATTTTACAAAACTGCTGGTAAAAGCTGCATCCGAATATAAAAGTTTTCATGATTATTTATTGCTGACTTATTTTGATAAAGAATCGGTTGAAAAGGATTTATATAAAGAAGCTGTTAACGATATACATCATCTGTTTTTTAAAAGATATAAAGGTTTTTCGTTTCAGTTACAAGTAGCTAATTGTACAGCAGCTTGTTCAAAAAGGATTAAGGAATTTACTAAATTATGTAAGAACAAAAAACTTGAAGCGGATTTATTGGTTTATACTCTCAATCAAGTATGTTCAGACCCAAACTGCTTTCAGACCTGTTTTACTGCTTGTGATTACAGGGTCGGTTTATTAGTAGATCGGTTAATAAAAATTGTAAATAATGAATTGCACGAAGATCATCAAATAGAATATAGAGAAAATATTAACAACTATAGAATAATTATGAAAGGAAATTACTAATTATATTGTTAGGAACATTCTATTCAATTATTTCCCTAAATTTTTCAATTGTAAGCGGGGCACTCCCCTCGTAATGATTATTGACATTAATATAAGTATTAATTTCTTTTAACCTTAAATATTTAATCATTTCAATAATTTTATCTATTTCCGAATCTTTGGGCGAAATAATTTTACTCCAATTTTCTCCGCTTTTTTCTTCAATTCCTTTTCTGTCCTCACCATGAAGCCTTATAACAACTAATTTTTCAAGTAATTCTTTGTAATTGTTAAAGACCTCCCAAATATTTGGCATATAATAACCCTGTAAAAAAACCATTCGTAAGTTATGTCTTCTTAAAAACTCAAAATAAGTTTTATTCAAGTAATTAGGATTTCTTATCTCAATTCCATATTCAAATTCAGCATTAATATTTTTAAAAAACTTTTCCAAACAGATCAAAAATTCTTGTTGTCCGCTCATTTTAAGTTTATTTAAGTACTCAAATTGAAATACTAATATCCCGGTATTTTGTTTTAAAGGTTTAATTGCATCAAGGAATTCATTAAACAAATCAATATTTAAGAAATAAGGGTTACGGATCAATGTTCCCGATTTGTCTTTTTGATACAAATGAGTTAAAGTAATGCTGTTTGGAATTTTTATTGTAAACTTAAAATTATCAGGAACAGAATTAAGATATTCTTCAACTACACTTTTTTGTGGGAGCGTTATCTTATTCAATCCGTGCAGCGACCAAAACCATTGGTCTATTTCAACCGTTTGATATTTTTTAGCGTATTCCAAAAGAAAATTTTCTGATTTAGCCGAAGTATAAACCAAATCTTTCCACGATTCATATTTCCAGCTGCAAGTGCCTATTCTTATAATTGACATAAATTATTAGCATTAATTAAATTAAAAAATTATAATCTTTTCAACTATGTATTGTTTAAAAATAAGCTATTTTTGTTTAAAAATAAATTGGTCAACTTGATTTTAATCCTTTTTTTATTTAATATTATTATATATGCAAGTAGTTGATTAACTGAAAGTATTCATTGTTGATTTTTAACTCACTAAGTTTTTTGGATATTTTCATGTATTGAATCACTTATTATTTGTTAATAAATTTAGGGGGAACTAATGAAACATTTATTACTTATTTTATCATTCTTTTTATGTTTTTCATTTTTTACTAACGCTCAACAACTTTCACAAATTTCTTCACCTTATTTTCATCCCATTTTTACTCAAAATAATTACTTATTTAATGAACCTATCGACATACTTTCAAACAATTTTTTTTATCCTACAAATGATGATTTATATTCCCCTATCAATTTTTTGCAAAAAAAATTAGCAGCAGCAGTTATTTATAAACCTTCACTTGCTGTTTTGAATTTTGGTGATATCCAAGTTAGTTTTAGTTACAATACACAAGGAAATTTGTTTGTTCAAACAGAAGAGCATTTTGAAAATGGGACATTAAAAGAGGGTTACAGACACACATACACTTATAATTCTGCGGGAAATAAAACCACTTACATAATGGACTCATATACAAATGGTGCTTGGATAAATTCTTTCCAGATCACCTACAGTTATGATATTTATGGACATCTATTATCGGAATTACTGGATTATGAGGTTAACGGGATATGGCATAACCAAGATTTATATACTTATACTTATGATTTGTTTGGGAATAATCTATCAAAAATTCAACAAAAATGGATTAATGATACGTGGGAGAATTTAAACCGCAACACTTACACTTATAATTCATTAGGAAAGGCACTCACTCAATTGTTTGAAGTATGGAATAATAACACATGGGTTAACAGTTCGCTTAGTACTTATACATACGACGGTTTAGGAAATAATCTAACTCAAATGCGGGAAGTTTGGTATGGTTATTGGGCCCGAGTTACTCTTATTACTTTTACTTATAATAACTTAGGTAATCCGCTTACATCTCTGACCCAAACAATGGGTGCTTCCGATTGGCAAAATTACATATTATTAACATATACTTATAGTTCACAGCAAAATACTTTACTTACTCAACGTTGGAGTGTTGATTGGGAAAATGTGGAATTACTTACTACTTCCTTTGATACAAATGGAAATCTCTTAAGTGAAGTTACTAATGTTTGGTATATGGAAAATTGGACAGAATATTTAAGAACTCTTTACACTACCTATGACGTAAATGGTAACTGTACTGAGGCTAAATGTGATAGGTGGCTTGATAATAATTGGCAACCTAATGATGGAGTTCTAAATATGCATTATAACAACAATTCCTCATCATTAATTTTTTTGGCAAAAACAATTTTACTTCAGTACACTTCTTTTTCAGATGTAAATGATGATATAAGAAATCCAATCTCGTTTTCTCTTTACCAAAACTACCCAAATCCTTTTAACCCAACTACAACAATAAAGTATACTATCCCGGCTTCAAATGTTGTTTCATTAAAAGTGTATGACGTTTTGGGCACGGAAGTAGCAAATTTGGCAGATGGATACAAAAATGCCGGTTCTTATGAAGTAAATTTTAACGCATCTAATCTTTCATCAGGGACTTATTTTTATCAATTAAAAGCAGGCAATTATATGGAAACAAAAAAATTATTATTATTGAAATAGTTTAAATTAATAAATTAAAAATTGTAATTAAGAGTTTGCAAGTTATATATATCCTTAATTTTCTTTAATTTCTTATTTGGATAGTGCTTTTTATGCTGATTTTTTTTTGTTTTATTAACCAAATATTTTTACAATAATTTATTTTAGAAAACTCTTATCAATTATTTTATTTGCGTTTATTAAGCAAGTAGTTTAAATTATATTTATGGTATTAATTTTCAATTTAACAGAGGCAATAATGAAATTATTTTTTACAATTATTATAACAAGTTTTTTATCTATTTTCACTTTAGCTCAAAACATACAAGTCGAAAAACCAATATTTTCGCCTAATAATTTAAATCAATGGGGTAACGATAATATCGTTCTGAATAATGAACCCGCGGGTTCACTTTGCGGAATACAAAAAGCCAATGGGGATATTTATATTGCTCTTGCCGATACTATTTCAACTACAAATTTGGGTCTAATTATTAGAAAATCGACAAATAACGGACTTTCATGGTCAACAATTGGCGGAGTAAATTCGCGCGGCAAATATGGGAATATAAAACTTATAAAAAGTTCTCTCGATTCAATATATTGCTTTTTTCAAGTAGATAATAAAATTTACTCATGGAATGTTAATTCAACAATAATTAATCCGTTTTTATTAAATAATTATAGAGCTTTTGATGTTGAAATATCAAGTTCAAACAGTATTTATATTGTTGTTGATTCACTTCAAAATAATACACTTGTACGATATGCATCGGTTAATGGTGGTTACAATTGGAAAAATAGAGGGTCTATTTCAACTTCATCAGCTATGCCAAAACTAACAAAATCACTTACCGGCGATACTCTTTTCTTAAATTATTATGGTACCCCTTTAGCTGATACTGCCACTTCTATTTTAAGAGTAGCTCGTTATCGCGAGCTTGCCCCGGGTACAATTTCTTCTGCCGGTTTTCAAGATTTAGCAACAACTACTTTGCCTAAATACGAGTACAAAACGGCCGTTAGCAATGGTGTTGTTTGGTTCATTTATACTGTTTTGGATGGCAAATCGGAAATCTGGGCCAGAAGAAGTTTTGATGGCGGAACCACTTACGGATCGGCCTTTAAAATAAATTCGTTGGAAACGGTTAATAATTATTGGTTTGACATAAAAGCTAAACAACCGACAATAGGCGGTTTTGATTTTGTGTATTATTCCGATAGTACTCAAACAGGTTTGCCATCAATTGAAACCGATAAAATTTTATTTGGATCAACACAACAAACACCCACATCCTTCCCTGTGTTTAATACAATTAATGATATTCCTGCGGTTTTATCAACAACTAATTACAGCCCTGTAATCATCGAAATGCCTGTTTCAAACAATACAGGTGTTGTTTGGGTTGGTGAATCGGCCGGAGGAAAAAAAGTTTATTGGGATACATTTATGCCTGTTCCGGTTGAATTGATTTCTTTTGATGCAAAGGTGAGTGGCAATAGTGTAGAGTTAAACTGGTCGACCGCTACCGAAACCAATAATCAAGGATTTGCAATCGAAGAAAAAACAAATAACGAATGGATTCAAATAGGCTTTACTGCCGGAATGGGAACTTCTACAGAATTAAACAAATATTCTTTTGTTGATAATGTAATTTCAATAGGTAAAAGTAATTACAGATTAAAACAAATTGATTTTGATGGAACTTCAACATATTCAAATCAAATTGAAGTAGATGTTGTTAATATGCCTGCTTTATTTTCACTTGGACAAAACTACCCTAACCCTTTTAACCCAACTACAACTATTAAATTTTCTATCCCCTATTCAAATGTTGTTACATTAAAAGTATTTGACGTTTTAGGAGCAGAAGTAACAAATTTAGTAAATGAATATAAAAATGCCGGTACTTATGAAGTTAATTTTGATGGTTCTAATCTTGCATCAGGTGTTTATTTCTATAAATTACAAACCGGTAATTTTACCCAAACTAAAAAACTTTTATTGTTGAAATAAATATTTGTTGAAATCTTAAATTTGTTCTACATCACATGGGTAGGGTTTTATTGATAAGATGTGACAAATAGCACAAACATATTAAAATACATACAATATATTAGTTATGTTGTTAATTATTTATTGGAGGAAAAAATATGAAACGAAAACTAATATTTATTTTATTAAACCTGTTTGCAATTAGCTTATTTGCTCAAGATTTTTTACCGGGTGTACCCCAAAACGATCTTGACATAATTCATAAACTTAATGGATCAGCTAGATATAAAGATTCTACTACTTTTTATAGACCATCCAATGCTACTTTATTCAATTGGAATGATCCTGATATAAACATCTATTATACATATGATCCGCAAGGTGTATTACAATCGGAAGAAGTCCAATATCCATACAACGCAAAGCAAAAAATAACTTATTCATATAAAGATAATTTATTATCGTACAAAACTCTTGATTCATTAAAAAATAATCAATGGCAAAGCATTAAGCAATATTTTTATACCTATAATATTGATGGTAATTTATCAACTATTTTAACTCAAAGCTGGGATGATACATGCTGGATTAATGAAAAACAAGATATTTATACTTATTCGGATCAAAATCTTTTAGATAAGCATATCACAACCAAATGGGCAAATAACGATTGGGTGGATATTGATTGTTATACATACATTTACGATAATAATAATTTATTGGTGTCACTTTATTTTACTATGTGGGAAAACAATAATTGGACTAACAAAATTCGTTATCGTTACCAATACAATTCGCATAAATTAGTAGCTGTTTATTATATTGATTATTATAGCGGAAGTTATTGGAATGAGACAGCCAAATTTGTAGGTTCATTTGATGCAAATTGGAATGTTAAATCTTATGTTTACATTCGTTATAACATGTTTTTATATATTGATGAAGAATTAGAACGATATACTTATACATACGATACATATAATAATTGCACAAGTGTTTATCATACTCATACAATGTATGGTATAATGCATTTTGCTTTAACACTTCCGGCTTCCGGAATTGTAAGAGTTTATTTTAACAATCGAAATAATTTTATTGAATATGATAGTCCGAAAGTTACAATACAGTATATAACATTTACTGATATTAACGATGAATTAACTGAACCTACTGATTTTAATTTATCCCAAAACTACCCAAACCCTTTTAACCCGGCAACAACTATTAAATTCACTATCCCCTCTGCAAATGTTGTTACATTAAAAGTGTATGATATTTTAGGAAGTGAAGTTACTACTATAGTAAACGAATTTAAAAATGCCGGTACTTATGAAGTTAATTTTAACGCTTCTAATCTTGCATCAGGAGTTTATTTTTACAGTTTGCAAACCGGTAATTTTGCCCAAACAAAAAAACTTTTATTATTAAAGTAAATACCCTTATCTAATTCATAATGCGGAATCACATCCGCATTATGATATGTTTAATTCCTATATTATAATTAAGATTGTTTCATTTTTGATTAACAACAATTACCCCTCTTCTTTCTTACTTTTGTGAATATTTCAGTCAAATAATGTTCAATATTTTTCTTGAATCAAAATGCCTTTTTAATTTTTAGAAATCACTGTGTAATATATTTTCGCTAAATTTGTTCTATATCACATGGGTAATTTATTATAGATAAAATGTGACACATACCACAAATACAATAAAGTACATACAGTATATTAGTTATGTTGTTAATTTATAATTGGAGTAAAAAATATGAGACTTAAATTATTATTTATTTTATTAAACCTTGTGTCAATTAGTTTGTTTGCTCAGGACTTTTTACCGGGTGTACCACAAAACGATCTTGACATAATTCAAAATCTGAATGGTTCTGCTAAATCTAACGATTCTAAAACTCTTTTTAGACCTACTGTTGCTTATCTATCACCCCAAGATAATACACATTATTACGTTACCATTAATTATAAATATTCAAACGATGGTTACTTGATTGAAGAGTTGTATAAAAATACCAGAGACGTGACTACTAATTACACTCGAAACACATATACATATAACTATACCAATTTAATAGCAGCAAAATTAACAGAAAAATTAGTTAACAATAATTGGGTTAATGTGGAAATTTATACTTATTCTTATAATTACGATAACAATTTGCATTCTGTGTTATTGCAAAAATGGATAAATAATAATTGGATAAATGTTAATCGTATTTTATATGGTTATGATATATTCAATAATCTTATTGACAAATATAACGAAAATTGGATTGGTAATATTTGGAAGAATGTAGAACATTATAATTATGTATATGATATAAATAATAATAAAATTTTTGAATACTATCTATTATGGAATACCACTTGGGAATCTAAATGGCGTTATTCATATTTTTATAATGATCAAAATTTCTTAACAAAAAGAGTGCAGCAGGTAGGAACTGAAGGTAATTGGATTGATTCAACTCAAATAACATTAGAATATAATGAAATAGGTAAATTAAGATTAAAGAAAACTTATGCTTGGCATACAATCAACGCGTATTGGAATGAAATTTATGAAGAATTATTTTCTTATAATCCCTTAGGAAGTATATATTACAGCGTAAACAGATATCCATACTCTCCTCTTAATTATAGATATAATTACGATTATAAATATTCTTTTGATTCAAATAATAATTGTATTTCGGCCACATCTACCATATACGATTATTCACAAGGTTATGGCCTTCCACATATATATAATTCCCCGATGTATGTATATTATAATAATAATTCAGAATTCCTATATTTAACAGCAGCAATAATTTCCGTCCAATACGCAACATTTTCCGATGTTAATGATGATTTAACTGAACTTAATGATTTTAATTTATCCCAAAACTACCCAAATCCTTTTAACCCAGCTACAACTATAAAGTATTCTATCCCCTCTGCAAATGTTGTTACCTTAAAAGTATTTGACGTTTTAGGAGCGGAAGTAGCAAATTTAATAAATGAATACAAAAATGCCGGTACTTATGAAGTTAATTTTGATGGTTCTAATCTTACAACAGGAGTTTATTTCTATAAACTCCAAACCGGTAATTTTACCCAAACTAAAAAACTTTTATTGTTAAAATAAATTTATATTTTGTCTTTTATGCGGGGAACTCTCCCCGCTTATTTATTTCCCCTATTATATTTCATGGTCTGTAATCACTAATTAGGGTTTCCTCATAAAGTCGTTAAATTGAGAATTTATGAAGTTCGGCGAATTTAACCAAATTTGCAACAAAGATAATAATTCCAATCCAAGTTTCAGAAGAATTTTTGAGTTTAGCTTTTATGTTGTTTAGATTAT
>JAZDHY010000130.1:0-21503 GCA_043805435.1 bacterium
AGATTTTTGCATTTTTACCTCTTTTTTTATCCAAAGATACAAATATTTTTTCTTATTTCCAAACTTTTTATTTTATCCTAGTGCCATTAGGGTCAGGGGGTGAGTTCCTATATGCAATATCTTGACTTTTGAGACAGCCTCTGTGACGATTAAAATGGTATTTGTTAATTAAGGTCAGAGGTTCCATATTGGCAGCCATATTAATAAAAACAAACACATATTGTGGTTTGCATAAGTTCACAATTTTCTGTTATATATCATTTTTGTACATAGTATAATACTTTAATCCATGCAAATCAGTCCAATCTGTCTCATCTGTGTTCTATTACTGGGTGGCACCTCAGTTGTCGTTATGATAAAAACAATATTTAAGAATTGTATAAATTCTTAGAACCTCTAGAAAGGTTCTTTATCAATAGTTTGAGGCAAATGATTTGCAGCAAAATCTTTCCCGATTAATAACATAACCACTTTTCTTCAATTCTCATAAATCTGCTCAATCAGCGTATTCTTTATTTTATTGTTTATTCAATTTTCTTTAAATTTAAAGAAATATATTATATTATGAAATTGATTTATATCAAAAAAAAAATCAATTTATGTTATGTGAATCGTTATTTATTAGTATTAATGTAATTAATTTATTTGTTTTATAATTTTTTTATTTCTAATTTATTAAATGTAAACTAAATTGTCGAATTTTATTAAAATATTCTAAAAATTGTTTTATTGTTGCTTATTTTTAGCTGAGTTTCTTAAAAAAGGGAAATAATGTATTGTTGCTTCATCTTTTTTCCCAAAATTGAATATAACTATATGTGTTTTACTTGTAAAACTCGAATTAATAATGTTTTTAATGTATTACGATAATTTTATTAATTTATTGAAAATGTTTCTTGTTTTTTTTGAAACATAATTTATTTCTAATGACCAATAATTTATTTCTAAAGTAAAATTGTAGGCTTAATATGAAATGGTTAAATTATATTAAATTCAGGACCAAACTATTATTACTAATTGGTACACCCACAATTGGTTTGTTAATAATATTGTTTGGTTTGTTACAAGTCACTTCAATTACCGTAGAAAGTATTGATAATTTTTCAAACATAGAAACCAGGATTGCACTTTCAATAAATAATTTATATGGACTGGGTCTTCAAGGAGCTCAGGCCACAAGAAATATAATATTAAATTCTTCAGATCAAACAGCAATGGAAAATTACACTTCTTCAAAAAATGAATTTAAACAAGAGATTTTACAAATTTACGCCATCGGAAAAGATAAAACCGAATTAATCTCTTTAATTACGGAGATTGAATCTCTTTTTACAGAGATGAATATCGCCAATGAAAATGTTCAACAATTGGTAATAAACGGTAATTTTGACGAATCGGTTTCTGTTCTAAATTCGGCCGTAACCCCCAAGTGGAGAATTTTAAAGGCTAATATTCTAAAAGCCTCTAAAATGCATCTTAAATTAATGAATACAGAAAAAGAAACAATGATAAAGAAATTGAACGATTTTTCAAGCACGTCCAATTTTGGTGGTATTATTATTGTTATTATTACGCTCATTATTGGTACAATTGGTATAACAACTATTACAAGATCTATAATGGAAATTAAAAGGGCGGCATTAAAAATAGCCAAAGGAAATACCAATTTTTCATTATCGGTAGAAGGAAGTGATGAAATAAGCGAACTGCAGACTGCGTTTAATCAAATGATAGATAATATAAATACAACAAATAATACTTTAATAAACGAAAAAACAGAATTAGAAGAAGTACAACACAAGATTAAAGCGGCAATTATTGAATCTACAAATCAAAAGCAGTATTTAGAGGAAAAAACCTCAATAATTTTAGGAGCAATGCAGAAGTTTTCACAAGGAGATTTAACAGAAAAACTTGACATCGAAAAAAATGACGAGATGGGCATACTTTTTGATGGATTTAATCAAACAATCAGTAATGTTAGAGAACTAATTAGACAAGTTTCAGAATCAATTCTTGCAACTGCAAGCGCCTCAACAGAAATTTCGTCAAACGCAGAAGAAATGGCCTCTGGCGTTCAAGAACTAAGTACTCAAACTTCGGAGGTAACTTCCGCAATAAACGAAATGTCAAAAACAATTTATGATAGTGCAAAAAACTCAAGTTTAGCAGCCGAAAATGCTAAACACTCCGGTACAAAAGCTGAAGAAGGTGGAAAAGTTGTTAAAGAAACAATTAACGGCATGAATAAAATTGCTGAAGTAGTAAAAAAGTCGGCTGATACTGTAAATATTTTGGGACAAAATAGCGAAAAAATAGGCGAAATAATTTCAGTAATTAGTGATATTGCCGATCAAACGAATCTACTTGCATTAAATGCTGCAATTGAGGCCGCGCGTGCCGGCGAACAAGGACGAGGTTTTGCAGTTGTTGCAGACGAAGTAAGAAAACTTGCGGAAAGAACAACTACCGCGACTAAAGAAATTACCCAAATGATCAAACAAATTCAAGAATCAACCCAAGAAGCCGTTGTTTCAATGGAAGAAGGCACCTCTCAAGTCGAAAACGGGAAAGTACTCGCTTCACATGCCGGGAATGTTTTGGATGAAATTGTTTTAAGTTCGCAAAAAGTTACTGATATAATTATTCAAGTTGCCGCAGCAAGCGAAGAACAAAGCAGTGCTGCCGAAGAAATTTCCAAAAGCATAGAAGGAATTAACAACGTGACCCAAGAAAGTACAATGGGAATTCAACAAATTGCCAAAGCAAGCGAAGATTTAAGTCAATTAACAAACAGACTACAAAATTTAATTTCGCGGTTTTCAATTTCTAAAGATCGAAGTTTACTTTATAAAGGAAGCAAATAATTTTTTAAGCTGAAAAATAATATCTAATTATTTTCCCTTTTAAGCATCTTTTAACGGGTGACACTATGGTGTCATCCGCATTCTGTTTTTTATAACTATTGCCTTGCGGAAACAATCTCTTTCATTTATTATTTTTCTCCAATTTGAGTAACGTTTTGTTGAGGATTTTTTACCCGAAAGGTGATTTTGTTTTGCCTATATTAAATAATTTACAAAGGTTAAAGCAAAAATATGTATTAAAAACAATTCCGAATTAATAATCATTGGTATAAAAGATTTCTGTTTCTTCGACTTTTTATAGAGGGAAACTGTCAATATCGCATTTTGTCTATTATGGTTTGTAGCAGTACCCTAACAAATCGGCTCTACTAGCCATATAATACTAAAAATAATTTAGCAAAATCAAAACAGGAGTTTATTTTAAGAATCCAAACCCGTATTTATCTATCTAACAACTATTAATTAAACAAAAAATAATCTGCCATGAAAAATAAAATTCAATTTTTTCCTATAACAACATTCTCTATTGTGATGGGCCTTTCCGGTTTAACTATAGTCTTTGGCAAATTTTATCACTTACAGTGGCTGCCAAAAATATTTTACGAAATAATGCTATTTCTTATTCTCATACTTTTTATTCTATTTGGAATTTTGTACTTATTAAAATCAGTTTATTTTCCCGAAGAAGTTAAAAAAGATTTTCATCATAGAATACGAATAAATTTTTTCTCGGCAATTTCGATTTCACTTCTTCTTATTTCTATTGCATATTACACATATTACCCAATATTAGGTATAGTTCTCTGGTGGGTTGGTACCATTCTTCATACATGGTTAATGTATAAAACACTTACATTCTGGATTCAAAATAATTTTGAGATGCATCATTTCAATCCCGCATGGTTTATACCTATTGTGGGAAATATTCTGATCCCTGTAGTAGGAGTTGATTTAGTTCCTTTAATTATCCCCACTTTCTATTTTGCAAGCGGCTTGTTCTTTTGGATAGTATTATTTACAATATTTTTATATCGGGCGGTTTTCCATGCTCAACTTCCCGAAAAGTTTGTCCCCACTTTTTTTATACTCTTAGCACCGCCGGCAGTTGGATTTATTTCTTATATAAGAATTTCTGCAAGTTGGGATTTCCTTTCAGTTTCGCTGCTTTTACTTTCATATTTTTTTATAGGTATCCTGATCTTCTTATATAAAAGTTTTGTAAAATTGAAATATTTTCTTTCATGGTGGGCGTTTACATTTCCGCTTACGGCCATAACAATAGCATCTGTTGTTGCTTACCAAATTACCGCACAAGATATTTATAAATACATTTCGTGGATTCTTTTTATAACAGCAATAGTTGTTATTTCAATTGTTGCTTGGGTTACAATTGTCCATATACTTAAAGGCGAAATTTGTGTTAACGAAGAATAGATTTTTTATAACAAAAAAAAGAGAATTAATAAAATGAAAATCAAAACAATTGCTATCTCGGCTTTTATAAGCGGAATCTTTTTAGGGATAGTTATAACGGCAGTTGCCATAAATCTTTCAACCGGAAATATGATGCTGAAAGAGATAAAAAGTCCTTATGATTTTGAAAAAACAGTTGAAGTACTGAGCCAAAGGATTAAGTCGCAACCCGGCTGGCATGTAGTTTCTGTAATTGATCAAAATGCCGAAGTTCAAAAACATGGCGGACGTACTATAGGCAATTTTAAAATAATTCAATATTGCAGTGGTAAGTATTCTTCTGAAATGTTAAGAAGCGATGATAGGAAAAAAATTGGTTCAATGATGCCGAAAACATTTGCCGTATATGAAAAATCTGATGGTCAGGTATATCTTTCTACCGCAAATGGAATGGTTATAGGAAAATTATTTGGCGGTAAAACCGAAGAGATAATTGAACGTGTATCTGTTGAGGTTGAAAATATTCTTCGTTTTGTAAATTTTAAGTTCACAATCTTTTAAACAAAGGAGATAACTAATAAACATTTGTTAAAATGTTACCTCTGCCAATTTTTTATCAAAAAAATTATATCCATTAATTAAATGATTTTTTTTTGACCATGTAACGGGTTCCATGTTTGCAACCATATTGGTAAAAGCAACTAAAAATCCGTTAATGGGTTAAATAAATATGAAATTTAAAATTAAATATTTTTCCTTTTTTGTTTCATTTTTGTACATAGTATAATTCTTTAATCCGTGCAAATCAGCCCAATCTGTGTTATCTGTGTTCTATTATTAGGTGACACCTACGGTGCCATGACGATTAAAATGATTCTGTATTATAACCGGTTTTTATCTTTTTGAACCTTATTTCATTAACAACAAGAACAAACACAACCCATGTTGTGGATGTCGCATAAGTCCGATTTTTGAAATTCCATGCTACAATAATCCTCACTCGATAAACATATAATCAACCGTAAACTATAATATGCTAGTATGTTATAAAAAGATATTCCCCTCTCTTTTTAAGAGAGGGGCAAGGGGTGAGTTCCGTTTTTGCACTTATGCGACATCCACATGTTGCGTTTGCATAAGTAAATCAGTACAATCAGCGTCACCTGTGTTCTATTTTTTTATTTTAATTTCCGCAATTGCCTTGTTGTGATTATTTCTTTTCCTTTATTTTTTTTACTCTTCAAAATAATCAGTATCAATTTTTTTAATTTCGTAACTTGTCTTTAACGTAACGCCTAAATTATACTCAATCATAAAATTTGCTAACTGAACACCATCAATCAAAATTATTCTGGGATCAATGTTCTTAATATAGGTGAATGCACTTTTAGGAAAATCCGAAGTTGTAATCATAATTCCTTTTTTCCCTTTATTTTCAAGTAATGCTCCACCAAACTCTCTTACTTTTGCAATCGGAACGGTTGCATCGTATTTCTTTGCTTGTATATATATAATGTCTAATCCTAATTTATCTTCATTAATTACTCCATCAATTCCACCATCGCCTGATTTCCCAATTACAGATCCGGCTTCTTTTCTTGATCCACCATATCCCATTTTTATTAAAACATCTACAACCAAACGCTCGAAAAAACGAGGTGTACAGCTTTTAATTTGTTCAAGCAATTCAGAAACAAGCTCTTCTTTCATAAGAGCATAGGATTCTTCTAGTAATTCTTCGGGTGTCTTTGTAACCAAAATTCGTTCTTCAGTCAATTCGGTTGAATTATTTTTTTTTATTTTACTATTATTATGCCATTCTAAAAATTCCGGTATAGTTTTTAGATATTTTACATCAATAGTCTGAGGATGTATTAGAATTATTTCCTTACCCTTTTCAGTAATATTAAAAAAACCTCTTTTTGATGAGGAAATTAGTTTGGCCTTTTTTAAATAAGAAGCTGCCCAGCCAACTCTATTATTCAATACTTCTTGTGTTCCGCCAGGTAAAAGTTCATGAATTTCCTTTTCTGATAATTTAAACCGTAACTCTGCCGAAATTACGTAATACAAATATCAATAGAATTTAACAAAGCAGTAACCTTGGTATTAATTTCTGCTAGATACCAATTCCCATTCATTCTAACCTGCATGATTTTACTCAATCTGATGGCAATATCATTTGGCGAATATTTGGATAATAAATTATTATCTTTCAGCAAGTTCAATATTTTGTAATATAATTTCATTGCAAGGAAATTAACAAACATCCATCCTTCTAGCGTGTCTTTGTTTTGCATATATGTTCTATCGGCTTCAATTACGTTCTTAAAGCTATCAAAAAACAATTCCACATTACCTCTGGTTTTATAATGCAAGTAGATATCTTCGGGTTTTGTATTTGTTAAATTGTGTACAAATCCTATTATTCCAAACTTGTTTTCTTTTTCTCTATAGCCTTCAATGCTATAATCTTCAGGATGACTTTGGATCCTTCTGAGATAATCGTTTTCTTCTTCAACTTTTAGTGTATTATCTAAGAATAATACTATATCTTTTCCATCCTTTTTATACTGACAATACCATATGGCTTTATCATGGTACATAAAATAATTCTTAAATACGTCTTTTGTTTTTTGTTCTAATAATTCATCGTTTATTAATGTATTATTTCGCCTTAAAGGAATAATATAATTAAGACCTTCATTATCCATCATTGTTATATTGTTGTTTGAATAGAAGCCCTTATCTGTGATGATTACGGCATCTGTAATTCCGCTTTCAATTAAGCTTAATTTGAATATTTTCACTTCTCTTATATTTCCGTCAGTTAGGCGATAATATATAGGTTCATTTCGTGTGTTTGAGAATATGCATAATAAATTTACTTGTGGTTTATATTCTCGTTTACTGTTATAACCGATATAATTATTACCTAAATGTTTTGATTCGGATAAAATATTTGTCATATCTATAGCCAGAAAATTTTTCCCTTGATTAAAAGCCTGCTTAAACTTCACTATCTTTTCTCTGTTCTTACCCAAGTCCTCAAATAATGCAGATGTTTTTTTCTCGGTTAGTTTTGTTTTTATTTCTTCGCTTGCAAAAGATTGCTCAAAATAATATGGTGTGTTTTTTATTGTTGTATTATGGAAAAATCGAAGGTAAGAAAGTAGAAGTATTTCTTGATATTGTTCGGGGAATATTTCTTTTAATACATCAATTTCTTTTTTTAATAATTGTTTAGTCGCAAAATAACTACCATACTCTTTTACGCTTACTTTGCTTACACAAGGTTCAACAAGAATTTGCTTTTCAAGTTTACGTTTAGCAGATTCAATAAATCCATTTTCTGTAATTTTACCAAGAAGTTTTCCAGTAATTTTTTTAGATCTGCCTTTAATTTTATCTCTTTTGCTCGAGATTGCATAAACGTAATATTTTCCCTTGAAGTCTCTGACTTCTGTTTTGGGTGGTTGATATTTTCTAACCCATTCTGGTATCATAATAGCCACCGTGTTTACGTAATACAAATATAATACATAATTCCCTCTAAGTCAAGTTATTTATTCATTTTATTAAATTATATTACGTGTTTTTTGCGGAGTTACAGTTTAAATATTTTCGCAATTTGATCAACTAAATTGCGTACTTTATGCGTTTGACCATCTTCTAGGCATTTTAACAACGGTAACATTACTGTTTGGAAATCCGGTATCATAGATATCTACTATTTTGTTAATGCAATTATTAATGTTATTAAAATTACTCAAATATATTCTATTTACAAAATAATATTTAATTATGGACAATGAATAAGGCTATATTTAAAAGAATTATGTTCCAATATCCTCCTAATTTCCTCAAATATTTATTGTAAAACAGTCTGTTCTATGTAAGCAGACTCAATCCGTGCAAATCAGCCCAATCTGTGTTATCTGTGTTCTACTGTTTTATTATTGTACCCTGATGAAAAAGTATCTGCCATTTATTACCTGTTTTTTTCCAAATAGAGCTGCGTTTTGAGTAAGATTTAATACCAAATTGACATGTTGTGGTTGTTTTGTATATAACCAGGTAAAGAAAATCGCAAAGATGTTGTATATTAAATTTTTCTATAATTGTAGTAGTATTATTATCTTCTTTTAAAATCGCAAGGGTTTCCGTTTTATTGTAAATAATGCCGGAGCTGCCAATTTCTAAAAAGTTGTCGGCAAGTGTTTCCCTTAAAAAAGCTAAGTCTTTTCTAAATTTTTTGTCAACAAGTTTATTTTCCAAACTTAATAATTCTTCTTTAATTTCCATTTGTTTAATTTACTATAGTTTTAAATAGTACTTTTTTACGCTAATAGTATATAAAAAATAAACAGCTAAAACAACAATTATTTTATTTTAATTTAATGTTTTTATTTATAAAAACCTCGTAATCAATCGGCACGGATTATGTTACTGCCTGTTTAACAATACAAAACACATCTTTTTGTTGCCGTGTAATTTGTTTTATGCTTAAAATTAACGAGTGGATTGGAAGGCTGTGTTATATTACCGGTGGAGACGATTTTAGGGAAATCTATCTCTATAGAATTTAGGGGAATTCTGTTGAGTTTTCTCCACCGGATTAAAATTTCAAAAATCTATTTAAATACTTTATAATTTTATTACCAAAATATAAAACCCGGCAGAGAGTATTTATTTGGGGGAAATCTGTCTCAAGGGAATTAAGGAGTTCTGTTGAGTTTATCTCCGCCGGGTTAATTTTAGTTAGTTTATATAATTTCCTGTTACCTGTTGATAAGTTATATACTTAATTCTATATTCGGATTTTGCATCAATTAAATTTTCTAACGACTGCTGGTGTATAGCTTTTGCTTCAAGCAAGTCCGAAACATTTACAATACCCTGCTTAAAGCTATCGGTATTCACTTTTAAATTTTCGTCTGCCTGCTTTAAAATTTCCTCAGCTAATAGTATTTTTTGGTCTGCCTCAACCAGTTCATTCCAAACCTTATTAACTTGAAGTATTAATAATTCCTCATTATCTTCTGCGCTGTTTCTTGCAATTTCTTCTTTAATACTTCTTTCGTTTAATTTATAGGTGCCACCCCACCATTTTGAAATGGGAACACGCACCGTTCCAAAGAATAATAAATGCGTGCTTTTATGGTCTAACAAGTCCATATATAAACCGTTAACACCAACAGCAACCGTTGGTAATAACTCACCAAGCACCAAACTGCTTTTTAATTCTTCGGCGTGTACACTTTGCTGCAACAATCTATATTCACCTCTTTCTGTAACGGCAATATTAGGATCTTCGAAAATATTTTCCGGTTTATTATAAGTTAATACCGAATCACTTAAAACATAATCCGTTTTATATTCAATCCCAATACTTTGACAAAATGACATGAAACTAAGTTTAATTCCATTTGTTAATTTTAGCTTATTTAATTCAATTTCGCTTTTTTTAAGCATAACTTTTAATAAATCATTTTTAGTAATTAGGCCGGCATTATATGCATCTGTTACCTGCACCAATAGATTATCCAATAAAGTTTCGTAATCTTTTAATGTTTTTAATTTGTTGGTTAACGAAACAATCTGCCAATATTTTTCTTCAGTTCTAATCAGCTCTTCATTTTTGGCAAGATTAAGCATCTCATTATTTACATCAACCCCTAAACTTGCTAATTTATTTCCATTAATTATCTGCCCGCCAGCAAAAATAGGCTGCATTGCGGTTACGGCGGCAATTGTTGTTTTGTCAAGCAATGAAATTGGCATACCCAACATATTCATGTTAATGATATTATCGGTCGATTTAAATGCAAAAGCGTCTGCTTCAATTGTCGGAAAATAATTTGTAAATGTTTCTTTTTTTATTTGTTTAGATGATTCTACTTGAAGCTTGCTGTTTTTTATTTTTACATTATTTGTTAATGCTAAATTTTTACATTCATTTAGCGATAAATATGTTTGAGCTAAAACCGAATTTGCACATACCATTGCAAAAAAAACATATATATTAAATTTTATTAAATTTTTCATATTTCCTTTAATTTGGTTGTTCTGCTAAATTATTTTCGTTTCTAAAAAAGTACCAGTACAAAATTGGTAAAACTATTAGTGTAAGCACCATAGAAAACATTAAACCAAAACACACAACAGCACCAAGCGGGCCCCACAATGACGAACCCCCAAGAATCATTGGCACAACACCAATTGCAGCGGCTGCGGATGTTAAAAATATTGGTCTCATTCTTCTTTTTGCTGCTTGTATTGCTGCTTCTTTTACATCTACATTTTGGTTATATCTTAATTCATCTGCATAGTCAACCAATAAAATACCATTTCGAACCACCATTCCACACAAACTAATCACTCCGGCAAATGATGTAAAGCCAAAGGGATAAGTAGTTATTAATAATCCTACAATTGCGCCAAGTATGCTTAAAGGCATTGTTAACATAATTAACATGGCGGTTTTTATTCTTTTGAATTGGAATAATAAGATAAAAAATATTAGTACAATGCTAACCGAAAGTGAAATTGCCATTGGGGTATAACTTTCTATTTCACTTTCAATTTCTCCTCCATAATTTATATTAATATTTCCATCAAATTTCATAGTATCAATTATTGGTCGTATTTTTCCAATTACAGAATAGGCCAATGTTTGTCTATCCACATCAACCCTAATTGTTAGTGTACGTTGTCCGTTACGTCTTACTATTGCACCTTCTTCCCATTCGGGCGTTGGTTTTACAAGCTGTCTTACAGGTACGGTAGCAACCAAAAATGGTGAAGTTATATATTGATTTTTAATTGACTCAACACTATTCTTTTGTTTTTCTTCTTTCATCATTACTATATCAACGGGATAATCTCCTTCCCAGATTGTTGAAACAGGCAGACCTCTCAAACCCATTGCAACCGAATAACCAATTGTACTTTTAGTAAATCCAAGCCTGTTGCTCATATCTAAATCGACATCTAAATTTATTGCTTCTATTTGATCACCATAATCATTGCGTACCCATGTTACTCCTTTTACGTTATGGAATAAAGCAGAAATTCTTTCAGCTGCACTTTTTATACTTTTTAGGCTGTCTCCCATAATTCTTATTTCAATTGGGGATGAAAACATCGACATATCCAACTGTTTCCATCTTATATACGCATTTGGGAAATAATTTGCGTATTTTTTATGATATTCATCTAAAATATTATAAGCGTTGTTTTTTGTATCCGTATTTACAATTAACTGCGCATAATTTTTTGACGGGAAGTTTGGTGCATACGTTGTATGAAAACGCGGTGAACTTTCTCCGGTAAATGAAGTAACGTTTGTTACCCGTTTATCTTTCATTAATTTTTTTTCCAAAAACTTGACTATTTTATCCGTTTCTTTTAATGATGAACCGTCCTGAAGATATATTTCTACTGCAAATTGATTTCTTTCAACTTTTGGGAATAATTGTCGCGGTAAAACAAACGACAACAAGACCGCAATTACTACCGACATAACACCAACAATAATTGCCCTTTTGGGAAATTTAAAAGCCAATTCAAGTGTTTTATCATATATTTTTTGTACTTTGTCTAAAAATGTCGGTTTTTCCTGTTTATCAGTATCATGATCTTTTAATCCTTTTTTAACAAACCTGAAATTTAAATATGGCACAATAAACATTGCCACTAATAACGAACTAAATAATGCTATTCCAATTGTTATTGGAAAAGTAAAAATAAAATCACCCGTTTGACCGGTCAAAAACAGATTCATCGGAAAAAATGCTGCCAGAATAGCCAAAGTGGCAGTTAATACCGGAATAAAAAGGTCGGTTGCGCTTTTCCATGCTGCATTCCAAGGAGTCTCTTTGTTATCCAATTTTTCAACATGGTCATCAATTACCACAATTGAATTATCAACCACCATCCCCAATACAACTATTAATGCAGCTAGCGTAACCGTGTTTAGTTCAATCCCCACAGCATATAATACCCCCATAGTTATTGCAATTGAAATTGGTATTGTTACTGCAGCTATTGAAGAAACGCGTAATGGTAATAGAAGCATTGTTACAATTATTACCGAAATTATTGCCATCAAAAACTCAAACATAAAATTATTAATCGATTCTTTTACCGCTTGAGGCATATTTGCAATTTTATTTATGCTTACTCCCTCCGGCAATGTTGTTGATACTTTATTAATAACTTTATCAACATCTTCTCCAAAACTTACAATATTATTACCGGTCTGCATTTCCAGCGATAATAAAACACACTTTTTACCATTTGTTTTAATGTACGAATCCGGCTCTTTGTATTCACGAACAATTTTAGCAACATCATTTAATCTAATTAAACTTCCCGTAGGGTCACTATAAATTATTTGTTTGGCAACATCATTTTCGGTATTATATCGCGAAGGCATGTGTACAGGCATTATATATTTGCCGTTATCAATTTCTCCGGCATAACTAATACTGCTTTCCATACGTAAGGCACCCAAAACCGTTAACGGTCTAATTCCATAATTTGCAAGTTTTTCATCCTGTATATATATACTAATTTGTTCTTTTTGTAATCCGTATCTTCTTAATTTTGAAACAGCCGGATTTTTTCGTAATTCGTTTTCCAGCAGTTCCAAATAGTCTTCTAGTTCTTTATATGTTTTATTATCCGACTCCACCGAAAGCAATAAAACGGAAGTATCTCCAAAGTCATTGTTTCCTATAAGTGCCAATACTTCCGGAGGTAATGTGCTTTTAAATTCGGTAAGCCCATGCTTTAACTTTGACCAAAACTGATCGGAATTAGTAACATTATCATTTAATTCCACCATTACTATAAGCATTCCATCTTTTGAGACGGAGTAAGTTTTTTCTTTTTTAATTTCTTTATAACTGAATAAATAATTTTCCACTTTTTTTGCAAGTTGTTCTTCAACCTGTTTTGATGAAGCACCCGGATAAACACCTATTACCAATCCTTGTCTTATTGTGAACTCCGGAAATTCTTGGCGAGGCATAACCATTAAGGCAATTACACCAAAAACCATCAGCAAACCTGCAATTAAAAGACTAATTTGTTTATTCCGTAAGGCTGCTTCAATTATATTATTGTTCTTTTTCATTTTCGGCCGGTTAATTATTGGAATATTTTAATATTTTAATTGGAGCTTTGTTATACAGTTTATGATAACCGGATATTACTACTTTATCTTCTTTTGTTAAACCGTACAATATTTCTAAATTTTTTTTTGTAAAAGAGCCAATACTTACCTCTTTTTTTATAGCTTTGGAAAGATCACTATTTGTCACATAAACATAATTAATTCCTTCCTCGTCAACTAAAACCGAATTGCTGGGAATAATTAAATTGGTGCGTTTTTCCAGTCCCGTTAAATCCACATTACAAACCATACCCGGTTTTATTTGCAAATTAGTATTATTTAACGCTATTTTTATATCATAAGTGTGAGAAAAAGGATTTGCCATTACACCTATTTCTTCAATAATTCCCTCGCGGTACACTTCATCAAGTGCAGTAATTTGTATTTTTGCCTTATTTCCTTTTTTAATTTTACTAATTTCGTTTTCAGGAATAGGTACCTTAACAAACACTTTATTAATATCAACAATTATAAAAGAGGGATTTCCGGGTATAGCACTCATCCCCGGTTCAATTAGTTTTTTACCGACTACTCCGGTTGCGTTTGCGTAAAGGCTGCAATCATCAAGATTTTTTTTCATAATGGCGGCGTTAGATTTTGCCTGCTGTAAACCCGTTTCCAGTTCCACCATTTTAATTTCGGGATAAGTACCGTTTTTATACATCGGCTCCAATCGTTTATAAGCATCTTCTGCCTGTTTTAAACTTGAAAGGGCAATATCGTAAGCACTACTATACGTCTCCGAATTAATTTTTGCCAACAGACTTCCTTTTTGAACCATTGTTCCTTCTTCAAAATATGTTTGCACAACTGTTCCAATAACTGAAAAGCTTAAAGATGTAGTTTTTGACGCTTCAATTGTTCCGCTAAACGAAATTTGTTCTTCATCTGTATTTTCTTTTACTTCTTGAATTATTACACCAATTTTATTATCCTCTTTTTCTTCCGAATTGCTTGAACATGCTGTAAATACTGTACTTAACATTAAAACAGCAAAAATATAGAGGTATTTAATTTTAGTATTTTTCATTTTTACTCTTAATTTATTGAATATAATACGATTTTAGTATTTTAGTCGAAATAATTGCAAAAAAATATTTAAGCCTTTACACCATTTAACAGTACATCCAACAACATATGTATTCTTGATTCCAAATCGGGATAAGGATTATCGTAAATAAGATTTTCGGTAATTGCACGAAGAGCTATAACCAAAACATATGCAAAAATCTCAACATCTCGGTCATCAAGATATCTAAATTCTCCATTAGATATTCCAAAGCGTAAAATATCGGCAATTTTATTTATTTCACTACTGTTAAGTTTTTGTTTAATTTGATTAATAATACCCCAATGTTCTTTAATTTCGCCTTTAACTATACCATACAAATTTATTTTTTGGTTAAAAATTGCTACCGAATTTGTCATATAAGCAACAATTTTATCTGCGGCAGTATTTTGGCTGTTTATTTTTTCATTAATAAAAGCAGTTACTTCGTCAGTTTCTTTATTTGCAACGGCATAAAATATTTCTTCTTTGTTTTTGTAATAATAATATAAAGTACTTTTTGCTTTGCCAGTTTTTTGGGCAATATCTTCCATTGTAGTTTTTGATATGCCGTATTGTTTAAAAAGATCTTGGGCAGCTTTAATTATTGCGTTTTTAATTATTTCGTCTTTGTGTATTTCTTCATTCATCTTGTTCTTTTCGACTAATTTCGTTTTATGGTCTAAAAATTAACATAAAAAAAACTAATACGCAAATTAATTTTTATATTTTTTTTATTTTTCAACAATTTCCTCAAATTTATTAAACAAATTTGTGTCTGTTAATTTATGTTTGTTCAAAAACCACGTCATCATTAATTCAGCTCTGTTAGTTCTAAAAATATTTACATTTTCTTTTCCTTTATCCTTATGAATCACTCTTGTTTTTCCGTTATATATAATATCGTAACCCTCTTTGTACACTCTATATGCATGATCGATATCTTCAATCTGAGAAGGCGAGAATTCAAGATCCCACAAACCGGCTTTTTCAATTGCCTTTCGCTTATACATTAAAAAAGGACCACCGGCAATTTTGGTTTTTGCAATAACGTTTAAGGCATCAACAGTAATGTTGGTAGGAAATCCATAAACTCCGGCATAATGTAAACTACACTCATTATTTTCTTCAATAATAATTTTTGGGCTCGCAATTCCGGCATAAGGAAACCTAAAAAACATTTTTAACAATTCCTCAAAGCAATTTGGTTCAACTTCTACATCGTCATCCATTCGTATCACAACCGGAGAACTTGAAATAGAAAAAAGCCAATTTAGGGCAGCCGGCAAGCCAATATTAACCGGAGAGTTTACAACCGTAAATAAATTTGTTTTAGTTGATAACATTTTTTCAAGAAATTCAATAGTACCGTCTGTACTGCCATTATTAAATATATAAATTTTTAGTTTTTTATATGTGCTGCTTTTAATTTTTTCAATTGTGCTTTTTAACTGCGGTAAATTATTTAATGTAACAATAAGTATATCAATTACCGCATCATTATCTAAAGGGCTTAAAATATTTTGATTAATTTTTTTAACAAAATTTTTATTAAAATATTTTTTTCTAATAATGTTATAATCAGGCGCACTCAAATCCCAGCCCCATTTCTTTTCCCAAAAGTCCCTAAATATCTCAATCAGCTTTTCAGGATAATCATAATTTATAATATTTAGAGGAATTAGCCCTGTATTGTTTTGAACATTAAGAATAGAATAATTTTTATATTGTAATTGCATGCAATAATCGTTTATAAAAATTGATTTTGCAATGTATATATCCATAACTTCAACAAATAAAAATCCTGCCGAAATTATTTTATAGGGGATGAACATATAAAAATATTCAACCGCATCAATTTCAACAGTTTCGTTTGTTTTAATTGAATTAAGAGATAATCCATAATTGTTTTTTGAGTTTCCGGTAAAATAATTCCCCCTCATAATTAATTTATTGCCGCAAGAGTATATTATTTTTGAATTTCTTTTATTTTGTTCTACATTAATAATAAGACTGCCGGTTAATAAAGTTTTGTATTCCGTATTTTTTGCAATAGAATCAAATTTACTTAAAAAATCTTTTGTTTGGGGAATTATATTTAAATCTAACACAAAAACATTACAATCGGAATAAGTTTTGATAATTTTATTTATTGAATTAAACACGTTGCCGGTTTTAACAATATCCAAATCGCTGTAATTTAATAAATTGTCATTTCCGTAATTTACAAAAAACACTTTTTTGCTTTTAGTTATTATTACTTCAATGTTTTTGAGATTATTTAATATATTTGGTTCATCATAAATAAGTAATATAGAAATTAAATCCATAGATAGGCAACCTTAATATTTTAGAATTATATTCCCATTATTTTTAGTAAATCTTTAGCACTTTGCTGCCATGTAAATTTTTTCATAAATTCGCCCGCTTTGCCCCCTTTTAATCTAATTTCTTTTCTGTTGTTATAGGCATATTCAATTTTATCAACCAATTCAACAATTGAAACATCTTCCCAATCTGCCCATAATTTATTATCATTATCATAAAGTCTAAAAGGTTTCATCTGCTTTAAGGGGTAGGCAATATCATTATTAAGTATGTCCGTATGTCCGCTTGTGTAAGAAGCAATAACAGGTCTTGCGCAGGCCATATATTCCATTAAAACCAAATTGGTTCCCCCTTCGCATCTATTGGGGAATATTCCAATATCAGTATAAGCATATAAGTCTCTTAACTGTGTATTGGGTACAATTTCATACGTTGCCACCCTTGCGGAATCAATATCGTTAAGCTGATATATATGATTCATTTGTTCGGTCCATGTGTTACCAAAATGTTCAAACTTAATATGTGGGGAATTATACATTAAATCCATTGTGTGCGGCCACATATTGTACCAGGCATTAACCAAAACGATATTTGGGTATTTTTTTTGTAATATGCTTACGGCTTTTAACACTGCATCCTGACCTTTCCTTAATTCAAATTTACCGCCCGAAAATATTACAAACATTTCTTCGTTCTGATTATTTTCTACAGGGTAAAAGATATTCGGATCAATTCCTTGAATTAACACATCAACATTATTAATTCCTTTTTCAATCATTTTTTCTTTACACCAAGTTGACCCTCCAATAACGATATCATATTTTTTTGCATTTTGTACAGACTTGGTCAATAATTCATTTTCAAAAAAAGTATATCCGTAATTTTCTGTTCCTCTGATTTTGCTGATGCTTTCAAATTCAATTCCGGTTAGTGCATGAAATACTTTTCCCTCAATTATTTCTTCATCACCCGTTTCATTCTCAAAATCCCATTCATGAGTTTTAGAGTATAATTTTGATACTTCCTGACGTAAATATTTACTACAAACACCCCAGCCAAAATTTTCTCCTTTACTTAAAGCTAAATATATTTTTTGCGTATTTGGCTGTAAATTATTTGTTTTAATTTTATTGCAAAAAAACATCCAAAACAAATCGTTGTAATTCAGATTATCTCTGTGAACATTTACATCTACACTATCTATAACGTTAAAATGGGTATATTCTATATTTTTTTGCCAAATGCTTTTATTAAATAAACTTTTATTCTTAAACTCTGTTTTTTCATTAAAAGTTATATTTGAATCGGCAGGGACTTCAATATATAACAAACCGTCATCTTTTAAAATTCTATAAAACTCAAATAAAGTATAATTTGGCATTATACTTTTTTGTAAAGTGTGTTTTGACCATATCACATCAAAAGATTTATCCGCAAAGTTAATGAAGGATTGATCCATCAAATGAATATCGAATTGAGCATTTTTTACCACTCCATACACTTTAGTATTTGAAGTAATACACGTAACCAAATAACCCTTATCAACAAAAACATTTATTTCATCAATAGAATCATAAAGAATCAGGAGTACTTTTCGGGTAAAATCAGGCGGGATAATTTCTGCAATTTTATCAATTACAATTGTGGAAATGTCTAAAAATCTTTCATTGCTTTCTATTTCTACAGATTCATTAAAACTTAAATCTAAATAATCCTTAAGCCGCTGTAATCCGAAATTTGATATAAATTCATCATTATTTTTCATTCAACCATCCGCCATAACATACTTATATTTTTACATTACATAAGTTAATAAATATTTTTATTTCCCTCAAATAAAAAGAAGGTTTTGGAAAATTAAATATTAAAAGTTAATTTTGCTTAAACAATTCTGCTTCCAAATACTTTTTAATATTTTCTATAACAGATGCCCATTTTTTTGTACTATTTTGCCTAAACAGTTTAAATGATGGATACAATAGTGTTACTTCGGAATTTAAATTCCACCTCCAATCGGGCACAAATGGTAACATAAGCAATGTTTTTTTATTTAAAGCACCTGCCAAATGCGCCAAACCGCTATCTATTGTTATAACTATGTCCATTTTATCCAAAATTGCAGCAGTATCTTCAAAATTGTTAATATTTTTAGTTAAATCAATAATGTTGGAATAAGAAATATTTTGTAATTCGGAATCTTCTTCAAACAAAAACGAATACCAAACTGTATTTGGAATATCAAATAAAGGATAAAAATCTTCCAGTTTTGCATGTCTTTTTTGGTTGATTGGAGGATAGGGATTTCCTTTCCACAAAAAACCAATTTTAATTTTATCGGTTTTTTCAATAAAAGTATCCCAATATTTATTTATATTATTTTTAATTGTTAAATAAGGGAATTCGGTTTTTACAATTATATTTTTATTATAAAATAGTGCAGGAATACTTGTAAGGGGTATGTTAAAATCGGGTGTAAAGCTATCGGTTTTTTCAGGTGTGGTTAAAAAATCAAAGTATATGTTTTTATTTTCAAAAAGGTTATATAATTTTTGAGGAGATTCAAATATTAAGTTACCTCCTAAATTTTTAATATACGGCAAATATCTAAAATAATTAATCGAATCACCAAATCCTTGATCACAATAAACATATAATGTTTTTCCAATATAACTTTCTCCCTGCCATAATAATCCCCTTATTTGTCTTTTTTTTCTGTTACCCGATATATATCCCCAATCTTCATATTCCTTCCAGCCATCTGTATAATTGCCAATTAATAAATCCAGCAATCCTTTGTTAAAGTGTGCGTCTGTATGGTTGGGATTAAGATAAATTGCTTTTTTGTAATACTCAATTGCTTTATTTATATCTCCAAGTTCCTGCATTGCAACAGCATAATTATAATAAATAATCGGATTATTATTTTCCAGACGTAAGGCCTTTTCAAAACAGTTAATAGAATTAACATAATCCGCATTATCATTATATATTATCCCTAAATTTAAATAAGGAGCAGCATAATCCGATTTAATTTTAACAGCCAGATTAAAATATTCCTCTGCTTTTTGGTATTGTTTGAGAAGGCCGTAAATTGCACCCAATTGGTTATAGGCCAAATGTAAATCTTTACCGCTTTGTATCTTTTTTTGAACTGATTCCAAAGCTTCATTACAATTTTGCAATGTTAAATTATTGGTTGTGTCCATCTAATAAATATCAATTATAAGGAATTTAAAGGAATACTATTTTGAACATATTGTATTTCTATCTATTGAATTTAGCTCTTCAATATCTAAATTATTTAATTTTTTAGCCGGATTTTGTTTTTTTATTAATTCTAAAACTTCACTAATAACTAAAAAATCGCTATTATAATTTAGCTTATAATTAACCCATTTCCCGTCTTTTTTATCTTCAATTAAACCGGCATCGCGTAAAATAGATAGGTGCTTTGAAACAGTTGAATTAGCTAATTTTAATAAAAAGCTTATTTCGCAAACACATAATTCTTTATGTTCAAGCATTTTAATTATTTGAAGTCGGTTTTTATCACCTAGTGCTTTAAAAACTTTTACCAATTCTTTCATAGTTATATATAATAATTCATTAAAATCAAAATATAGCCCAATACATGTAAAATGTCAACTGCTTTTGTATAATAGTTTTAATTTGTAACTTTATTCTGATAATTATATTATATTATAAAATAATGGAGTACAAAATGGAAAACAACAAATATAAAATTAATGATTTAATCAAAAAGAGATGGAGCCCAAGGTCTTTTTCAGAAAAATCTATTGAAAACAACATTTTGCTTAGTATATTTGAAGCTGCCCGCTGGGCACCAAGCAGCATGAACGAACAACCATGGATTTATTATTATGCAAAAAAAAGCGAAGCCGGTTTTGAAAAAATATTAAACTGCCTTGTGCCTGCAAATATAATATGGGCAAAAAATGCTGATGTGTTAATTATAAGTACTGCTAATAAAAAATATAAAAGAGGGAACTCACCTAACCGGCATTATATGTACGATACCGGATCTGCAAATCAAAATTTATTATTGCAAGCCTTAGAGTATGATATTTTCGGGCATCCTATGGGTGGGTTTGATATTGAAAAAACAAAAAACTTATTATCTCTAACGGAAGAAATTGAACCGGTCTGTATTATTGCCTTGGGCTATTTAGATAAACCCGAAAAACTTGAGGAACCACACAGGCAGCGCGAAACAGCAGAAAGAAAACGAAAACCTTTGGAAGAAATAATAAATAAGGTCTAATCGGGTTTATTTTACATTAAACCCGGATTTCGCAATAGAAAGCAATATAGTTAATATTTTAATCATCCAAACCAATTAGGGAGGAAAAGAATCAGGGCTGAAGCCCGTTTTATTTGTTTTGTTAGCCCCCTACATGAATGCCGGTTTACTAAACTTTAGGTCAGTTTACCAACCTTTAGGTTGGGGTTATTTAAACGGGGATAAATAATAATATATATTGTTTACTTATAATGAGTTATAAGCATTTTAAATAACCACGTCCTTTACAGACTGTGTGAAAATTGGGGATAATAAAACAGGTGGGGATTATAAAAAAGAAGATGTAATTCCCCACTATAAAGTTGCATAAGTCGTTATAAATTCGTATATTAGCATATTAAATAA
>JAZDHY010000131.1:0-26740 GCA_043805435.1 bacterium
TTATTTAATATGCTAATATACGAATTTATAACGACTTATGCAACTTTATAGTGGGGAATTACATCTTCTTTTTTATAATCCCCACCTGTTTTATTATCCCCAATTTTCACACAGTCTGTAAAGGACGTGGTTATTTAAAATACTTATAATTTATTATAGATAAACTGATTATGCTATTAAGTATTGCCGTTTAAATAACCCTAACATAAATTATAAATTGAAGAAAAATAGCAAAGAGTATAGAAAGTTGATTTTTTTAGACTGTTTATTTAAAAAGTATTTTATAAAAGTCGGTTGAATTATAAACAACCGACTTTGGATTAAAATATCACAATTATATTAATTAATCACTTCAAAAATATCTATTATCGATTTTTTCTTTTTAGAAGAAGTGTTATCGTTAGGTCTTCCTATTGCTACTAAACAAGCCAAATAATTTGGTGCGGAAATATTTAACAATTGTTCTAATTCTTTTTTAGCAACTAAAGGCCCTGTAAGCCAGCATCCGCCAAAACCAAGGTCAACGGCAGTTAAAAGCATATTTTCAACAGATGCACCAATAGTTTGAAGGTTTGGATGATTACGAAGTTCATTTAATTCTTCATGAGTTAACACTTCGGCTAATACATCATCGGCTTCGGCTTTATAGGGCTCGGCAACAACAGCAATAACGGCAGGTACATCAACAAAAAAAGTAGAGAACCATTCAACTTTTTTACGAACATGCTCTGCTTCAAAATCTAGTTTTTTAGTAAATAAGGTCTTTATTTTTAAGCTTACAGCATCAGCCATTTTAGTTAATAGTTCTTGGTTTGTAATTGCAACAAATTTCCATGGCTGCGAGTTATTAATGCTTGGTGCCATTCCTCCGGCTTTTGCAATTTTGCGCAAAACTTCTAAAGGTACTTCTTCATCTTTAAAATTTCTAACCGACATTCTTCTTTCAATAACTTCTTTTAATTCCATAACTACTCCATTAATATGATATTATTATAACAGACAAAATATATCAAAAGTTTAATTACACCAAACAAAATAAAAAATAATGCAGCTAAAAGGTAAATTATTTTTTGAATAAGGCAAAGTAAAATTATCATTAACAATACACATTTATTTTACAACTTAACAATTCCTTAACAATTGAATAACAATTCCTTAATATTGCGTTAATAATGGGTTAATATTAGAGTGTTACCTTTGAATCAAAAATAAATTTCATTTTGGAGGAGAGAACATAAATGAAAAAAAGAACAAATAATCAAATGTATTTACATGTTAAATTAAAACTAATTATTTTAATAATTGCTTTATCAAGTGTACAATTTTTGGCACAAAATAAAGGTTCTTTTAGCGGCATACTTACTGATGAAAGTAATAACGAAACGCTTATTGGAGCAAATGTGTTAATTGTTGGAACTTCACTTGGGGCTTCAACAGATTTAGATGGCGTTTTTTTTGTTAAAGGAATTCCGGCTGGAAAATATACTGTTAAGTTTTCTTTTATTTCGTATCAAACAATTACTGTGGAAAACGTAAAAATTGAAGAGGGTAAAGAAACAAAATTAAATATTTCGCTTAAGCCAACAACAACAGAAATTGGTGAAGTAGTAATAACTGCCGAATTAATAAAATCGACCGAAGGAGCTTTGCTTACTATTCAAAAAAACTCGTTAAGTATTGTTGATGGGTTAAGCGCAGAGTTAATTGGAAAGAATAATAGTTCGGACGGAACTGATATTTTAACCCGAATGACGGGAGTTACAATTAGTGAAGGAAAATTTGCCTTTGTACGCGGTATTGGGGATAGATACAATAATACAATGCTTAATGGTGCAAATTTACCTAGTACCGATCCGGAAAAGAAGAGTTTTTCGTATGATATTTTCCCTGCCAGTTTAATTGAAAATATACTAACTTCAAAAACATTTACACCGGATAAACCGGCTGATTTTAGCGGTGGATTAGTTGAAATAAATACTGTTGAATTTCCTGCCCGCTTTTTATTAGATGTAAGTACTGCAGGTTCCTATAATACCGTTAGTTCCATGGAAGATTTTTTGACATATAATGGAGGTAAATCGGATTATTTGGGAATGGATGATGGAACTCGCGACATTCCAAGCACCATTAATAATACTACCGTTTTAAGAGGAAATTATTCGCAAGACCAATTGAAAGAAATTGGAAAATCATTTAGCAATACATGGAAAACAAAAAACATTACCGCACCGCTTAACAGCAGTTTTAAAATTAATGTTGGCGATAGATATAACATTGGTGATAATATTTTTGGGTACATTGCTTCGTTAACATACTCAAATAGTGCAAAATCGGGTCAAATGGAAAAAAATAATTATACATTTGAAGGACCAAGATATATTTATAAAGGGAATAATTATACAAAGTCGGTTATGTGGGGTGCATTATTAAATTTAAGTTATAAATTCGACCAAAATCATAAAATCAGCTTAAAAAACATCTATAACCAAAGTTCCGATGATGAAACAATAAATTATCAAGGAGCTTATTATTATAATCCCGATTATAGAAATGTAACATCATTACGGTATGTATCTCGTTCGCTTATTTCAAGTCAAGTTATTGGCGAGCATCATTTAGATGTGATGAATGGATTAAATATTGATTGGAATATTAATTATGCTCACTCAAAACGTAACGAACCGGACGCAAGAAGATATGTTTATGTAAGAGATTTAGAGGATACAGAAGCCGATCTGATGTTTCAGTTAGATCAATCGTTAGCCACAAGATTTTTTGGTAACTTGGAAGATCAAAACATTGGTGCCGGAGTAAATTTTTTAATAAAACCTTTTGAATCGCCTGAAATGCCTGCAATAAAATTTGGATTTTTGTATGATAAAAAGGATAGGGATTTTAATGCAAGAACATTTGGATTTAAAAATGTACCCGGTGGAAATTTTGCAATGGAACAAGAATTATTAACTCATTCAATTGATGAAATATTTGCAGCCGAAAATTTTGGAAATAACTTTATTGAGATAACCGAAATTACAAAACCGACAGACAGCTATACTTCTTATCAAAACGTAACAGGTACATATTTAATGACCGATTTTAGGTTATTTGAAAAACTTAAAGTGGTTACTGGAGTTAGATATGAACATTCGGTTCAACATCTCGAATCAAAAAGTTTGACAGGGGCACCAATTAAAATTGAACCTACGTATGATGATTTTCTGCCAAGCTTAAATTTAACTTATTCAATAAACGAAAAGATGAATTTACGTGCAGCATTTACTAAAACTTTAGCAAGACCGGAGTTTAGAGAATTAGCACCGTTTACATATTTTGACTTTTTGGCAAACGAAAATGTTGAGGGTAATATTAATTTAAAACGAGCAATAGTAACTAACTACGACTTAAGATATGAATATTATCCATCTGCCGGAGAATTGTTAGCGGTAGGATTATTTTATAAAAGTTTTAAAGATCCAATTGAAGAAGTACTTATATCATCAAGTGGATTTGAGCCAACACGTTCATTTCAGAATGCAGATAAAGCTAATAACTATGGCTTAGAAATAGAGCTAAGAAAATCGTTTTTATTTATATCTTCTTCTTTAGATGGATTATCTTTTGTTGGAAATTTAAGTTTAATCAAATCGGAAATTGAAATATTATCGAATGGATTTCAAGAATCGACCCGCCCACTTCAAGGACAGGCAGATTATATAATAAATCTTGGTTTGTATTATGATGATAACTTCAGCGGTTTTTCTACGTCACTTATTTATAATAAAGTTGGTGAAAGAATTTCCAAAGTGGGATTTAACAATCTTGGGGATATTATTGAAAAGCCACGCGATCAAATAGACTTTTCAATTTCAAAAAAAATCTTTGAAAATTTTAACATAAAACTTACAGTTAAAGATTTATTGGCTCAAGATAGAAAATTTATGCAAAAATCACCTAATGGTGATAAAATAGCAGAAAAAATTAAAGTTGGACGTGATGTTTCTTTAGGTATTAATTATACGCTGTAAAATTTTAAAATTATAATTTTATTAAAATATAACAATATTAAAAACAAAATGGAGTACAAATGAAAAAAGTAATTCTTTTATTCTTCTTTTTAGCAAGCACTTTACAAATACTTGCTCAAGAAGTATTACAAGGAGACATAACAACGGATAAAACACTTACGGCAGATAAAACCTATTTGCTACGTGATATAGTAAGAGTTCAAGCTCCGGCAACTTTAACAATTGAAGCCGGAACAATTATTTATGGCGAAAATTCAACAAAGGGTACCTTGCTTATTAAACCGGGTGCAAAAATAAATGCATTAGGTACTGTAAATAAACCGATAGTTTTTACCAGTGAGTTTAATAAAATAGGAAGTACACAATCACCAACATATGGCGACTGGGCAGGTATTATATTATTGGGTAATGCCCCAATAAATGTTCCCGGTGGTACCTCTACAATTGAAGGTCCCGGCGATTCGTATGGTGGAACTAATGCTGATGATAACAGTGGTGTTATGAAATACGTAAGAATTGAATTTCCCGGAATTGCTTATTCACTAAATAATGAAGTTAACGGTTTAACTTTTGGCGGTGTAGGCAGAGGAACAACTATTGAACATATTCAAGTTAGTTATAGCGGTGATGATAGTTACGAATGGTTTGGTGGTAATGTAAATTGCAAATATTTGGTTGCTTACCGTGGCTGGGATGATGATTTTGATACGGATTATGGATTTCAAGGTAAGTTGCAGTTTTTAGTTGGAATAAGAGATCCTCAAATAGCCGATCAATCTTCTTCGAACGGATTTGAATCGGATAACGATGGTACAGGTTCAACAAATGCTCCTAGAACTTCGCCAACATGGTATAACGTAACATTAGTAGGACCTGAAAAGACAATTGGCGATGCATATAATTCGTTATATAAACGCGGTATGCATTTACGCAGATCATCGCAAAATAAAGTTGCAAACACAATTATTATGGGTTGGCCTACAGGACTTTATTTGGACGGAACAAACGTAATAAATGATGCAAATAGTGGTGTTATGTATGTAAAAAACAGTATTATTGCAGGCTCATCAAAAAAAAGTGTTGATACTACAAAATCCAATGGTACATTTAGCCCCGCTGATTGGTTTACTACAAATGGTGGAAGAGTTTTGGCAACAACATCTGATGTTTTATTGACAGATGCTTTTAATTATAACGCTCCAAACTTTTTACCTAAGGCTGGTTCACCGGCTTTAACAGGTGGTGCCACACCTCCTAATGATGGATTTTTTGATGTAAACGCAACATATGTTGGTGCTTTTGGTACACAAGACTGGACACTAGGTTGGACAAAATTTAATTTGATATCAACACCTGAAATCTTACAGGGCGATATTACAACAGACCTTACATTAACATCAGATAAAACTTATACTTTAGTTGATATTGTTCGTGTTCAAGCTCCTGCAACTTTAACAATTCAAGCCGGTACAATAATTTATGGCGATAATAGTTCTAAAGGAACATTAGTTGTTAAACCGGGTGCAAAAATTATTGCAGATGGTAATGCATCTAATCCGATAGTATTTACAAGTCAATTTACCAAACCCGAAAGTACACAGGAACCAACTTACGGTGATTGGGGCGGAATAATTTTATTAGGTAATGCTCCAATAAATGTTCCCGGTGGTACTTCAACAATTGAAGGTCCGGGCGATTCGTATGGCGGAACAAACGCCGATGATAACAGCGGTATTTTGAGATATGTTAGAATTGAATATCCTGGAATTGCATATTCGTTAAATAATGAAGTTAACGGTTTAACTTTTGGCGGTGTAGGTCGAGGAACAACTATTGAACACATACAAGTTAGTTATAGTGGTGATGATAGTTACGAATGGTTTGGTGGTAATGTAAATTGTAAATATTTAATTGCTTACCGCGGTTGGGATGATGATTTTGATACAGATTATGGATTTCAAGGTAAATTACAATTTTTAGTTGGTTTACGCGATCCGGAAATTGCCGACCAGTCATCTTCTAACGGGTTCGAATCGGACAACGATGGGACAGGTTCAACAAATGATCCAAGAACTTCGCCAACATGGTATAATGTAACATTAGTAGGTCCGCAACATTCAACGTCTGCTGTATATAATTCATTGTATAAACGCGGAATGCATTTGCGCAGATCATCACAAAATAAAATTGCAAATACTATTATTACAGGCTGGCCAACCGGAATTTATTTGGATGGAACAAATGTTATTAGTGATGCCGGCAGCGGTGTAATGTTTGCCAAAAATAGTATTATTGCGGGCTCATCTAAAAAGAGTCTTGACACAACTAAATCCAATGGTGTTTTTGATCCAAACGGCTGGTTTTCTACCAATAATGGAAGAGTATTTGGAACAACCAACGAAGTTATGTTAACAGATGCTTTTAATCTTGAAACTCCAAACTTTTTACCAATAGTCGGTTCACCGGCATTAATTGGTGGTGCCATACCGCCAAGTGATGGATTTTTTGATGTAACTGCTACTTTTGTTGGTGCTTTTGGAACCGAAGATTGGACAAAAGGCTGGGCAAAATTTAGTGGTTTAACCAGTGTAAAGATTAGCGAAAATATTAATGTTACTCCTTCAAATTTTGAGATTAGTCAAAATTATCCTAATCCTTTTAATCCTTCTACCTCAATTAAATTTAGTATTCCTGAAGCAGCAAATGTAAAATTAACCATTTTTAATATTTTGGGTCAAGAAATCAGTACCCTTATTAACGAATATATGAATGCAGGTTCTTATACGGCTAATTGGACAGCTAATAATTTGCCAAGTGGGATATATATTTACAGAATGGAATCAGGACCGTTTTCGATAAGTAAAAAAATGACATTACTCAAATAAAGTCTCTCCTTCCTTCCTTTTACTGTCAGGGGCTGTTTAACCGCAGCCCCTTTTTATTTTTAAATTTTATGATAAAAAGGTGTTTTAGATCACATAAAATGTTTGATTTAAATCAAATATTAGTATAGTTCCTTTTGAAAATTTGTAATAAAATACTATTTTACAATTTGTAAGTTCAAAAATGTGGAAATAAAATGACAATTAGTAAATTGAATAAGAATATGATTAATATGTTTTTTAAACCGTTATTTTTTTTAATGTTAATTGGTTCAAATGTTTTTTCGCAAACGGATGATAAATTTATTTTTGATAGGATTCATTCGGAAACAGGACTTCCAAGTACTTCAATAACCGCAATTATCCAAGATTCTAATGGTTTAATGTGGATTGGTACAGAAAATGGATTGTGTTTTTACGATGGATACAGTTTTAAGGTATTCCAAAACGATCCGGCCGATTCCACTTCAATTTCGGACAATTGGGTTTTATCTTTGCTTGAAGATAAAAACGGCAATATTTGGGTGGGTACACATAGTGGCGGAATAAATAAGTTTGATAAAAATAAAGGATATTTTTTTAATTTTAAAGTTAAAAATGAAGATCTAAAAAGTTTAAAAAACAATAGAGTTTGGACTATATTTGAAGATGATGATGGTGCAATATGGTTTGGTACATCAGGCGGAATTAACAAGTTTAATAATAAAACAAATGTTTATACAAATTATTGTCATAATTCTTTAGACGCTAACAGTTTATCAAACGATGCTGTTAATATAATATTTAAAGACTCTAAGGCTAATATTTGGCTTGGGACTTTTGGAGGAGGCTTAAATAAACTTGTTAAAACCGGCTCGGGTTATAAGTTTGAAAATTTTTCTTCATACCCATTATTGCAGCAGGTAGCAAATGCCAAAATTAAAGCTATTACCGAAGATAAAACAGGCGTTTTATGGCTTGGTACATTTACGGATGGTTTAATACGCTTTGACTATTTAAATAAAACCAGTTTTAATTATAAAAAGGGAAATAATTCTTTTGAAAATGTAAGAATTAATTCGTTATTAAGAGATAAAGAAGGTAATTTATGGATTGGCGGGCATAAATTTGGATTAAGTTATTTAAGTTCCAAACAAATTGAAAACAATGATTACAGAACCTATACATTTGTAAATTATACAAATGACAACAATAATGTTAACAGTATAAACGATAACTCGATTTTGTCAATTTATCAAGATAATACAGGATTAATATGGTATGGATCCAATAGAGGTCTTAATAAGTTAAATAATACCAGAGTAAAATTTTTATGGTATAAAAATAATCCGTCTATTCCTTACTCGCTTAGTGATGATATTGTTAAATCTGTCTATCAGGATACAAAGGGTAATATTTGGGTTGGTACATATTATGGCGGGTTAAATAAATTTGACCCCCTTACCGGAAAATTTGTGAGATATTTAAATGATCCTAAAAATATTAATAGCATTAGCGATAATACTGTTTGGGCAATTAAAGAGGATAAAAACGGAAATATTTGGTGTGGAACGTCCTACGGGTTAAATAAATTTGACCCGGTTACCGGTAAATTTAAAGTTTACCTTAAAAATACTTTGGAACAGCAAGGGTTGATTCATAATAATATATCTTGTCTTTATTTTGACAATGATAATTATTTGTGGATCGGAACGTGGGGCGGTGGATTAAGCATATTAGACCTTAATACCGAAAAGTTTTACGCTTATTATTATGATAAAACCGATTCAAACACATTAAGCAATGACCAAATTAAATTTGTTTTTGAAGATACAAAAAATAATGTTTGGATTGGAACGCTTGGCGGCGGTATTAATAGAATAAATAGAAAAGATTTATTTTTAAGTGATAATAATAAATTAAAGTTTTCGCATTATTCCAATACAACAACAAAAAAACATAGTTTAAGCAATAATAGTTTAACCTGCGTATATGAGGATAAAAATGAAAATATTTACTTTGGCACTTATGGCGGGGGGTTAAATAAATTAAACTTAAATAGTATTAAAAGCTATAACAAATTGGAATTTGAAGTATTATTAAATAAACAAGGTTTAGCCGGAAATACTATTTATGGAATTTTGGAAGACAATGGTGGTGTTTTGTGGATATCTACAAATAACGGTCTTTCACGATACGATAAAGAATTGGGAATTTTTACAAATTTTACAAAAGTTGATGGTTTGCAAGGGAATGATTTTGAGCAGGGGTACTTTAAATTACAGGATGGAAGGCTTATTTTTGGAGGATTAAATGGTTTTAATCTTTTTGATCCTGCCGAAATTATTATTAACCGCAATAAGCCAAATATTATGCTTACGTCATTTAAAGTATTTAATGTAGAAAAGTTTTCGTTAAAAGACATTTTTAACAAAAAAGAAATAATATTAAACGACAACGAATTTGTATTTTCGTTTGAATTTGCCGCCCTCGATTATTCCGACCCATCCAAAAATATTTACAAATATAAGTTGGAAGGATTTGATTCGGAATGGAATTTTATAGGTTCAAGAAGATATGGAAGTTATACGAACCTTGATGGAGGTGAATATATATTAAAAATAAAAGCTACAAACAGCAGCGGAGTTTGGAATGAAGAAGGTATTTCGATTAAGATAATTATAAAAACTCCTTTTTACAGGTCTATTTGGGCAACAATTTTATATTTGATAATAGTAGGATTTATTTTATATTTTATTTTTGTTATGATGTTAAATAAACATAAAGCAAAAATAATAGGACAAAAGAAAACTTCAGAAAATACAAAAAACGAAAACGAAAGTTTTAGTAAAACTGAAAAACTTAAAGAAGCTTTATATAAAATTTCGGAAGTGGTTAATAATGGGGATAAATTAGAGGAATTTTACAAGCAGATTTATAATGTTATTTACGGCCTAATTCCGGCAAAAAGTTTTTATTTGGCTTTATTGGACGAGCAAAAAGGAATAATTACTTTCCCCTTTTATATAAACGAAAATAAAGGAAATGCAGAATTCAAGCCCGATCAAACAATGGAAGAAAAAACCCTTTTTAAATACATTTTACAAAAAGGTGAAATTGTAATAATTAAAAAAGAAGAGATAGAAGAACTAATAAAAACCGGTAATATCCAATCTTCTAATGAAAAATTTAATGAATGGCTTGGTGCTCCTTTAAAAACTTCAAATGGGAAAATAATTGGTGTTCTTGCAGTTTTTTCTTCTGATACTTCAATCAGTTATTCCGAAAATGATAAGTCAATATTATCTTTTGTTTCATCACTAATAGCAATGACAATTGAAAGAAAAAAAGCTGAAGATATGAGACGGAAATATGACTTTATTGTTAATACTTCAGGTTCTTATATGACATTGATAAATACATCATATATTTATGAAGCTGCAAATGATTCTTTTTGTAAATCACATAAAGCTACAAGAAATGAAATTGTTGGTAAAAGTATAAGTGACTTATGGGGCAGCTATGCATTTGAAACAAAAATTAAAAACTATTTTAACCTAAGTTTGGCCGGCGAAGAAATAAATTATCAAGCATGGCTTGAAACAAAAAATACCGGACTTAAATGTTACGATATTACTTATTATCCATATTATGATGAAAACAATAAAATTACGCATGTTGTTGTTGTTTCAAGGGATATTACACTCTTAGTAAAAGCTGAAGAAACTGTTAGAAAATTGCTTCTTGCCGTTGAGCAAACCGAAGAGGTGATTTTTATGACAGATTTTTCGGGTACCATTACGTATATCAATCCTTCGTTTCAAAAAATTTACGGATATACAAAGGAAGATGTAATTGGCAAAAGTCCCGGTATATTAAAATCGGGTGTAATGCAGGAAGAAGAATATACTAAAATGTGGACATTGCTTATCTCCGGTAAACCTTATAAAGCCGAATTTGTAAACCGTACAAAAACCGGTGAATTTATTGAAATTGAAAATTCAGTCAGCCCATTTTATGATAATTTTAATAATGTGTTAGGTTTCATTTCAGTTCAAACGGATATATCGGAACGCAAAAAATCGGAAAAAGCATTATTGGAAGCAAAAGAATTAGCAGAAAAATCGGACAAATTAAAAACAGAATTTTTATCACAATTATCTCACGAAATAAGAACTCCACTTAATGCAATAATAAATTCTTCTGATTTAATAAAAGAAGATATGAAAAATATAATAAGCAACGATACAGAGATACTGTTTGATAGTGTTACTTCTTCGGCAAAACGAATTATTCGTACTGTGCATATGATACTTAATATGAGTGAATTACAAACAAAAACTTATGAATATGTGCCCAAATATATAGATTTCCCTGAATTATTAAAAAAAGTACTTGAAGAATATTTAGAACTTGCAGTTCAGAAAAACGTTAAAATTATATTTAACAATAATCTGCAAAGTGCCAATATATTTGCGGATGAGTATTCGGTAAATCAGATATTAACTCAATTAATTGATAATGCAGTTAAGTTTACTGATGATGGAATAGTTGAAATTACGATTGATAAAAATAAATTTAACGAGTTGCGGTTTTCAATTAAAGATACCGGAATAGGAATATCTTCGGAATATAAAAATAATCTTTATCAGCCATTTTCGCAGGAAGCACAAGGTTATACGCGTAAATATGATGGAAACGGACTTGGTTTAGCCTTGACAAAAAAATATTGCGAACTCAATAATGCTGATATTTTATGCAATAGTAACAAAGGTTTAGGAACCGAATTTAGTGTTGTGTTTAATAATACAAAAGTGTATTAAAATTAATAAAAAGACACAAAAATCTTTACAAAAGACTAAAATTATCTTATTTTAATAATACACTATTAAATGAGAAATAATAGAGAAAGATTTGGAACAGCAACAGCAGCAGCAAAATTATCAACAGCAGCAGCAAAAACAAAAAATTGAACAAAAAAAAGTTGAATTTAGACAAAATGATCCAGCAACTAAAGTATGTAGTACTTGCGGATATAAAAATGAATTAAATGCAAAATTTTGTGAAGAATGCGGCAATAACTTAGTTGGTAAACCTATGTGTCCGGTTTGTAAGGCTGAGGTTTATTTGGGTGCGGATATATGTGAGGTTTGCGGTGCCTGGTTATTGGAAGGGAAATGTAAATTTTGTTATGCAGAAATTACCGAAAATGAAAAATATTGTTCCGAATGTGGAAATCCAACTGATGGAATTGTCTGTCCAAATTGCGGAACTAATAATATTTTTGATTTTTGTAAAAAATGCAATACTCCACTTACTGAAGCTGCTCATAAAGAACTTGAAAAAGTTAAAGCTAATCCATTTTTTCAAAATATTTTTAAATTAAACCAAGAACTTCAAAACTTAAGTAAAGATGAAATAAATGAAATTGAAATAAAAAACCAAATTAATGAAGCCGAAAGAAAAATAGCCGAAGAACAAAAGAAAATTGATGAAGCTGAAAAAAAAGAAAAACAAATAGAAAAAATGTTAAGGCTTGAACAATTTTTGAACAAGTCGAGTCAAACAGAACAAAAAGCAACAAGATTGGAACAAAAACCTCAAAAATCTTTTATTTCGGAAGAACATATAAAACAACTTGAACGGGTAAAACAAAATCTTGCCGGTTATGAACACCGAAAAGTTAATAAAGAAAACAAACAACGCGATATACAAGCACAATTAAATCAGATGGCTCAGCTTACATTTAGTACAGGTCAAGAGGCAAGAAGATTTTTTGACGCATCAAGACCGTCAAGTTCATACGTATGGGAATGTAATTTTGTTCATTATGTTCATCCAAAACCTTCCGATTGTGCAAGACCTGAACTGGGGGGTAAATGGGTTATTTGTGAAGGTTCAATAGACTGGCAGCAAGGTTATTTTTAATAGATTTTTTTGTTGGTTTTATTAAGGACTGAATTGTCTTTTTAAAACTAAAGAATTTAGATAAGTTTTTTTTTTTGATACGAGGAATATTTGGAACAATATAGACAGCAGCAAAATTTGCAGCAGCAACAAAAAACAAAGCAAAAACAATACAATTTTGAACAAAAAGATAGTGGGCATAAAGTCTGTTTTATGTGTGGATATAAAAACGAAATAAATGCAAAATTTTGTGAAGAGTGCGGTGCTGGTTTATCAGGTGAACAAAAATATCCTAATTGCAATAGTGATGTTTATGAAGGTGCGGACATATGTGAAGTGTGTGGTGAGTGGTTGCTGAAGGGGAAGTGTAAGTTTTGTTATGCAGAATTAAAGGGTAATGAAAAGTACTGTGAAGAATGCGGAAACCCAACTGAAGGTATTGTTTGTAGTACTTGTGGAACACATAATTTTTTTGATTTTTGTAAAAAATGTAATACTCCTTTAACCGAAGCCGCGCTTGAAGAAATTGAAAATGTTAATTCTAATCCTTTTTTTCAAAATATATTTAATCTTTGCGAAGAAGTATATAATTTAGATACAAACGAAGAACAAAATTTAGCTGAATTACAACAGCAGATTATTGTAGCTGAAAGAAAAATAGCCGAAGAACAAAAGAGATTTGAAGAAGCTGAAAACAAAGAAAAACAAGTTCAAAAAATGATAAAACTTGAACAATTCTTTAATAAATCCAATACAGAAGAACGAAAGGTCACAAAAAATGAACCGACTATAACTAAACGTTTTATTTCGGATGACCACTTAAAAATGATTGAAAGAGCTAAACAGAATATTACCGGTTACCGGCAAAGAATAGTTGCAAAAGATAACAAACAAAGAGAAATGCAGGCAGAACTGAATAAAATGGCTCAGCTTACTTTTTGTACCGGACAGGAAGCTCGAAGGTTTTTTAATGCAGCAAAACCAAAATTGTATCCCGATAAACCTAAAAAATATCTTTGGGAGTGCAATTTTGTTCATTATAAACATCACGGTCCCCACGAGTGTTCTCAACCGCAGCTTGGCGGACAGTGGGTAGTTGATGACTAACTTTAATATTTTAATATAAAATGGATTAAAAATGGATGATAAAACAGTAAGAGGCGATGGTGATTTAATATCTTCGGATATGAATAACAGTGATGCTACATATAGGGGAAATAACGATATTATCTCTTCCGGTTTTAACACTACTTTAGTTAATTCTGCAAATATGGATGCAACAGTACGGGTAAATGGCGATGTTATTTCGGCAGATGTCTCCAATGATTCGAGCACTTTTATTGGTTCAGGGTTCTCTCCAACGGATACCACAAATCAAGATTATTACAATTTAAATGGCCAAAAGTACAAACTGATTAAACCTATTTCGTTAACTACGGGTGAAGCGGAAATATTTTTAGTTGAGGGTAAAGTTGGTAAAGCTGTATTAAAATTGTATAAAGATAGAGGAAAACCGAAAGATGATTTAATTCAAAAACTGCGTTCATTTACCCATGAAGATATTATTAAAGTTTACGATTATGGTACAATACCCGATAGATTTGGCGAGAGATTTTTTGAGTTGATGCAGTATTGCGAGGGTGGTTCTGTCCTTGATCATTCACCAATGAAAAATGTTAAGAAAATTAAAGATATTGTTAAGGAAACAGTTAACGCTTTAGACTTTTTACATAAAAACGGAATTTTTCATAGAGATATTAAACCTGAAAACCTGTTTTATAAAAATGCAGACGGCTCGGACATATTGATTGCAGATTTTGGTATTTCTTCGATTGTTGATGTAAGGGTTTCACATCACAGAACCACAAAAATGGGTAGTGATTTATATATTGCACCCGAAGGTTTGCGAACAAATTCGTTACGTTCAAGCCGTCAGACAGTATCTAAATACATGGATTATTATTCGTTGGGAATAACTATTTTAGTAGCTTGGATGGGAAGAGAGAAGTTTGATAAGATGATTGAAGGTATTGCCGGTGATGATAATACTGAAGATGTTTTAGCAACATGGAATGATGTTAAAGAAGCAGGAAAAATACCTTTGCCCGACGATATGCCGGATGAAGTGAAAACTTTAATTAAAGGTTTAACGGTAATTACCGATGATAAACGCTGGGGACATGATGAATGTAAACGCTGGTTAAAAGGTGAAAATGTTCCTGTTCACAAAGATGTACTTATTTCCGAATATAAACCGTTCCCATTTGATGATGATAAAGTTGCGTTAAATCCTGAACAATTTGCCGAATTTATGCAGGAAGATAACGTTTTAGCAGAAAAATATTTGTTTAGAGGTAAAATTACAGAATGGCTAAAAGAAGCTAAAAATAATAAAAAAGCCGTTTTAGTAGAAGATATTTACGAATCGGAATATAAGAAAAATAAAAAAGCTGCTGTACAAGCAGTAATTTATTTATTAAATCCTAATTTGCCTTATATAAGTGATGATAGTACAAAATGCCAAACACTTGAAGAACTTGCCGATGTTGTTGAAAATGACACTAAAACTTATAAACAACGATTAAAATCGAAAGACGATAGTTTATATTTATTTATAGAAAGTAAGGGTTATAAAGATGTTGCGGATGACTTAAGGAAATATTTTAAGGATTATAAGGATAATGATGATTTAGCAATTCAATACGTAATTTATTCATTAAATCCTCAAAAGCCATTCAAATTTGTTCATCCAAAAGATAAAAATGGAAATAAAGAAACATTTGTATCTAGGGATAATGTAAAATTACTTGCTCGTCTGTTTAATAACAATATGGAGCAGGCAAAAAACTATATTTATGATGGATTTATTGAAGCATGGTTAAGTTTTAGTGACAATCAGAATGCATACGATTGGATAAAATATTTACGTGAAGAGTATGGTGATAAAAATAAGGATGCCATGACTGTTGCTGCTACATTTGCACTAAATGTGGAAGAAAAATATATGGCTTGCGATAGAACGGAATGTAAAACCAAAGAAGAAATTGCAGCCGTAATGTATAAAAATTTTGATAAATATATGGGAATTTTAACAAATGAAACTTCATATTACCATATGTACGCCTGCGTAAAAAGATGGGATTGGGAGTTGAATTTTACAAAACATTGTTTTACAGCCAAAAATCATCAAAATAAAATATTCCCGTATAATAATAAAATCGCATTAATGAAAGTAGTGCGTGCTTTAGATAAGAATATTAAATTTGAAATTGAAGGACAATATTTTAGTAATCCTCAGGAACTTCTTAAGGCCGATTCAAAAGTTAAAAATTATTTAAATAAAGAATTAAAACATCTTGATTCTAAAGTTCATGCAATTTTAAGTGTTTATTCTCACGAAGATCCTTATTTACAATTAAATAAAAAAGGTGATTACGAAGACAAATTAAAAGAATACATGGATTTTATTGAACAAATTTGCCCTGATAATGACCTGACAAAAAGATATTCAAAAGCATTAAATTCGCTTCCAAAACAAATTAAAAAAGAAAAAAGTTTGGATATACGTTTTATTGTTGGGCTGGTTATCTCCATAATTGTTCCAATGATTGCAGGTATATTGTTGTTCAATTATGTGTATCCCGATGGAGGGACAGCAAATTTACCGGGTGCGTTTTGGAATTTACCTAAAACATTTTATATAATCTTCGCAATTCTTGGTATAATTGTTACTTTTGCCGGCGGAGATGCTGATTTTTCAACCGGATGTTTTGGCGGGGCAATAGTAGGAGCCATTGGTGCGATAGTGTTGTATTACATCTTTTATTTTATTGCATCAAGTTATTTAATAATGGGTGGTGTTATTGTAGCTGCTTTTGGTTATGCGGTTTACGCAATTCTTCAAGCTGCCAATTATTCCAACAAAGGAATACGAGCCAAAATATTTGATATGTCTGATAAGCTTACTTTTGAATGGGAACCGTTAGCTTTTGCTTTTAGCAATAAGGATAAATTTAATAGCAGCCGTGCAGCATTGTTAACCGATTACCATCAACACAGAAGAGATTCAAAAAAACAAATTCTTAAAATAAGTGCAATTCCAACATTTATATTCTTTTCTGTATTGGTTTTATTACTTTCGTACGATACAAGATATGATGCCGATTTTATTGCAGTAAAAGACTTTTTTGTAAGTGTTTATCATTTTATTGTTAATTTATTCTAAAATTATAGCTTTAGAGGAAAATAGTAATGCCATTAAATTGTGATAGTTGCGGAACGATAAATAGAGATATTGCAAAGTATTGTAAAAATTGCGGTGACCAAATTATTTCGGCTTCTGCCAGTGATTTGGAACAGTTAGTTGGGCTTAGTGATATTAAAAATGAAATTAAATCGTTAATTAATATTACAAGTGCCTTAAAAAACAGAGGTACCGGCTATAAAATTAATATGCATACACTGATAATTGGCAATACCGGAACAGGTAAAAATACAATTGCCAATGTTTTACAAGATTTGTTTTTTAGAAATGGCATTATTAGTAAATCTAAAGCGGAAATGATTGATGCCGTAGATTATGCGGAATATACTAAAGATTTTCAAAATAATATCCAAAAGGCTAAGGGCTGGATATTATTTATTGATAACGTTCAAAAGTTAGTACCAAGCGGATTTGCTTCGGATTTACATCAGTTAGATAAATTATTTTCCGAAATGGATAAGTTTGGTTCGGATCCTATAGTTATATTGGCCGGACTGCCTGAAGGATTTGAAGAATTTTTAGATAAAAATCCATCAATACGGAATCGGTTTGAGTATCGGTTTAGATTGCCCGAATTTACGGCAAGTGAACTATTCCAAATTTGCCTAAAAAGGTTGGGGGGGTATAATTTAAACTTAATTGAGGACTCTGAAAAAAGATTAAAGGCATTATTTAAACAAGCAATTAAAACTAAAACACATTCTTTTGGTAATGGTCATTACGCAGTTGGAATTGCGGAGGAAATATTCAAAAATTATTTATCCCGTGTTTCAAAATGCGGTGTTGATGATAATATAATTAGTAAAGATGATGTAAAAGGAGATATACCTGAAGAAAAAACGCTTGAACAAATACTTTCAGAGATGGATGAATTTATTGGTATGGATGCAATTAAAAATGCAGTAAAAGAAATTGCAAAACAAGTAACCATGCAGCAGGAAAGAGCAAAACGTGGAATTGCTCAAGAAGAAAAAATAGGTTTGCATTTTATTTTAACAGGTAATCCCGGAACAGGAAAAACATCAATTGCGCGCAAGTTAGGCGAAATTTTTAGTGCAATTGAGTTTTTGGATAGCGGTCATGTTGTAGAAGTGGATCGTAGTAAACTTGTTAGCGAATATCAAGGAAAAACGCCAATTTTAACAAATGATGCAGTTGATAAATCTATGGGTGGTATTTTATTTGTTGATGAGGCATATACTCTTGCCCCATATTCTGAAACTGGAGATGTTGATAAGTACGGCAAGGAAGCAATTGAAACCCTAATGAAACGTATGGAAGACGAAAGAGGGAAATTTGTAATTATTGCCGCCGGATATAAAACAGAAATGGACCGGTTTTTGCATGTAAATTCGGGTTTAAAAAGCCGATTTAATAAATATCTACACATTGATGATTACAAACCGGATGAATTATTTAAAATATATCACAACTTCTTAAAAAAGAGAAAATATATACTTAGCCCTGAAGCCGAAGATACCGTAAAAAAAGCTATTGAAGTTTTATACGAATCCAGAGATAAAGATTTTGGCAACGGCCGAGAAATGAGGAAATTATTTGAAGAAACACTTGCCCGCCAATCTGAAAGATTAAGTAAACTTTCACTGGATGAACAAAATAATGATGTTCTTACAACAATAATAACCGAAGATATACCTTACAAAGCCCCTAAAGAAAATGATTTAACTGAAGTCTTGGGCGAATTGAATGAACTGATCGGTATGAAAAACATCAAAGACGAAATTAATAATTTTGTCAATTTCCTTAATATTGAAAAGAAAAGAAAAGAAAAAGGCGGAGCCGGAACAGCATTAAATATACATTTTGTGTTTACGGGAAATCCGGGAACCGGAAAAACTACAGTTGCACGAATAATTGGCGGAGTATTCCAAAAATTAGGGCTTCTTTCCAAAGGACATGTAGTTGAAACCGATAGAAGCAAATTAGTGGGTGCTACAATTGGTAGTACTGCCCCTAAAACAAGTCAGGTAATTGATTCGGCAATGGGTGGAGTTTTATTTATTGATGAGGCTTATTCATTATCTCCGGATGATTCGTCTTTTGATTACGGTAAAGAAGCAATTGATACTTTATTAAAACGTATGGAAGATGACCGCGGAAAATTTATTGTTATTGTTGCCGGATATAATAACGAAATGAGAAAGTTTATGAATACTAATCCGGGACTTGCATCTAGATTTACTAAAAAAATCAATTTTGAAGATTATTCAGCTGAAGAATTGATGGACATTTTTATTAGACAAGTAAACAAGAAAAAACTTAAACTTGATGCTGAAGCCAATGATAATTTATTAAAATTCTTTAAAGGTATTCATTTATCGCGTGATAAAAATTTTGGAAATGCACGTGAAGTTAGAAATATTTTTGAGATGTCTTTACAAAGGCAAGGGAACAGACTTTCCATGCTTGTAACAAGTCCTGATTTTAATGAAGAATTAATGGATTATCTAACAAGGGAAGATATTGAAGGAAAAGTTGGAAAGGTAAAAAGCCTTGATGAAGTATTAGAGGGTCTAAATGAATTTATTGGTATGACTTCTGTAAAAACTTCAATTAAAGAAATTGCATTACAGTTAAAAATGCAGCAAGAGCGAGTAAACAGAGGACTTGCCGATGCTGAAAAGATGGGAATGCATTTTATCCTCACCGGAAATCCGGGTACAGGAAAAACAACAATAACACGTAAGCTTGGCGAGGTATTTAAATCGATAGGTTTTATGCCAAAGGGGCATGTTGTTGAAGTTGACAGAAGTAAATTAGTTGCTCAATATCAAGGAAAAACCCCATTGTTGGTCAATGAAGCGTGCGACCAAGCGATGGGTGGTATTTTATTTGTTGACGAAGCCTATACTTTGGCGGGTGATCCATCATCAGGCAGCAGTGATCCCTATGGAAAAGAAGCAATTGAAACATTAATGAAACGTATGGAAGATGATAGAGGAAAATTTGTTGTTATTGCCGCTGGATATAGAAATGAGATTAATAATTTTTTAAATACTAATCCGGGAATGAAAAGCAGATTTGATAAATATCTGCATATTGATGACTATAATGTTGATGAATTGTTTGAAATATTTAAAGTACAAATTAAAAAGAAAAAATTTGTTATTACAGAGGATGCTCTTTTATTGGTAAAAAAAGTAATTGGCAAATTGATTGATGGGAAAGATAAAAACTTTGCAAATGCCCGCGAAGTAAGAAAAATTGTTGATGAAGCTTTAGCAAAACAATCGGAAAGGACATCAAAATTACCGGAAATTGAAAAAACTAACGATGCATTAAATACTATTACTGCAATAGATATCCCTTACGAAGCTCTTAAAGAAAAAAGTCTTGACGAAGTACTCGGTCAGTTGAATGAACTTACCGGCATGAGGAATATTAAAAATGAAATTAATAATTTGGTCAATTATTTAAATATAGAAAAACGGCGTATAGAAAGAGGAGAAAAAGGGACTCAATTAAATATTCATTTTGTTTTTACAGGCAACCCGGGTACAGGTAAAACTACGGTTGCCAGAATTATAGGAGACGTATTTAAAAATCTAGGATTACTTTCAAGGGGACATGTAATAGAAGCAGATCGTTCAAAACTAGTTGGAACAACAGTTGGATCCACGGCACCAAAGACCAATAATTTAATAGATAACGCTATGGGCGGGGTATTATTTATTGATGAAGCATATACTCTTTCGCCCGAAGATGTTTCAAATGATTTTGGAAAAGAAGCAATTGATACATTATTAAAACGCATGGAAGATGATAGGGGCAGATTTGTTGTAATTGTTGCCGGATATAACAATGAAATGAGAAAATTTTTAGATACAAATCCGGGACTTGCAAGCAGGTTTACTAAAAAGATTAATTTTGAAGATTATACTGCCGAAGAATTGATGGAAATATTTAATAAACAAGTAAAAAATAAAAAGCTTAAACTTGAAACGGAAGCCGATAATAACTTATTGAAATTCTTTAAAGATATTTACATGGCGCGCGATAAAAATTTTGGAAATGCCAGAGAAGTTAGAAATATCTTTGAAATGGCTTTGTTACGTCAAGGCAATAGACTTTCTACACTTGTCACAAAACCGGATTTTAATGAAACAGATATGGATTATTTAACTATTGAAGATATACAAGGAAAACAGGCAAAATCAAAAACCTTAGATGATATCTTGAGCGAGTTAAAAGAATTTGTTGGTATGGATACTGTTAAAACTTCTGTAAGAGAAATAGCACTTCAAATTAAAATGCAGCAGGAAAGAGTTAACAGAGGGCTTGCTGACGCAGAAAAACTTGGAATGCATTTTATATTAACAGGAAATCCGGGTACCGGAAAAACAACAATAACACGCAAGTTGGGAGAAGTATTTAAAGCTATTGGATTTTTATCCAAAGGACATGTTGTAGAAGTTGACCGCAGCAAATTGGTCGGTCAGTATCAAGGGAAAACTCCGCTGCTGGTAAATGATGCATGCAATCAGGCGATGGGCGGTATTTTGTTTGTTGATGAAGCATACACTTTGGCAGGCGACCCAACTTCGGGAAGTTCCGATTCTTACGGTAAAGAAGCTATTGAAACATTAATGAAACGAATGGAAGACGATAGAGGAAAATTTGTTGTTATTGCTGCCGGATATAAGGATGAGATGAGTAATTTTTTGGATACTAATCCCGGAATGAAAAGTCGTTTTGACAAATATTTACATATTGATGATTATTCAAAGGATGAATTGTTTGCAATTTTGCTGGGCCAGGCTAAAAAGAAAAAATACATCATTGCCGATGAAGCAATAGATAGTATTAAGAAAAATATTAATAAACTTGTTGATAGTAAAGATAAAAACTTTGCAAATGCTCGTGAAGCGAGAAAATTATTCGAATTAATGATTTCAAAACAGTCCGAGCGAGTATCAAAATTAACTGATGAAGAAAGAACAAACGCGGTTTTAAGCACTGTTCAATTAATTGATGTACCATCGGATGGTACAAAAGAAATAAAGATTGAAGACGTTTTAAAAGAATTAAATGAATTAACCGGAATGGCTAATATTAAAAACGAACTAAATAGTTTAATAGATTTTTTGTCAGTTGAAAAACAGAGGGCCGAACTTGGTGGAACTAAAACTCCTTTAAATCTTCATTTTGTGTTTACAGGAAATCCCGGTACGGGAAAAACTACTGTTGCAAGAATAATTGCAAATATATTTAAATCGCTTGGATTACTTTCGCAAGGACAACTTATAGAAGTTGACAGAAGTAATTTAGTTGGTCAATGGGTAGGGCAGACTGAACCGAAAACGAATAAAGTTATAGATAAAGCAATTGGTGGTTTGTTATTTATTGACGAAGCATATACTTTATCATCGGGAGGGGGTAATGATTTTGGAAAGGAAGTAATTAATATACTTCTTAAACGAATGGAAGACGATAGAGGTAAATTTATTGTTATTGTTGCGGGATATACAAATGAGATGCAGCAATTTTTAGATACTAATCCCGGACTTTCAAGTAGGTTTACAAAACATATTCATTTTGAAGATTATGCTGCTGATGAATTAGCAGATATATTTAGATGTCAGGTTAAAAAGAAAAAATTAACTTTAGATTCGGATGCCGAAAATTGTTTAACAGAATATTTTAATAAAATTTATGCAGCGCGGGATAAAAATTTTGGAAATGCAAGAGAAGTGCGTAATATTTTTGAATCATCCTTGCAGCGACAAGGTGCACGCTTATCAAAATTAATTAAAGAAGAGAATATTTCAAAAGAAGATTTAAATATCTTAACTAAGGCAGATATTGAAGGTAGTGTTTCCCCTGATAATAGCGAAAAACTCAATTTAGGAAACTTAAATAAGCTTGTTGGTTTGGACTCTGTTAAAAGTACTATTGATAAAACAGTAAAACAAATTAAAATTATTAATAAGCGAAAGAAGGAAAATTTAGACGAAGGTGAAATTTTAAGTTATAATTATATTATTACTGGAAATACTGGAACCGGTAAAAATACAATTGTAAATTGTTTAGGTGAAATATTTAATAGTATGGGATATTTGGCAAAGGGGCATGTAATAAAAGCAGATAAAAGCAGTTTAGTAAGTGAATTTCAGGGGCATACTGCAAGGTTGGTTAATCAAGCTTGTGATAATGCTTTGGGCGGTATTTTGTACATTGAAAATGCTTATACTTTAGATTATACCGATACTGAATATATTACTAATAATAAAGAAGCCATCGAAACCCTAATAACACGAATTGAAGCCGATAAAGGGAAATATATTGTTGTCCTTTCCGGCAAAAAAAAGGAAATGGAAAAGTTTTTATACAAAAACCCAAGATTACAATATTTGTTCGATCAACGTCTGAACATTGAAGATTACTCAAAAGAAGAATTAGCCGGAATTTTTAATTTATTTGCGCAGGAGAAAAATTTATTAATTCAATCGGATGCAAATTCAAACATTGAAAAATGTATAGCTGAATTTGTTTATAAAAAATATGATAATTCTTCAAATATTTTAGACCTGCAAAAACTTTTTTGTAATGTATATGAACAGCATAACAACAGAATAAATAAACTGCCAATCTATCAACGATCGGAAGAAAATGACAATACGTTAACTTCACAAGATTTTCCTGTTGTTGCTGTAAAGACTAATAATGTAGATGATTTATTGTTAGAACTGAACGGATTGGTCGGCTTAAATAATGTTAAAACAGAAATTAGGCAGTTTGTTAATTATTTAAAGTTAGAAAAATTACGCGGTAAAAACTATCAGTCAATAATAGAATCAAAAACTACTCCTAATTACAATTTTATAATTACAGGTAATCCGGGTACAGGAGTATCAACATTAGCAAAAATAATAGCAAAAATATTGTATTCGTTGGATCTTTTGGAAAAAGGCGATGTAATGGAAGTAACAAAAGATGATTTATTCAAAAATTATTTTGGTACTGCAAATGCAATGACAAATGAAGTTGTTGATAAATCTTTAGGATGTATTCTTTTAATAAACTCAGTGGAAACCTTGCAGTCGAATGAAACTCAATTTGAAGGTGATGAAGCTGTTATGCATCTTTATAAAAGATTAGTCGAAGAATTTGGACGATTTTATTTAATACTTTCCGGCAGTAAAAAAGGTATGGATGAATTTATAGCTAAAAATCCGGTTGGTTTTACAAGTCGTTTTATAAAGCTTCACATTAATGATTATACCTCGGATGAACTTTATGATATCTTTAAATTGTTTATAGCTCAAAACAAAAAACAATTAACCAAAGAAGCGGACAATTTAATTAAGCAGAAAATAGAAGAACTTTATGTTAACAAATCCCAAAAATTTGAAAACGCAAAGTTAATTAAAAACATATTTGATAAAATTATGCATAACCAGAAAGAAAGAACTGAGCCCTTTAATGTATTAGACCCAATGCATAATACAATTATTGTAGAGGATATAAATATATGATTTGTGGATTTTGTAAAAGCAATATAGAAGCGGATTCGTCATTTTGTGACCAATGCGGAGCAGAATTACTAATTTGTGAAAAATGCGGAAAATCCGGTAAAGGGAAGCGTTGTATTGAAGACGGGGGAAAACTAATTACTGTAAAAGAAAAAAATCAATTGCAGCAAAAAGCCCAACAGAATATTAATACACAAAATCCGGTTGTGCAGATAAATAATTTCTCAAATATGCAGCAGCCTGCTATTAGGCAGCCACAACAAGTTAATCCACAGCAGTATAATAATCAACAGCCAAATGTTGGGCAGCCTTACGTTAATACAAATGCAAACGCAAGGTTGAATGATAACACTGTTATAAACACAAATCCTACAATATCATCAATGAATGTCCATACTATTGCAAATGCTAACGGTAGTACAAAAACGGATATTCCGCAATTGGTGCTGATTAATAAAGCAATTAATGCAACTTTAACAATAAATGAAAATGATATTGTGGGTAGAAAAGCCGGTCCTTTTATTCACATATTTGGTAATTATTCCCAAATATCGGGTCAGCATGCACAGTTTACATTTAACCCTGTTTCTGGTTGGTGTGTTAAGGATTTAGGTTCGTCAAACGGTACAAAATATATGGGTGCTCAATTGTATGTGGGGGTACCTCAACCAATTCAAAATAAATGTTTTCTTGTGTTTGCAAACATCGAGTTTTATATACAAATTACTGAAACACAAGCAAAGCCAATTCAAAACAATAATGCTTTCGATTTAGATAAAACAGTTAGACTTTAGGGGAAAAAATGATTTTAGATATAATTTCGGTTAGTGATGTTGGAATTATAAGAACGAATAATGAAGATATGTTATTTGATGGAGCTCGTTTTATAAGAGACGATAAACATAGTTTTAAACTTGAACTGAATTTGGCCGAAACCAAAATAATGTTTGCAATTGCAGACGGAATGGGAGGGCATAATGCGGGAGAATTGGCAAGTGATATCTTATTGCACGAAATTATTAACTCGTTTAGTGCTTTTACAAGAGAAAACATCTATATAAATGATAGCGAAATAAAATCTTTTTTTGATAGTGAAATAAAAAGAATTCATAAACAGTTGGTTGATGAAGGAATTAGCGACCTCTCAAAAAAAGGAATGGGCTCAACTTTTGTTGCTCTTGTTATATATAAAAGCAAGTTTTATGCAATTAATGCCGGAGACAGCCGTTTATATAGATTTAGAGATGGCATTTTAAAGCAAATTACTAAAGATCATTCTTATGCTTCAATATTCGGAGAAGAAAGAGCTTCCTCTCATCTTATATACAATGCAGTAGGCGGTGGTGATAAGGTTTTTATTGATTTTACAGACATTACTTCCAAAATTGATGACGATGATGTTTTGTTGCTTTGTAGTGATGGATTAAGTGATATGTTGGATGATGAAGATATTGAAGAGCTTATGGATAAAACGGGTGACATTATTGATCTTATAAGGGGAGCAAAAGATGCCGGCGGTAAAGACAATATATCAATTATAAAGATTAAAATAGAACTTGATTAAATTTTTTTTAAATTGAATAACAGCCGACTTAAAATAATATAAGATAAATACGCATTCTTTATTTATATAATCGGTTTGGTAATGATAACACGTTATAATAATAATCCCTAATACTAATAAGGTTAATATTAATATTATACTTCAAATTTATTTTAAATATTTTACTATTTACCAAAAGACAATTAATAAGTAGCAGACAATTAATTATATTATTATTTTATAATAAGTTACAAGAATATATTTAAAAGGGTAACAAATAAAAAAGAACTTGTGCGTATAATAAAGGTATTATTTTAAAATAAATAATAAAAATAATTGAAATTTAACTTGCATTCAGAAATAAAAAACCTTACCTTTAATTCTGTCTTTTTATGAGACTTGTTCATTAAATACTGAAAACGAAATACAACAAAGAGTTGTAAAAAAAATAAAAAAAAGTGCTTGACAAGCTCGAAAAAAATTATTAGATTTACAATCCTTGTTTGAATAGAAAAGTTCTTTGAAAGAGTGAGTGACTAAAGGAAAACTTTAGGAAATAGTTTAGAAGGTAAGAAACAAAAAAAATACGCAAGCTTTTGAAATAAACAAAATCGAAGTTGTGATTACAACGGAGAGTTTGATCCTGG
>JAZDHY010000132.1:0-34846 GCA_043805435.1 bacterium
TAAATGATTCGGTATATTCAGCTTCGGCTACCTATGGCAGCGGGACTCAAATTGGTACGAGTGGTTGGTATTGTATACCACTTGGTAATTGGATAACTGGATTACAACCAAATACAACTTATACAATACAGGTATGTGAATTTAATGCAGGATATGATGGTCTTAATATAGTTTATAATACTACATCTGCAACAGATAACCCGGAAGAATTCACAACGTTAAGTATACCTTCAACACAGGCAACAGGAATAACAATTACGGATATTTGTACCAACGCGGGATATTTCCGTAGCTTTACAGCCGGTGATGGTCAGGGTAGGATAGCCTTTATTAAACAAGGCAGCGGTGTTGGCACTGCAAACCCTGTAACTGATTCGGTATATACTGCTTCAGCTACATATGGAAGTGGTACACAAATTGGTACAAGCGGATGGTACAGCATACCAGCAGGTGGTTGGATAGCCGGTTTACAACCAAATACAACTTATACAATACAGATATGTGAATTTAATGCAGGACATGATGGTCTTAATATAGTTTATAATACTACATCTGTAATAGATAACCCAAAAGAATTTACAACGCGTGGCGCACCAACCGAACAGGCCACTAATATTATTACAAATTGGAAGACGACAAAGACAGCAAATATTACTTGGACGAGAGGTAATGGAGATTTTGTTGCTGTTTTTGTAAAAGCGGCTAATTCCGGGATGCCGATACCGAAAAATTTTACAACTTATGTCCCTAATTTGGTTTTTGGAACTGGAGCACAAATAGATTCTTCAGGCTGGTACTGCATACTAAACAGCGTATATGGGGCAAGTCCCGTTGAAGTAAATATATATGGTCTAGATCCAAATACAGATTACCGGGTATTTGTATGCGAGTTTAATAGTTCACAAGGTATAGGTGATGAAGCTTATTTATTAACTTCATCTACTGAAAATCCAAATTCTTTTAAGACTTTAGTAGAATTCAATAATCCGGTAGCTTATTTCCCTTTTAGTGGAAATGCGATGGATGCAAGTGGCAATGGAAACAATGGTGCTGTAAATGGGGCAGTACTTACTACAGATAGATTAGGCAATGAAAACTCTGCATATTCGTTTAATGGTGATTTTATAAGTGCACCAACAAATAACTTTCCAATTGATAATTCACCACGCACTATTCAATGTTGGATTAAACCTGCAAGCAGCGGAAATGATACATATCCATATGCATTTGTAAACTATGGAACCGGTGGTGGAACCCGTCAAAATTTTGGACTTGGGTTTGTAAGTTCCCAACTATATGTTTGGTCTGTGAATAATGATCTTTACCCTGGTTTAACAATTCCAAGTGAAGAATGGAGCTCCATTGCAGTAACATATTCACCACCAACGACAATTACAATGTGGATTAATGGTTGTAAAAATGATTATCAGTTTGCATCTGATTTAATAACAACAGAAAGCCAGTTTTTTATAGGTGCCGGAACTGCTGATGATGGTTCATCATTTTGGAATTTTTTTAATGGTATAATTGACGAGGTTAAAGTATTTAATCGTGTTCTTACTGATGATGAAATTATTAGTATGGGTCATTACGCACCCGGTACACAAGCCAATAATATAGTAGTTAATAATGTTTCTACTGCTACTTCAAATATTTCTTGGACAAGGGGAACCGGACAAAAAGTAGTTGTATTTATTAAAGAAGGAAATAACGGAACTGTTAACTTGACAGATTCAACAACATATGTTGCAGATGCAACTTTTGGAGAGGGAACGCAACTTGGCACTACGGGATGGTTTTGTATTTTTAATGGAAATGGATCAAATATTAATATTGAAGGATTAACAACAGGTAAAACGTACCAGGTTCTGGTTTGTGAATATAACGGATCTACCGGAACGGAGTTATACAATATTAATAGTGCTATAAATAATCCATCAGTAATTAATACATTGGATATCCCAACAACCCAATGTTCCGCAGTGACAATAAATCATATAACACCAAGATCGGTATTATTATCTTGGACACGCGGCAATGGAAATGGTATAGCAGTGTTTATTATTAAATCTGATGCTGGCACAGCACACCCGGTTGATTTTACAAACTATACATCAAATGCTAACTTTGGCAACGGTACACAAATAGATTCTTCGGGCTGGTATTGTGTTTATTATGGTACCGGAAGTAGTGTAAAAATAACCGGTTTACTTCCAAATACCCAATATCGCATTCATTCTTGTGAATTTAACGGTACAAATGGTACTGAGGCATATAATACATCATCAACTTTAAATAATCCTTTCGCTTTTTCAACACCAATTGAATTTCTAAATCCTTTGGCATATTATCCTTTTAATGGGAATGCAAATGATGTTAGCGGTAATGGTAATAACGGAACAGTTTATGGGGCTTCTTTAATGGCTGATAGATTTGGGAACGCCAATTCAGCCTATTCATTTAATAATTCTGGTAATTATATCGAGTTATTCAACGATCTCAAAAACATTGGTATTGATACATCATTTACTTTGTCAGCATGGATAAACTCGAGTAGTTCCAACAATCAGATGATCTTTTCTGACAGTAGAGACGGTAATGGTCTACAATTTTATTTCGGGCTTATACCCGGAAGTAACGCGTATTATTTAGCATTAACTACTAACCAAAGCAGTTATTCTAATTCTATTTATGTTTCTCCTTTGCTTAACGAATGGTCAATGATAACCTGTACCTATGATAATGATTCATTAAATCTTTTTATTAACAAAGATCATATATTATCTACACCACTAACAGGCAATATTTTAGCAGGTGTTACAAATCTAATAATAGGCTATTTCCCGGGTTGGCAATTTAATGGCGCAATTGATGACATACTTATCTATAACCGTGCATTATTAAAAAATGAAATTGATTCGCTTCGAGATTTAAGCGGATTTGGTAAACTACTTATTACTTCGCCTATTGGTGGCGAAGAATGGAAAAAAGGAACTACTCATGATATTACATGGACAAATGATATTACTATTTCAAATGTAAACGTTGAATTTTCTACAAATAATGGTATCACTTGGAATGCTATTGTATCAAATACCCCAGCAAGTACAGGTAGTTATTCATGGCTTATTCCTGATGTAAATTCATACGAGTGTAAAATTCGTGTAAGTAATTCGTCGGATTCTTTAACTTATATTATTAATTCAGTTCCTTTTACAATTTTTACTGTTTCGCCACCCAACAGATGTCTAAGCTTTGACGGAGTAGATGATTATGTTTACATCCCTATAAGTAATTGGGATGTAATAGGAAATGGCAACTTTACTATTGAGTGCTGGATTAATCCATGGAATTTTGATGGTGATTATCGTGTTATTTTAGGTAATCAAACAACAGATCAGTTTCAGTTTAATTTAGATAATGGTGGTATGAGTAATGCACGCTTAGAATTATATGCGGGGGGTTCAAATCTATTTACTGGTAATTTGTTTTGGCAATCAAATCAATGGTATCATTTAGCTGTTATTAAATCGGACAATACAGTTAAGTTTTTCCGTGATGGACAATTACTTGGTTCTGGTGAGCATACAGCAAGTATAGGTGTTATAAGTGCATTATATGTCGGTTTCCGCGCATTGACAGGTCACCACCCATTTTCGGGAAAAATTGACGAATTACGTTTTTGGAATATAGCACGTAGCCAAAATGAAATACGTGAAAATATGTTTACACCGCTTGAAGGTAATGAAAGTGGATTATTAGGTTATTTTAAGTTTAACCATGGATCTCCAAGTAATAATAATTCTTCTGTTACTGTTTTAAGTGATTACTCCCCTAAAGGTAATAATGGTACGCTTACTAATTTTGGGTTAGCTGATAGCACATCAAATTGGGTATTATCAACATTGCCAATTGGTATAGGGGATTCATTTTCGCAATTAGCAATTTCTGATACAGGTTCAGTAATCCTAAATGGAATTCATCTGATTTTGCAATTTCCTGATGATGGTTTTGATGAACCTTGCGATTTGACTGTAACCGAGATACTTAATGCTCCAAATACTTTTGAAGGAATTGCTGAATTTCATTCAGATAGATATTGGATAGTAAATTATTATGGCAATCCGGGTATATTTTCAGCAAGGATGACATTTACCGTACCAAGTTCTTTTATTTCTGCGTATGGTAATAATATGCTTTTGTATTCCAGAGAGGGTAATAGTTCTGGTGTTTGGCACGTGGTTGGAATTCTTGAGAGTTTTACTGATAGTACGGTAACTTTTAGTGGAATAAACTCATTTAGTCAGTTTACTTTGGGGGCTAGTGACGCACCAGTTCCTGTCGAGCTTTCTAGTTTTGCTGCTGTTAACTATGATGGAAAGATTAAATTAGAATGGAGAACAGAGACCGAGTTGAATAATGCGATGTTTGAAGTTGAAAGAAAAATAAAAACGGAGAAGGAATGGCAAACATTAGGTAGTGTTGAAGGACATGGGTATAGTAATTCACCTAAGGAATATTCATTTATTGATAAGAACCCTATCGATGGAAAGCTTGAATATCGATTAAAGCAAATTGATACTGATGGCCTGTACCAATATAGCAAAATTGTAGAAATTGATTTTTTATTGCCAAAACAATTTGCATTGTGGCAAAACTATCCAAATCCATTTAACCCAAGCACTACTATTACTTTTGAACTACCATTCAAGAATAATGTAACGCTGACAATTTATGATATAATTGGCCGAAAGGTTAAAACACTTGTAAATGAAGAAAAAATGGCTGGCAAGTATTCTATTGTTTTCAATGCAGAAAATTTATCTTCAGGTGTCTATTTTTACGAGTTAAAAGCTGGTAATTACAGAAATGTTAAAAAACTTTCTTTATTAAAATAGTATTTTTATTTCTGTGGTAAAAAAATATAGGGTAGCGGGATTTTATAATCCCGCTATTGATATTTTACGAAACTTAGTGTAGATGTGTTAAAAATTTATCTCTTTTTATGCTTTAGTTTTGAAGCCTAGTAAGGAATTTACTAAAATATTTTAGTAATATTTGTTATCATCTAATAGGTGCATTAATCTTTTTATAATTAAATTAAACTTACCTAATAAAACTTACGCTAAATTGTGTACCTTCTTGTTTTTTGCTTTTTACTGTTATTGTGGCCGAATTAATTTCGCAATAGTTTTTTACAATAGCAAGCCCAAGCCCATTTCCGCCAAACCTGCGGGTATAACCGGTTTCTTCTTGTGTAAAAGGAGTAAATAACTTTTTTTGAAATTCTTCTGAAATTCCAATCCCTGTATCACTAACTTCAACAATAAGATTATTTTTGTCTTGGTCTATTACTTTGATAAGCACATATCCGTTTTCGGTATATTTTATAGCATTATCAATTATATTTACAAATATTTGAGTAAAACTATATTCATCGGCAAACAAATCTAAATTGTCAGTTTCAAACGATAAAGTAAACTTAAGATTTTTTCCTGAAGCTTTTAATTCATATTCGCTATATATGTTATTCATTATTTTTTTTACATTGATTGTTCCAAAGTTGGGGGAGTACGATTTAGTTTGAATTTCAGACATATTTAATATCAAATCAATAGTCCTAATCAGCCTGTTTGTTGAAACATTAATAGCAGAAAAATATGTTTGTATTTCATGGATGTCTTCTGTTTTTGTTCCGTTTATGTGGTCTTTTATTAGGGAAACGTAGCTGAGAATTCCGTAAAGAGGCGACCTTATTTCGTGCGACATTTGGGCAAGGAATGCAGATTTAAGTTTTTCTGATTTTTCTGCATTTTCTTTTGCAGCTAATATTTGTGATTCATACAAAATTCTATCAGTAATATCAATTCCAATAGCAAGATAATTTATTATTTCACCATTTTTATTATAAAATGCTAAATTTGTCCATTGCTGCCACTTCATATCACCATCGGGGTCGGTAAATACTTGTTCGTGTGTTTCAATTGGATTATTAGGTGATAATCGGGCAATTCTTTTTATGGCAAAATCCTTTTTGCTTTGTAAATCAATAAAATCATAATATTTTTTCCCTAAAAGATTTTCTTTTTTTGCTTTCATAAAAGAACATAATGCAGGGTTAACATATGTTAAAATTCCATCAGGGTTAAATGAACAAATTTGAACAGGATTATTCTCGGTAAAACTTCTAAATCTTTCTTCGCTTAACTTTAAGTTTTCAATAGCAGTTTTTTGATCGGAAATATCTTTAACTACGGCAGCAAAATATTCGTTATCACCGGAGCCTTCATTAATAATTCGGGCAGACATTGAAGTGTAAATAAAATTTCCATCTTTTTTAATATATTTTTTTTCAACATCAATTCCTGAAATTTGGTTATTACGAAGTTGGGTAAAATATTGAATATCAAACTGATAATCTTCCGGCAGCTGAAGGTCGCTTATTTTCTTTTGAAGCAATTCTTCCCTGGTATAACCAAGCATGTCGGCAAATTTATCGTTAAAATGTACCCACTTGCCCTTTGTATCGGTAATAACAAATCCAACAATTGGAATCTCAAAAAAAGTCCTGAATTTATTTTCGCTTGCTCTTAATAATAATTCAGCCTTGGCTTTTTCATTAATCTCTTCTTTTAATTTATTATTAATTTTTTCTAATTCGTTGGTGCGGTTTTTTACTGCCTGTTTTAAATAAATATTAGTTTCAAATAAAGATGCGGAATTTACATTATAATCAATACCTTGTTCAATACGATTAATTAATGATTCTTTAATCTTAATCTGTTTTGCAAGTTCTTTATTTAATTCCTTAATCCTTTCTTCTAAAATAGGTATCTGTTCCTTTTCAGCCATAATTATCCTTAGTTATAAACCAAAAGCTATTCCGGTCATTGTTTGGTTTACATGTATAGAATCGCATTGTTCCCCATAAGTACTGAAGCCGATAAAATTTTCTTTTGCAAATATATCATTAATATCTTTTTCAATATTATTACTTTCAATTTCAATTCGTCTTAATATGCAGTCAAATGCAATAATTAAACTTATATTACCTAACATATTTTTAAGATCTGTAATTTTTTCATTTAGATCAGTTGTTATATTTTTGCCGATTGCTAATGTAAGTACTGTCCCAACGTCCAACGAACATAAAAATGAAACACTTAGATCTTCATTTACTTTTGAAATTGCCCTAACGTACCAATCGTATCCAACCTTTATCATTAAAGGATGTTTAGCAAAGATTGTATTATTTAACTCCTCAACTGTTAAATCCAGCATTTTTGCATATTCAACAGCTGCTTTTTCTGCATTTAATTCGTATACAATTCTTTCGTTGTAATTTGCTTCCGTTACTATCAATTTTTTATCGGTCGGTATAAAATGGTGAGTTTTAAAAGTTAAAAATGAAACTTTGCTTTCAATAATTAATAGTGAAGCAAAATTGGATAAAAACTGACCATCATGGTAAACATAAGTTTTATCCATTTTTAAATCGTCTCCACTGGAACCGCCAATAATTTCCATTGGATAAAAACTTTTGCTTAAATTAAAGATAAATTTATCTTCAAGTTTAGATAATCCGTCAATTAATAATAAACCAACAAATTTATTAGGAGTAATAGAAAAATTAGCATATTTTTCTTTAATTGCCGCAACTATTTTATCCGATTTTTCAATATCAAATTCGGAAATATTTGGAATTCCAACTAAACTGAATGAGGCGGAATTTGCTGATATACTTACGGCAGTAATTCCATTTTTAATATATCCGTTCGAGCCTATTTCACCGGCGGTGGTACATGCAAATACTAAAATATTTCCAAAGGTGTTTTTAATCTCCTGCGCTAATTTTTGTGGATTATAATTTGAAGAACAAAATAATAAAACCACGCCAATGTTTTCTTGGTAGATTTGGCTGTAAATTTCAGTAGTTGCTTTTTGTTCGTTTGGGTTTACCGAAAAGGCTCTTTTTATCTTCATATTATAATTTTTATTATAGTTTATACATTCAATTATTTAGAGATATAATATTTATATTCTCTTAATAATTAAATTAATTCATTTTTTGTTTAATTCAAAATAAAAAAACTTAAAACATATCAACTTTTTAGGTATTTATATTTCTCTAAAAATTAACATGTTGGCTAAATGAGTATAGAGTTTTGAATTTTAATAAGACAATAATTTATAAATCTATACAAGTTTTACACAATCCTAGAAATAAGAAAATTTTACTATTATATTACTTGTAGTATTTTGATGTCTTAATGTTTTTTATAGAAATAAATTAAGTAGCAAACATGCTTAGTTTCAAAAAAAGAGGCTGCCTTTTTGGAACAACATCTGTTTACCATAATTTTTATCTTTTTTATTGAACTTTGCAGATTATTTAAACCGATATTATTATGTTTGTTATAAATAAACGGGATTTGAATGGCTAACAGTGACATCAATGACACAATTTTTTTAAAAAATGTATTTCGTCTTAATTATTTTCATGTTAAATTGGATAAACAATATCAGCGTGCTAAGGACATAATACTTGAAAAATTTGAAGTAGAATACATTGAATATAATTTGGCCTTAATTGATGGAAATATTAGCAAAACGGTCTTAATTTGCCTAATTGATAGAAGAAGAATTCCTCGGTTAATTAATAAATATAATATCCAATTTAAAGAAAAATGATGTGGAGTGAATATGTCAGCTAAAAAAAACGGTATAAAAAAAATAGCCATTAATACCGGTGGCGGAGATGCTCCCGGATTAAATGCTGTAATAAGAGCTGCAACAATTTCTGCGCTTAATTTAGGCTGGGAGATTATTGGTATTAAAGACGGTTATAATGGTTTATTTTTACCTGAAAAATATCCGGATGGCGGATTAATTAATCTTACAAAAAAAGATGTAAATCTTATTACTAATCTTGGCGGTACAATACTTGGCACTACTAATAAAGGGAATCCATTAAAATACCCAACACAAGATTTAGATGGTAATTGGTTTGAAAAAGACCGTTCAGGTGAAGTTTTTGATGCCTTTAAAAAGCATAATATTGATGCTTTAATTGCAATTGGCGGGGATGGTTCATTATCAATGGCTAATCATTTTGCAAAGATGGGATTAAAAGTTGTAGGAGTTCCAAAAACAATTGATAACGATTTGAATAAAACGGTTATAACTTTTGGTTTTGATACTGCTGTTTCGTTTGCAACCGAATGTATAGACAGGCTTCATTCCACTGCGCAGGCACATGGCCGAATTATGGTTGTTGAAGTAATGGGAAGGTATGCCGGCTGGATTGCCTTAAATGCCGGGATTTCGGGAAATGCAGATGCTATTTTGATACCAGAAATACCTTACAATATTGGTAATGTTGCAAACCATTTTAGAAATTTAATTGTCCATGAAAAAAATTATGGAATTATTGTTGTTGCCGAAGGTGCAAAACCTCTTGGTGGAACATATTCGGTATTGGGTAAAGAGCTAGGAAGAGCTGAAAAATTGGGCGGTGTTGGCGATTTAATAGCAAGAGAAATACAAGGTTTAACCGGAATTGAAACAAGAAGTGTGATTTTAGGTCATCTTTTAAGAGGTGGTTCGCCAACAACTTTTGACCGGCTTTTATCTTTACGTTTTGGTGCCGCTGCTGTTAGGGCATTAGCTTTAGGGAAATCGGGTGTAATGGTTGCTTTGGATCCTCCAATTGTTAGATATGTTCCTTTAGAAGAAGCTACTAATAGGATGAAAACCGTACCGTTAACTTGTGATAGTTTATTAACAGCAAGAGAATTAAATATTTGTTTTGGCGATTAATTTATGTAATTTTACATTTATTTTTTAAGGTTATATGATAATTAAACAACTCGAAAATATTGAGAAAATTCCGGTTAATATAGCCGGTGCAGTTAATGCTTTTAAACAGATTGCAATTGGCAGTAATGATAATACGCCAAGTTTTGCGCTGCGTGTTTTTACCTTGGAACCAAACGGTGAAACTCCTTACCATACACATGGATTTGAACATATAAACTATATTATAGATGGTGAAGGTTTTTTGGTTGATGCCGAAGGTAATGAAAAACCGATTAAAAAAGGTGATTTTGCATTAATTTTACCAATGGAAAAACATCAGTTTAAAAACGCTTCGCAAAATAATAATTTTGTAATGATTTGTGGTGTTCCAAAAGAATACGAATAAAATGTTAAAAAAAATTTGTTTGCTATTTATTTTTACAGGCAGTTTTATTTTATTTGGTTGTGATGAGGATACCAATACAGGTTGTATTTGTACCGAAGAATACAGAATGTATAACGTTGTTATTATTGACAGCCTCAACAAACCAATTAAAGGGTTAACAATTTCCTTTGTTGATGTTAACGGGGTCGAAAGAGTTGTTTCAACTGAAATTGACCCTTTTTTTAACAGTTATATGATTATGAATGACGGTTTTGTTGAATTGATGAGTGTTTCACCAAAACCGTTTTTAGTAAAAGCTTATAAACAAAATTTTAATATTAAGCAGACATATTATTTTTATACCGATAAATGTAAATGTCATGTTAATAAATATAGCGGACCCGATACAATAAAAGTTATGTAACATATGCCCCCGTAGCTCAGTGGATAGAGCGTTGGCCTCCGAAGCCAAAAGCGCAGGTTCGACTCCCGCCGGGGGTACTTTTTAAAGGGTAAGTGTTGAAGGTTAAAGTGTAAGTTAATTTAGAATTTTTAATTAAATTTTAAACAATCAGACTACTCCGGTTCTTAAGTTCCTATCAATCGGAGAAAAAGTACATCCTTAAATTTAAGCTTTTCACTTTTTGTTAATGCTTTTTAGTACTCCTTTTGTTTGAAATAATTAATCATATTATAAAAAAATGCAAATAAACCGTTAATATTTTTATCTATTATTATATATAATATTAAAAGGTGGTCAAAATTATTATTATATTTATGATGTAAAAAATTAAAGTTTTACTAAACAATTAAATATTATCTTCGATAATATTTGTATGATTTTGGTTTTTAATAATAGACTAGAGTTTTGATGTTGTTTTTATGCAGTTAGTAATATAGTATTCTTTAAATACAAAAATTGTCTCTTACAATTCCAATAAGATAAAATTACAAATAATAATTTTTGCAATTATCATTTAAATACAAAAAAATAAATAAAAAAGATTACTCTTATAAATATCAAATGAAAAGGTGAAAATATGAAATCGGTATTAATTTTAATAATACTATTGTTGTTATGTATGACAGATATGAGCTTTGCACAAAAAGATGCTCCTCCTATGGTTGCGGCCTCTTTAACTATTAAATTTATGGGTTTAAATAAATCGTTAAAAGGCAATATAAGAATATATGTTGTAGGTAATGATGCAATTTTAAACGAATTAAAGAAAAACGTTGGCAATACTATTGTTAGTGCAACAATAACAAGCGTAGATGGTGGAAGTGATGTGCCAAACGAAAAATATGAAATTATTTTTTGCAGCAGTCCGGGTAAATTAAACGCTGTAAAAAACTATGCAAAGCAAAATAAAAGTTTAAGTATTACAAATATTCCTGATTTAGCCATAAATGGAATTACTTTGGGATTTGGCGTTGATGATGATAAAAAACAATTAATTTTTCTAAATTTACCGTCATCAAGCGAACAAGGAATGGAGTGGAACCCTGCAATAATGAAGGTTGCACAGACAATTAAAAATTAACTTAATTAATAAATGGCGGAAAATATGTCGATAAAAACAAAAATTTTATCACTATTAGTTTCTATTATCCTAGTGTTTTCGATTGTATTAGCATTTTTTGCACCAAATATTGCCCGTAATATGGCAAAAGATATGCTTTACAGAGATGCAGAATTTATTAGCAGTTTGTTGGCTGAAAACATGGCTTTGGGTATTCAAACTATGGTGATAGACGATGGAGCTGCTTTAGAACAAGCTTTGCAAGTTGTTAATAGCGGTACAAATAGTAAAGATGGAATAAAAACGATTAATGATGTAGTGGTTTACGATGCCGATTTAAAATTCTTAAAATCATTAAAACAAGGAAACATTTCAACAGCCAAAAGTAAATACGAAAACTTGACCTTTGAAGAGACTGATGATGAGATAATAAGTTATATGCCAATGAAGGATCAAGATAAAACCGTTTTAGGGTATTTGCAAGTTAACTTTTCAAAAGCCTTTTTCCAAAACAAAACATCAGAATCACAATGGTCATTTATTTTTACTGCATTATTAATTTTAGCTGGAAGTGTTGCAGTAGGTTATTATGTGCTTGAAAAAATTATTGGAAAAATTAAACTAGCCACAAATGCTGCGGAAAAATTGGCAGCCGGCCAACTCGATATTCATTTAGAACACAATTCGGATGATGAAATAGGGCAATTGCTTAAATCGATGAGCAAAATGATTTCAAGTATTCAGAATTTAGTTTCGGATGTTAATATTTTATCATCTGCTGCGGTTAAAGGAAAACTTGACGTACGCGCTGATTCAACCAAACATCAAGGTGATTTTAATAAAATAGTAACCAGCATTAATCAAACTTTGGATGCTGTTATTAATCCTTTGCATGTAGCAGCCGATTATATAGAGCGCATTGCAAAAGGTGATATTCCTAAGCAAATTATAGAAATATATCAAGGTGATTTTAACGAAATTAAAAATAATCTTAATCTTTGTATTGTTACAATGACTAATTTAACAAGTGAGTTGCAAAATCTTAATGAAGGTGTTAAAAAAGGGAAACTTGATGTAAGAATTGACGATGCTAAATTTGCTAATATATTTAACAAAATTGCTGTCGGAATTAATCAAACGGTAGAAACATTAACAGAACCAATTTATAAAATATCAGAAACCATTCAAGCTACTGCATCGGCTGCTAATCAAATTTCGGCTTCTACAGAGGAAATGGCGACCGGTTCCAATGAACAATCTTCCTATATAAGTGAAGTTGCTGCTGCGGTTGAAGAAATGACAAGGACTATTTTCAGTACTACTAAAAATACAACAGTTGCTGCCGAAGCTTCAAAACACTCTGCAGATAAAGCTAAAGAGGGAGGCAAAATTGTTGACGAAGTTGTCCATGGAATGATTAAAATTTCGGAAGTTGTTGAACAATCTGCAAATAAAATTTATATTTTAGGTGAAAATAGCGATAAAATTGGTGAAATTATTCAAGTAATTAACGATATTGCTGATCAAACAAATTTATTGGCACTTAATGCTGCTATTGAAGCTGCCCGTGCCGGTGAACAAGGACGAGGTTTTGCTGTTGTGGCTGATGAAGTTAGAAAACTTGCCGAAAGAACAACAAACGCTACAAAAGAAATTGCTAAAATGATTAAACAGATCCAAGTTGATACAGGGCTTGCTGTCGAATCGATGAAAGTTGGAACAATAAATGTTGAAAATGGCAAAATTTTAGTTAACAAAGCCGGTGATGTACTTAAGATAATTATTGACAGTTCTGAAAAAGTAACTGATGTTATTGTTCAAGTTGCCGCCTCTAGCGAAGAGCAATCAGCTACCAGCGAACAAATTAGCAAGTCTATTGAAACTATTAACAGAGTTATTAAAGAATCAACTACAGGCGTTCATCAAATTGCTCATGCTGCCGATGATTTGAATAGACTTACTGAAAATTTGCAAGAATTGATTGATCAATTTGATTTTTCAAATACTAGTATTATTACAACTCGTAAAAATTATCTGAATTAATATTTTGTTATTTATTAGCTAATTTTTATTATGATTTGTGTATGTAGAGCCTAAATAAAATTGTTTTATTGTGTGTTAAATAAAACTAAACAGCTTTAATAGAAACTCATCCATTAAATAATTTTTTTTATTGGATGAGTTTTTTTTACTTTTTATAAAATATTTATTAATGGATTGGGGTTATTTTTAACGCTGTTTCTTTTTGCAATAGTTATTATAATTAGATTTGCTGAGAGTAGCCGGATTGCAATTTTGGTTATGGTTCAATTGTTGTATAACAATATATTAAAAATCATTATTAAAGAACTATTAAAATGTTCAAACCAGTAAATACTATTTTAGAAAGGCATATTAAAGCTGAAACCGATAAATATGTGTGGTTTTTAATAAAGTTTTCATACCAAAGGATGCACTTCAATTGGAACTGATGTGGTTTAGTAAATCGAATAAATTATTCCAAATTTTATTGAAAAATAAAAAATGAATTATTTTTTAGCTGACAATTAGTTTTACTTTATAATTATTTTACAAATAGAAGGCTTCACAACTATATAGTATTTGCCGTATAAAAAAAATATAATATGGGAATTCCTTTTGTTATATTGCCAATAAGGTTATAGTTTAAATAGGGAGCCCGATATTATGCTGTTTGTAAGTGATTTTAAAATTTTTAACAGAGGTGTTTCCACTTCCGCTGACTATTTCATTTCCAAATTCTACAGATGCTAAAAATTCATATGGTGTTATATAATTTTGGGATAGTAAATACGAAATAAATTTATGAATGTTAATACTATTAATTTCCGTTTCGTATTTATTAACAAAAGCAAAAAAAGTCCAAGTCCAATCATTTTTGTAAAGATCATATTCTACATCATCAATTATAACGGTTGCAACTATATTGTTACCGGGAAAATGTCCATAATTTTTTGTCCAGATCATAATTTCACGAGTAACGTCACTGCTTGTAGGCGTTTTTGAAGATGTTATCCATAAATCAAAAGATGTATTGCCTATGCCGTTAAAATTTGTTTCAATCGAATCAAATGAAACAATAATTGTATCTCCTGAGTTGACATTAATAGGAAGTAGGTCAGTCGTTGGTGTGCAATTATCCCATGGTTTCCACCCGAAAACAATTTCAGGATATGCTTTTACGTTATTATTAATATTTGAAGGCCATTGCCAAGTAAAGCCAAAATCAAGTCCTTTTGAATTCTTTTTTACATTAACGCACTGGGTGAAATTTGTAATAGAATCTTTTCCCCAGCAATTATTAATTATTGCAAAATTACTTAATTTAAAAGTAGCATTTGTAGTACAAATAACTGTATCTATATTTTTTTCAATTACAGCTTTTGTCTCTACTACATTACAACTACTAAAAATTATTATTGTTAAAACAAAAAAAAGTATAAATAATGTTTTGGCAGTATTCATTTGTTAACCCGAATAATTATTTAATCTTATAAGCAAGATAAAAAAATAAATCTAAATAAAAGGTTTTTATTTCTACCAAGTATTGGGTACATATTTTAAAAATAGTATTATAATTGCAAAACTAATAATATCATATAATAGATATATTATGTTTTTTTTAACAAATGCCGAAAAAAGGAGTTAAATTCTAACTGAAAATTAAAGAATAAATAGCTTTAAAATTCTAAATTATTAAAATTCATATTAGGCACTTGTTTGGTTTAATTACAATAACAACAATTCCTTAAAATGAAATAGGGGAATAAAAAAAAAGGAAAACTTATTTATTACAAATATTACAACAATCAATTGTTATAATATTCCGCCCGGGTTTTCCTCAACTGTTATATTATAGTTTCTTATTGTAGTATTACCGGAACCATTAACAATTTCATTTCCAAATTCAATACTAGCCAAATTTTCATTTGGTGATATATAACCGTTTTCAAAAAGATAGGCCAAAAACTTATCAAGATTTACATTAGTAATTCCGGAAACGCCTTTATTAACAAATGCTAAATATGTCCAATCCCAGTTACCCTTGTAAAGATCATATTCAACGTTATCAATAGTAACGGTTGCTACTTTAGAGCCTCCCGGAGTTTGTCCAAAGTTTTTTGTCCAAATCATTACTTCACGTGTAATATCACTGACTGTAGGCGTTTTTGATGATGTTATCCATAAATCAAATGCAGTATTGCCAACACCGTACAATGAGGTTGTTATAGAAGTATATGAAGCCTTTAATGTTTTTATTGAACCTACTCTTATAGGTAATTTTGTTGTTGTTGAACTACTATTCCAAGGTTTCCATCCAAAAAGAATTTCCGGATAAGCTTTTACATCGTTATTGTCTGCAGGCCATTGCCAGCTAAAGCCAACACTCATTTCGTTGATGTTTTTTTTGATAAAGATACATTGCATGTAGTCTTGAATTGTACCTTTACCCCAGCAATTATTAATAATTGTATATTCGTTTACTTTAAACGAAGCGTCGGCAGTACAAATTGTTGTATCAATAGTTGGATAATTAATATTAGACTCCGTTTCAGAGTCTTTTTTACAACCCACAAACAATAATATTAAAGAGAAGGAAAAATAGAACAATATTAGTTTTGTAAAAGACATATATACCTTAGACTAAATTAAATAATATTTAATACAATTTAACAATTTTTTAGAAAATTTCTTAATAAAATATTAAAATATGGGACTAAGAGTATTAATAATTCCTTGTTTTTTGTTTTTATATGTCATATATTAGTGTACGTTAACGTATAGTTTAATAGATAGTAAACGTTTAGGAATACTTTATGGCAAATTTATTTTTAATTAACGAATTGGCAGAAAAATTAAATATTTTACCATCAACATTAATTGAATGGGAGCAAGAAAAATTATTTAAACCTGCCGGTTATACAGAAGATAATACGCCTTATTTTACCGAAGAAATATTTAAAGAATGTAACCTAATAGTAAACTTAAAAAATATGGGTTATACTTCTACTGAAGTACTAAAAATAATTAAAAATGTAGGACTACCAAAAGAGATTGTAAACATTAAGCAAACAAAACCGAAAAAGAAATTATTAACAGTTGGAGAACTTGCGGAACGAACAAAACTATCACCTAGGACAATTAAACATTGGGAAGATAAGGGAATAATTGAACCTGAGATGAGAAGCGAAGGTGGATTTAGGTTATATGCCGAAAATTATGTGTTCTTTTGTAGTTTAATTCTTGATTTGCAAAATTTTAATTATACATTGGATGAAATTAAAGTAATTTCTGATTATTTTCGTAACTTTTTAAACTTTCAGTACCATCCGGAATTATTTACTAAAGAAAAAATTGCAGTTGAATCGGAACAAATGGATATGGAGATAGTCCGTCTGTTTGAAAAAATGGGCAAACTTAAAGAGGGGATTGAACGTTGGGAAAAATTATTAAAAAATAAAAAAAAGGAAATTGAAATAATTAAATCTAAAAATGAGAAGAGGAAATCTTGAGTTACAAAGATGATTATTACCGTCTCCTGAATTCATATATCAATAATACAATAATTAATACTGAGAGCAACGAATTAAGGTTTTTTGAAAAAACTTTGTCTTCCAATAAAGCAGAAATAAATCATTACGAGGTAAATCCATTTTCTTCCGATTATTTGACAAACATATTATTCAAATATTATCTAAATAATAATTCGTTTTCAAAAAAATATATTTTCCCCGATATCAGTGAAAATATAAATCCTTTTGGCTGCAATAATGTTTTTCCATATAAAATCTTACATCCTGTTAATTCCAAACCGGCAAAAGATATTATAATTCTTATGCATGGCTTAAATGAAAGAGATTGGTCTAAATATCTTACGTGGGCCTGCAGGCTGCAAAAACAAACTAATAAAAGTGTGGTATTATTCCCTCTTTCATTTCATATGGAAAGAGCACCAAAAGAATGGGGTGAAAGCCGAGCAATGTTTCAGCTATCAAAAGAACGAACAAATCTGATAACAAATTTAAATTTTTCTACATATGCAAATGCTGCTTTAAGTACTCGCTTAAATTTTGAACCGGAACGTTTTTTCCTTTCCGGTATTCAAAGCTATTTTGATATAATTCAGTTTGTTGAAGAAATACAATCAGGGAAAAATGAATTAATAGATAAAAATGCTCATATTGATTTTGTAGGTTATTCTGCCGGTGCATTTTTAGGTGAACTACTTTTAATGGTTAATCACAAAAACCTATTTTCAGATAGTCGGTTATTATTATTATGTGGTGGTTCTGTATTAGAAGAAACTTATCCGGTTTCAAAAGCCATTCTTGATAGCGAATCTGTTAAAGTACTTAAGGGGTATTATATAATAGATTTTGAAAAAAAATTATCAAAAAATGAATATTTAACCAACATATTTAGTAAATATGAAGATATTGGAATAATATTTAAATCAATGCTTTCAACAAATAAAATGAATAATTTACGCAATTCGTTAATAAAAGGGTTAAATAACCGACTTTTTGTTATAGCATTAGAAAAAGACAATGTATTTAGAGTAAGTGGTATTAAAGAAACATTCAAAAATTTGGATAAACGTTCTATTAAAATTATCGATTTTGATTATAATTACACTCACGAAAAACCATTTCCCGAAAAAAGTATTTATGAAGAACAAATAACAATAGGATTTGATAAATTTTTTAATTTAGCTGCAAATTTTTTAAAATGATACAGTAAAACAACGTTATTATACAGATAAAATTTAATTTCTTTGCTATTTAAGCCGAGTAAAATATTAAATTAGGGAAGAATTAATCTTCCCTGACAAACTAATTTAACGTAATTTTGTGACGCTGTTGTTGTACTAACAAAGTAAATAATATCGGTTTTTTAGATAATTTCCCTTCATTGTCTTTTAGCTGTTTACTAAATGCAGTTAATGTAATTGCGGATTGCGAAATTTCCTTAAGTTCAAAATTTTCAAGATAATTAAATTTTTGAATGTTTAATATATTTACTACTTTTTGTTTAAAAACATCAGGTTTAGCCGAAGATAATCCAAACCAACCATTATTTTTTTGACTAATTGACCATTTTTCTCTAATTAAATAGGAAAGTGTTGATAATTCTTGAATCCCTCCATCTTTAATGTTTTGATTAAAGAAAATATCGTCAAGTTTTTGCTTGTTATTTGAAATTGCAAATGACTGGACTATTAAAGAAACTGTAAATATTAATATTACAACACCACTAATAATCAAGTTAATTACCGGATATTTAATAAATAATTTAAATATAGATTTCTCTTTTTTAAAAAGCTTAAAAGCCGAACTAACTGAAAAAATAAGTGTAAACGGTATAAGAACAAAAAATACAATAGAAGAAAATAAAATAGATATTGATGCCGGTAAATATTTTGTAAGTGTAATAGGATTATTGTCACCCAGATGAATGTCATAGATCATTACACTTCCGGCTGTAAGCCAAGGATAAGTAATCATGCCAATTTGTAATTCTTCATACTTGATTTCATTTCCTGCACCATTATTCATTATATACATATCGCCAAGGAAAATAAATAAAACGAGGAGAATTAAAATATAAAAAATCACTTTGTTGATAAACTCCGAGGAGTTATAATCTTTATCAATTTTCGGATTCATATTTAATACCTCCTAAATTTAAAATTGCTCTGAATTGAATATAACCGATACCACCTCCAAAATTAACAAATCTTTCAAGTCTGCCAATATGATTTTTATTCAGGCAGATTAGAACTATTTCATTTTCATCGACATCTGAAATTCTAATTTCAAGGTTTTTGTCAGAAAAATAAGTCATTAATTTGTTAGTATTTAAACTATCGCGTAAATTAAAAGAATCAAATGTTTTTTTAAGACTATTTTTGGATGACGTTGGCGAAGAATTATAAGCTTGCAGGATTTTAAAATATTTTTCATATACTGTTTCTTTAAGAACACTATTAGAATGATCAGTCTCAAATTTAACTAATTGTTCTTTTTGGAGAGTAGTTAAATTAAAATAACTTTTCCAAGTTATAGTAGTAAATATCATTAAAAAAACAAGTATTCCAGAAATAAAAATTTTGGTACCCTTAGGAATTTCTTCCTTTTGAAGATGAAAGAGAAGATATAATAAAAAGAAACCGCTGATTACGCCAATAGTATTTAAGTTTGACCACAAACCATTATTAGGCGGCGTAAATAAAAAACTTAACTTAATTAACAAAATAACTAAAATTAGTAGAACTATATTTTTCATAAAACCTCCAAAAATTTGTTTGCTGTGAAGGAGGAGAATCGATAAATAATACTAAATCAAAGGACAATGTTACTTAACTAAATTAAACTAATACATTATTTTTTTTAATTCAAGTGGGGATATTATTATTTTTGTTTTTTTTGCATAATAAATTCATTTTTATCTGTTTATTTTGTTAATGGCACTATTTAGTGCACTGTTTTGTTTAATTATTTTATACTATTATTTTAAGAAGAATATTATTATTTTAAATTAGTTATAATAAGATTAAATGTAGTTTTTAATTTGTTGGGGAAATATGATTTCCGCGGTTCATGGTTTGAATTTTGTTTTACCACTATTCTATTTTGTTACATTTTTAGGATATGTATTCGATTTTGTTAATGAAAAGAGTCCTTTGCAAAACTCGAAGAGGATATTTTTGTTTTTAACAGTTACAATTCATGTGTTTTATTTGTTAGCACGCACAATTGAATTTAATCATCCTCCAATTACTAATAAATTTGAAATATTTACTGTATTGGCTTTTGCGCTTGCCTTTAGTTATTTTTTGCTCGAACTATTAACTGATATACGGGGGACCGGAATATTTATTATATTATTCTCTCTTGTTTTTCAACTTATCTCAACAATGTTTATAAAAGATTTAGTTGATGTAAAAGAAGTGTTGCGTAACCGACTACTTGGTTTACATGTAATTAGTGCATTATTAGGTTATTCGGGAATTACAATTTCAGCTGTACATGGAACACTTTTTTTAATGCTTTACAAATCTCTTAAATTAAATAAATTCGGTTTGATTTTTAATAGGCTTCCTAATCTGGAGATTTTGGAAAAATTAAGCTATTATGCTATGGTTATCGGTTTTTTACTTTTAACAATTTCAATTACAATTGGTATCGTATGGTTGCCGCAGGCATTTCCAAAATTTAGTTACGCCGATCCTAAACTTATCACTACCGGTTTAGTATGGATTATTTATGGAGTAGGGTTGTTATTCAGGATTTTTTCAGATTTATATGGAAGAAAACTAATAATATTTTCTATTATCGGTTTTATAATAGCAATAATATCTTTGTTATTAGGTAATATTTTTGCCACTAGTTTTCATACGTTTTATTAATAAAACAATTTGAAAGAGACTTTATTACTTTATGAATCTGATTGCAATATCTATTAATCATAAAACGTCACCTATTGGAATTAGGGAAGCACTTCACCTGTCAAAAAAGGAAATTGCTGAGTTAATTATTAGGCTTAAGAAGGATATTCTATCTGAAGGGTTAATTATTTCTACTTGTAATAGAACGGAAATATTTGGAATTCCTAAAGATGGTATATTTGTTCATAATGTGTTAATTGAAAATTTGATTGAATTCAAATCTGTTGAGGGGATTGCAAAAGAACATTTTATAAGTTATTTTTCGTGCAGTGCAGTCAAACATTTATTTTCGGTTAGTACAGGAATCGACTCGTTAATTCTTGGTGATAGTCAAATTTTAGGACAAGTTAAAGAAGCAATTGAAATTTCAGAAGAACTAAAATTTGTTGGAAAACCACTCAAAAGACTTTTAGATGCATCAATAAGGGTTGGAAAAAGAGCTATTAAAGAAACCACAATTGGAGAAGGAGCTGTTTCGATCAGTTACGCTGCTGTTCAGGTAATAGAAAAAATATTTGCTAATTTAGATAAAAAAAGTGCATTAGTAATTGGTGCCGGAAAAACAGGCGAGCTTGCCGCATTACACTTAAGAGATAAAGGAATTGGTAAAATTACAATATGTAATAGAACAAAAGATAAAGCCAATATATTAGCCGATAAAGTACACGGAGAAACTCTTTCGTTTTTATTTCTTAAGGAGCAATTAAGTAATTTTGATATAATTTTAAGTGCAACAAGTTCCGGTGATACCATTCTTTCGTTTGAAGATATTAAACAAATGATGAAAAAAAGAAAAAATGCTTCGGTTTGTTTAATGGATATTGCAATCCCTAGAGACATTGATTCTAAATGTTCTAAATTGGATAATGTTTTTTATAATGATATTGATTCACTAAAAACTATTGTTGATAAAAACTTAAAAAAACGAGAAAACGAAATTCCGGTTATCCAAAATATGATTAAGGAAGAGATGGTAAATTATTATAGCTGGTTTAATTCGTTAAATGTAATACCTGCAATTAAAAATTTGCGTAACTTTTTTGAAGAAATTAGAACTGACGAAGTTGAAAAAATTAAAAACAAAGTTAGTGATGAAGATTATATAAAAATTGAAGAAATGACAAAACGATTAATTGGACGATTATTACATAATCCTACAATAAAACTTAGGCAATTGGCAGAAAAAGGGAATAATTACGAAGAGACAGCAAGCAGTATTTTATTATTAAAGGATGTTTTTAATTTATACTCAAAATACGAGAAGACGTTTGATGATGAAATTAATGAAGAGTAAGGGAATTGATTGATGAAGTGTGATAAAAAAATAATTATTGGTACAAGAAGCAGCCAATTAGCATTATGGCAGGCTAATTTTATAAAAGATGAACTTGAAAAATTAAATAAAGATCTTTGTGTTGAATTAAGTTTAATAAAAACCAAAGGTGATAAAATTTTAGATGTGGCTTTATCAAAAATTGGTGATAAAGGACTATTCACAAAAGAGTTGGAACAGCAGCTTTTGGAAAATAAAATTGATTTAGCTGTTCATAGTTTAAAGGATTTACAAACAAGCTTAAGTGATGGCTTAAAAATAGGTGCCATTACAAAACGTCATGCCGTGGAGGATGTATTAATTGGAAGAGAGAAAAATATAACTTTGATGGATATTAAAGAGGGTGGTACAATAGCTACCGGAGCTTTAAGAAGACGAAGTCAAATAAAACATTTACGCCCTGATTTAAATATTGTTGAAATACGAGGCAATGTTCCAACAAGAATAGAAAAATTTTTAGAATCGGATTGGGATGGAATTATTTTAGCCCGTGCAGGAGTTGAAAGATTAAAATTAGAATACAATATTTCGTCTATTATTAGTTTGGATTATTTACTTACAGCTCCCGGACAAGGAGCTTTGGGTATTGAGATAAGGGAAAATGATGAAAAAATTGAAAATATTGTTTCTGTATTAAACGATAATGAAACAGCCTTAGCCGTTAAAGCCGAAAGACAATTTTTAAAATCATTGGAAGGGGGCTGCCAAGCACCAATTGGTGCTTTTGCCAAAGTTTTTAAAACCGGTATTTTATTAGATGGGTTTGTTGGGTCTTTAGATGGATCTGTTACCTTTAGAAAAAGAATTAGAGGCAAAAGAGTAAATCCTGAAGAACTTGGTAAAAAACTTGCCAACCAGATATTAAATGCCGGTGCTAAAGAAATACTGGATGAAATATTTAAAGAAAACAGATAAATTATGTCAAATGATTCCGAAAATATTAAAAATTTATTATTGTGCCGCACTAAAGAACAGGCCGGTTATTGTATTGAACAATTTAAACAATTAGGGTTTAATGTTTTTTTATTACCAACAATAAAAATAATTCCAATTGAAATAAAAGATTTTTCTGTTTTTAATGGTTGTTTTGATTATATAATTTTTACTTCAACAAATAGTGTAAAAATCTTTTTTGATGTTATAAATAATATTAATGTAAAATTTAATAATGTTATTTGTATTGGCAAAAAAACCGAAAAGACCTGTTCCGGATACGGATTAAATAATATTTTTATTCCTGCCAAACATAGTTCGGAAGGAATTGTAGAAAGTTTAAATAAAATGGATCTAAAAGGAAAACAAATTTTAATTCCCGGGTCAAAAATATCTAAACCAAAACTTAAAGAAGAATTAATAAAATTAGGTGCACTTGTTACATTTTTACCTATTTATGATAATATAATTCCCGAGTATGATGATATTAAGGAGCCTCTATCAATTCTAAATAAAAATAAAATTGATATGTATATATTTACAAGTCCTTCAACATTTTATAATTTTTTAACAATTATGAAAATTAAAGAATTAAAAGAGTTCTTTGATGATAAAAAAATAGCAGCCATTGGTACAGCCACACAAAAATCAATCGAATCGACCGGATTAATTGTTGATGTTGTACCGGAAATATTTAATATGGAAAATTTGGTAACTGCTATTAGCCAATATTATAAAAAATAAGCCGAGAGAAATTTTGAATAAATTAAAAAATGATTTGTTTTTGCGTGCATGTGCTCAATTACCTGTTGAAAGAACTCCTATTTGGGTAATGAGGCAGGCAGGCAGGTATCTGCCTGAATATAGAGCGATTAGAGAAAAAAGTGATTTTTTAACAATGTGTAAAACACCTGAATTATCGGCGGAAGTAACTATACAGCCGGTGGATTTAATAGGTGTGGATGCTGCAATTTTATTTTCCGATATATTAGTCATACCCGAAGCAATGGGCATGGAGCTAATAATGAATGAAGGTAAAGGGCCTGTTTTTCCAAACCCGATTCAAAATGGACACGATATATCGTTATTAAAAAGAATAGATCCGCTTTCTGACTTAAAATATGTTATGGATGCTATTAAATTAGTAAACAATCAATTGGATGGAAGAGTACCTTTATTAGGATTTAGCGGTTCGCCATTTACTTTATTAACCTATATGGTTGAAGGAGGCGGTTCTAAAAATTTTTCTAAGGTTAAATCGTTTTTATTTAACCAACCGAAAGAAGCTCATAGGTTATTGGATTTGCTTTCGGACATAATTGCCAATTATCTTTCCGCAAAAATTTCATCCGGTGTACACGGAGTGCAAATATTTGATACCTGGGGAGGCATACTTTCTCAAAATGATTATAACGAGTTTTCATTGCAATATATAATTAAAATTGTTGAAAATGTAAAACGCAAGAGTGAACCAATAATTTTATATGCCAAGGGTGTTCATCATAGCTTAAAGGCAATTTCAAAATCAGGAATTGATGTATTGGGTTTAGATTGGACAATGGATATTGGTAAAGTTAGGGTAAAAATTGGTCATAAAGTTGCCTTACAGGGAAATCTTGATCCGACTGTTTTATATGCTAACCCTGATAAAATAAAAACTGAAGCAATTAGGATCTTAAGATCGTACGGTTTAGGAAGTGGGCATATTTTTAATTTGGGGCACGGTATTTTACCTGATGTTAATCCGGAAAGTTTAAAACATTTGGTTAATGTGGTAAAGGAAGAAAGTATAGTATATCATAAAAGTTTATGACAGGAGAAAAAATGTTTGAAATTGATTTGGATTTAATAAAAAAATATGATAAACCGGGTCCAAGATATACATCATATCCAACTGCGCCGCAATTTAATGAACATTTTACGCATGAAAAATATCTAGATGAAATTATAAAAACTAATAGTAGCAGTAATTCGCCTGATTTATCTCTTTATTACCATATCCCTTATTGTGACACTTTATGTTACTTTTGTGGCTGTAATATGCTTGTAACAAGAAACAGAGATAGAATAAAAGAATATGTGAAGTATTTAAAAAACGAGATAGATTTAGTTAGAACTTATTTGGCAAATGATAGAAAAGTAGTCCAATTACACTGGGGTGGCGGTACCCCAACACATCTAGAACCGAATGAAATTGAAGATTTGGTGAAATATATTACCGATTCATTTAATTTTAAAGCTGATGCTGAACAAGGATGCGAAATTGACCCGCGAGGGTTAACAAAAGAGCATCTAATTGCTTTGCGCAAGGGTGGTTTTAACCGAATTAGTATGGGTGTGCAAGATTTTAATGAAGATGTACAAAAGGCAGTTAATAGGTTTCAGCCTGAAAAATTAACCAGAGAAGTTGTAAACTGGGTACGTGAATTAAATTTTCAAAGTATAAACTTAGATCTAATGTATGGACTTCCTTTTCAAACATACGATACTTTTGCCAAAACCATTGATACGGTTATTGATGTTTCGCCCGATAGAATAGCTGTTTTTAATTATGCGCATTTACCATGGTTTAAAAAACATATGGGATTAATAAAAGCCGAAGATTTGCCTGCGCCTGAAGAAAAACTTAAAATATTAAAAATGACCATTGAAAAATTAACTTCAGCCGGATATGTTTTTATTGGAATGGATCATTTTGCAAAACCTAATGATGAACTAAGTATTGCCTTAAATAATAAGCAATTATATAGAAATTTCCAAGGGTATAGTACAAATGCAGGTACAGACTTATATGGCTTTGGGATTTCAAGTATAAGCCAGCTTGAGAGGGTTTATTCGCAAAATTTAAAGAAAGAAAAAGAATATTATACAGCGCTTGATGAGGGAATATTGCCTGTTACCAAGGGATATTATTTAAGTGATGATGACCTGTTAAGAAAATATGTTATTACACGTATAATGTGTGATTTTGAGTTGGATTTTAAATCGATTGACGATAAATTTGGAATTATTTTTGAAAATTATTTTAACCATGCAATTGCCGGATTGGAAGATTTGAAAAATGATAATCTTTTATATATTAAAGACAGGAAATTATTTATTACAGGAATGGGAAGATTGTTAGTACGCAATATTGCTATGAATTTTGATGGATATATTGAAAGAAAAGAAGATGCCGGCAGATACAGCCGGACAGTATAATTATTTATTTAAAGATGGGAAAAATCAGATGAAAAAAATAGCCGTTGTTTTATTTAATTTGGGAGGTCCCGATTCGTTAGAGGCCATTCAGCCATTTTTATATAATCTGTTTTGTGACCCCGATATTTTTAATCTTCCTTTTGGTCAAAAATTGTTGGCAAAATTTATTTCAACACGAAGAGCCCCTAAAGTTAGTAAGGAATATGAACTAATTGGGGGTAAATCACCAATTAACGAATGGACGGAAGTACAGAGAAAAAAATTAGAGCTTAGTTTGAATATTGGTGATTTTAAGTTTGATGTTTATACAGCAATGAGATATTGGAAGCCTTTTGTGGCTGATATTGCAAAAGTAATTGAAACAAAAGATTACGATAAAATAGTATTATTACCACTTTATCCACAGTTTTCAATAACCACAACGGGATCGTCGTTTAATGAATGGAAAAGGCACTATACCGGAGAGAAAAATAAGTTAATTTATATTAAAACGTTTTATGAAGAAGATTTATATTTACAATCAATTAATAAAAGAATTGATGAAACTTTATTAAAATTTGATAAAAGTATACAAAAAGATGTGGTTATTGTGTTTAGTGCACATGGTACACCTATAAGTTTGGTTAAAAAAGGGGATCTTTATAACAGTCATATAAAGCAGACAGTTGAACTTGTAATGAAACAAAGAAACTATTCGCATAAACATGTATTGTGTTATCAAAGTAAAGTAGGGCCTGTTAAATGGCTGGAACCTTCTACTGATAAAATGATTGAAGAGTTGGCAAGTATGGGACAAAAACATTTACTTATTGTACCTATTAGTTTTGTTTCCGATCATGTGGAGACCTTATTTGAGTTGAATATTGAATACAGGCATGTTGCAGATAAAAACAATATTATAGACTATATTGTTATGGAAGGATTAAATGGTTTGGACCTTTTTATAAAAACACTAGCAAAAATTGTTACTGACAATTTAAATTGAATTATGAAAACTAAAGAAATAGTAATACTAGGAGCAGGAATTAGCGGTTTGGCAACCGCATATTGGTTAAAAAAAGCAGGTTTTTCTGTTGAGATATTAGAGGCCTCAAGTCAGCCGGGGGGTGCTATGGAAACCGTTTTTGAAGATGGATTTCTTGTTGATTATGGCCCAAACAGCGGATTGGAAACAACTCCGTTGATTAAACAAATAGTTAATGAAGTTGGTTTATCGGAGCAGATGATATATGCCAACGAGGAAGGGAATAAAAGGTACATTTTAAAAAATAATAATCTTTATCCGTTGCCAATGGGATTATTACCGTTTCTTAAAACAAAATTATTTTCAATAAAGGGGAAATTAAGGTTGTTTTGCGAGCCTTTTGTAGGCAAATCGCAAGATGGTTATTATCAAAGTATTGCTCAATTTGTTACAAGAAGGTTGGGGCCTGAGTTTTTGAAGTACGCTATTGACCCATTTGTAAGTGGCGTTTTTGCAGGTGATCCTGAAAAATTAAGCGTTAAATCTGCATTTCCAAAACTATATAGACTAGAAGAGCTATACGGTGGATTAATTAAAGGAATGATTAGGGGAGCACGAGAAAGGAAAAAACGTGCGGAGCAAAGCAAACAAAATGCTAAAATGTTTTCCTTTAAAGACGGTATGCAGGTGTTTCCTAAAGCTATTGCTGAAAAATTATCACTTGATATAAGCTATAATAGTATTGTAAATAGAATTGAAAAAACAAATGAATTGTATTATATACATTATACAAAAAATGGTAAGGAGCATGTAAAATCTTGCAATAATTTATTATCAACAATACCGGCACATAAGTTAAGTAATATAATTAATATACTTGATCTAAAATTAAGTAAACAACTGCAAAATATTATTTATCCGCCTGTTATAGTACTTTATCTAGGATATAATAAAGCAGATATTGGAAGAGATTTAGACGGCTTTGGATTTTTGATCCCGTCATCCGAAAAGAAGAATTTTTTAGGAGCAATATGGAGCAGTACAATATTTATTAATCGTTCGGAAAGCAAAAATGCTTCTTTTACAATATTTATTGGAGGAGCACGACATCTGGATTTGCTAGCTAACGATATTAATAAAGTTATAAATACTGCGGTTAAAGAATTTGAGAGTATGATGAATATTACGGCTGCTCCAATTCTAAAAAAGTACAAGGTGTGGGAGCATGCAATACCACAATATAATATTGGATATATTGAAAATGATAGAGCCGTTGAAAAATGTGAAGATACAAATAAAGGTTTTTTTATAAGCGGTAATTTTTGCGGTGGTATATCGGTTGGTGATTGTATAAAGAACTCGGAATTAGTTGCTGGCAAAATAATAGAGTATATTTCTAAATAAATTTATTAAGAGGTAAATATGGCAGTTTTCCCATCAAGAAGAATGCGCAGGTTAAGAATGAATCCGCTGATGCGTGATTTAATAAGAGAAACAGCATTAGATACTAAAGATTTTATTTATCCGTTATTTGTAGTTCATGGAAAAAATATAAAAAAAGAAATAAGTTCAATGCCAAATGTATTTCATATGTCTATTGATGTTTTAGTTGAAGAATGCAAAGAAATAGCTGCTTTGGGAATACCGGCTGTTTTATTATTTGGAATTCCTGAGAATAAAGATGAAGTCGGTTCGGAAGCATACAGCGAAAATGGCATAATCCAACAGGCAGTAAGAGCAATTAAAAGTAATGTAAAAAATCTTTTAGTGGTTACGGACGTATGTTTGTGTGAATACACTTCACATGGTCATTGCGGCATTTTAAATGGTGATGAAATACTTAACGACAAAACAAATACATTGCTTGCCAGGGAGGCTTTATCGCACGCAAAAGCAGGAGCAGATGTAATAGCACCTTCAGATATGATGGATGGCAGAATAGCTGAAATTAGAAAAGTGTTAGATGAAAACGGTTATTATAATACTCCGATAATGAGTTATGCCGTAAAATATGCATCCGGATATTATGGCCCTTTTAGAGAGGCAGCGGAATCAACTCCTAAATTTGGCGATAGAAAATCTCATCAAATGGATGTTGCAAATAGCAACGAAGCTATGATGGAGGCTGAACTTGATATTTATGAGGGAGCAGACATAATTATGGTTAAACCCGCCGGTCCTTATTTGGATGTACTTTATAGAGTAAAAACCGAATTTGGTATGCCTACTGCAGCATACCAGGTTAGCGGTGAGTATTCAATGATTAAAGCCGCAGGTAAGTTAGATTGGATTGATGAAGAGCGTGTAATGGTGGAATCATTAATTGCAATTAAACGTGCTGGAGCAGATATTATTATTACTTATTTTGCCAGGGATATGGCAATTTACTTAAATAAAAACAAATAGATTAGGATTAATATATGGTAAATACAAAAAGTGTAAATTTATTTGCTGAAGCAAATAATTATATTCCCGGTGGTGTAAATTCACCGGTTCGTGCATTTAAAGCTGTTGGAGGCAATCCGATTTTTATGGAAAGAGGTGAAGGAGCATTGTTGTACGATGTGGATGGCAATGAATATATAGATTATATTGGAAGTTGGGGTCCTCATTTGTTTGGGCATAACCCTTATTTTATTACAAGTGCAATTTTGGAGCAGGTAAAAAAGGGGACTTCTTTTGGTGCTCCTACCGAATTGGAAGTTAAGATGGCAAAAATTATTAACCGCTTAGTTCCTTCAATGGAGATGGTACGTATGGTTAATAGTGGAACAGAGGCGACAATGAGTGCTGTTAGATTGGCACGTGGTTATACGGGAAAAGACAAGTTTATAAAATTTGAAGGCTGTTATCATGGTCATGCCGATTATTTTTTAATTAAAGCAGGAAGTGGAGCATTAACATTAGGCACGCCGACAAGTCCGGGTGTTACTAAAAATAATGCTTCGGATACTTTATTAGCCGAATACAATAATATTAATTCTGTTAAGGAGTTAGCACGTTTATTTAAGGGCCAAATTGCAGCTGTAATTGTAGAACCTGTTGCGGGTAATATGGGCGTAGTTGCTGCCACAAAAGAATTTTTGACAGACCTAAGGACTATATGCAATGAGGAAGGTATAGTTTTAATCTTTGATGAAGTTATGACCGGATTTAGAGTTGCCTCGGGTGGAGCACAAGAATTGTATAATATAAAACCGGATTTAAGTACTTTTGGCAAAATAATTGGTGGTGGTTTTCCAGTTGGAGCATTTGGCGGGAAAAAAGAAATTATGGAACAACTTGCTCCTATTGGCCCGGTTTATCAGGCTGGTACCTTAAGCGGTAATCCCATGGCAATGACTGCAGGTTATGCTTCATTAGATTTCATTCAAAAGAATCCTACAATATATGTTGATTTAGAAAATAAAAGTAAATATTTAGAAAATGGTTTTGAAAATAATTTTAAAGAATTAAATAAAAAATATGCTTTTAATAGAGTTGGTTCAATGATGTGTATGTTTTTTACCGAAGGGATTGTAAATAATTTTAATGATGCATTAAAATCGGATACAAGTTTGTACGCAAAGTATTTTCATAATATGCTGGAGCAGGGCATATATTTGGCTCCCGCTCAATTTGAAGCATTGTTTGTTTCATTAGCTCATACAAAAGAGCACCTGGATAAAACAATTATAGCTCATTACAATTCGTTAAAATCTTTATTGTAGATTGACAATTGAATTTAAATTAATTATTAAAATCGGATAATAAACATATCGATAAAAGAACAATGTTTGTTTATGATAATGATTTTATTGAAGTGATTTATTAACGATAAAATAATAAAAAAAGATGTTGTAAGATTATTTTATATTAAGATGGCTTTTAGTTTTTGATAACCCGATTTTGAAACCGGATATTTTTTACCGTCATCGGTAATTAAACTATAGCTGTCTTTTTCTATTAATTCAAGTTGTTTAATTGATGTTATATTTATTATAAAAGATCGGTGGATTCTTATAAATTCATTAGGATCAAGATGTTCTTCAAAAAATTTCATGGTTTTTTGTTTTAAGAATTTACCTTTATTACAATTTATCATTACATAATCATCCTGGGCTTCAATAATCTTAACATCATCAATAGGTACAATAATTATTTTATTGTTTTGTTTAATAACAACTCTGTTTAAATATGTGCTGTTTGAATAAAAATTATTAACAAGACTATTTAATGAATCATTTGTTTTTTCATCAGAATGCATGTTTAAGTATTTATTAATCGAATCGCTAAATCTTTCTTTTGAATATGGCTTTAGCAAATAATCTATGGCATTTACTTCAAAGGCTTTAATAGCATATTCTTCAAAAGCGGTTGAAAAAATGATATAAGGCGGGTTATCTAATAATTCAAGCATTTCAAATCCGGTAATTTTGGGCATTTGTATGTCCAGAAAAACCAAATCGGGGTTAAATTCTTGAATTGCTTTAAGTCCGTCAAATCCGTTTGAACATTCTGCTACTAATTCAAAATTTGCAAAGCCGATAAGAAAGTTTTTAATTATATCTCTGGCTAATTTTTCATCATCTATTATTATAACTTTAGTTTTCATTAGTTAGTCCTTTTTAAGAGGTATAAATATTGTTGCAGTATAAACACCATCCTGTTTTCTAACCGTAAGTAAATTATCTTGCTTATAAATAAGTTGAAGTCTATTTTTGATGTTTTTTATTCCAATGCCTTCACCTTTTCGATGGACTGCATCTATATCAAAGTTATTTGAAATAATAATTTTTAGATATTCTTTATCAATACTGCAATTAAACTTAATTATCACTTTTTCTAACGATTCATAAACTCCATGTTTTATTGCATTTTCAAATAAAGGTTGTAATAACATTGTAGGTACGTTAATATCTAAACAATTATTAACAATTGTTTCAATATAATCAAATTTTCCTTCAAATCTAACTTTTTCAATTTCTAAATAAAGCCTAACATTGGATAACTCATCCAAAAGTTTTACAAATTGATTATCGGTTTTTGCAAGAGTTGAACGAATAAATGAAGAAAGTTTAATTGTCATTTCTTGAGCTTTTTGGGGGTTGGATAAAGTTAGCGAACTTATAGAATTTAAGCTATTAAAAATAAAATGTGGATTTATTTGATATTTTAATGTTTTTAACTCGGCTTCTTTAACAAGATTTTGCAATTGGTTTTCATTAGTTACTTTTTCCTTAAAGTTATTATAATATATAATAATATAATTTACCGATACAATAATAATATAATACAAAATTCCAATAAGAAAACGTACAAACAGACTATTAAATAAAAACACTTTTTCGTAAGCGGATAAAGTTACAAAACTATTTATAATTGTATATGAAAAAGCAACCCAAAAGGCGGATACGGCCAAAGCTCCTACCGTATGATTAATTAATATCCTAAATGCGGAATTATTTTCAAAAGAAATAAATTTGACTGGGAACCATAAATTTAACCCTATTACCGAAAATATTATATTAAATATCAAACTATCGTATATTGAATAATTAATGGATATATTTGACGAAACAATTAAAAGAATAAATTGGACTAAAATAAGCAATATCCAAACAGTAATATAGCTTAAAAAAGTGTACAAGTTTTTTAATAACGGATTTTGCATTATTAACCTATTTAGTTATATATTTCTATACCACCAAAGGCGGTAGTTCCTTTAATTGTAAGAATATTTGGCTTTTGGTTTGTTGCTGAAACTCTAATCCGCTTATCTGCCACTCCACCAAATAAAGGAGTCACTTCAAGATTTATTTTAATGTTTGCAGGAACATGTAATTTTAGGCCGCTAAAAAAAACTATTACCTCAAATTTGAGCGGTTTTGATAGATCGAGATTTTCAAAATCAATTTCTGCACCAGCAAAAAAGGAAGTTATTTTTATTTTTGATAATTGTCCGGCATCAATTAATAACTTTCTATAATTTAGTATAACTGTTTCCTCAATATTTTCTTTACCCGAAATATATTCAACACTTTTATTTCTCAAATTATTGCTCTTTTGTTTGTGTTTACTGAAATATATATCAATAATTAAGGATAATCCAAAAAGGATCATTAAAATTGGCCAATATTCAAACAATACATCTATTAAAGTAAAGTTGTTTTTATTACTATATATAAAAGCTAAATCGATATAAATTATTAATAAACCTAGAAAAGCTTTTTTTGATATAAAAATTACAACTAGTCCTACAAAGAGAATTAATAATTGAAGATTTGATATATAAATATCAAATGGATTAAAAACAGATTGATAAGTTAATATTAATCCTAAAAGTATTAGTATTATGCCGCTTACATTAGATATTTTATTAGGTTTCATTTTATTTGCCAATTTATTTATTAATCTTTAATTTCGCCGCCACCAAACAACACTAAACCTTTAATTATTAATTTTTTATTATTATTTGGTGTTAAATTAGGATCCTTTCTTCTGTTATCGGAAAAACCGCCAAAAATTGGTACTAAATCGAGTTCAACTTTCCAGTCTTTTGGTACGTACAGGGTAGTTCCGCCAAAAACGGCAACAACATCCAAATAATTTACACCATCGGCTAATGTACAATCAAATAAATCAATTTCTGAACCACCAAAAATGGCAGTTATTTTTCCACCTTTAAAATTTTCGGATTGAATAATTTTTTTACCACCTCCAAAAATAGCTACATCATTTAAATAATCTTCCGATGAAGAAGCTGAATGGTTGTTATTATTATTATGATGGTTCTGATTAAAAATTTTAGCCGAGATATTATTTTGTTTCATCACAATGTATAATCCTAATAAAATTAATAAAACCGGCCAGTATTCAGGTAAAAATCCAACTCCGCCAATTACAATTAAAATTACACCGGCATTTCTGTTCCTTGATGTAATAATTAAAAACAAACCAATTATTATTAATATTGATCTCCAATCCCAAATAATACGAGGAATTGTAAAATCAAACAATCCGTAATTTTCTAACATAAATAATCCGCCAAGAATTATTAAAATAATTCCAAATACAGCGCGAGAATTAACTAAAGGTTTTTGAGTATCCATATTTGCTCCAAAAAATATAAAATAATTATAAACTAAAATATCTTAAAATTTATTTAGTAATAGTAAAAATCGGTGAATAGCCTATTTTTATCGGTAAAAAATTGAAAATCGAACCGTAATAAATTTATTTTATTTATATTTATATTTAAAAT
>JAZDHY010000133.1:0-6312 GCA_043805435.1 bacterium
GGATTATTATACAAAAATAAAAAACAATACTCAATCATTCATTAACAATAAGGAGAAAGCGTGAAAAAATATACTTTGTATGTTATATTTTTTTTGTTTTTAAGCCTGTCGATGTATGGGCAAATCTTTCAAGGCCCAGCAAGCGGTTCAGTACCTTCAGGTGTAACAGTTAACACCGGAAGTTTTACTGAAGAACAAGTTCCTGTACCGGGTTTTAAACCGAAACCAATAAAAAATTTATTTACCGTTATGAAACTTCCAGACTTGGAAAACAATATTTTGCCAACAGGTACGGAAGGTTCAAATTATGTAGAAGATCCTTTAATTAATAATACAGATAAAGTCACCTCCGGTGATTTTATTTTAACCAAAAATTTTCAAGGTGTTCAGGATCAGGGTATGTATATACCACCGGATCCTTATTTAGCTGTTGGACCAAATCATATTGTTGCGGTAGTGAACTCGAGATTTAGAATACTTGATAAAAGTGGAGTAGTTCAAAAAACTATAGAAGGTTCAAGCTGGTATCAGTCAACTTTAGCAAATTCAGATCCATTTGACCCGAAAGTTATTTTTGATCATTATTCAAATCGCTGGGTTATGGTGTGGTTAAATGTTGGTACTTCAAGTTCATATTTCCTTATCTCTGTTTCCGATGATGCAGATCCAAATGGTGTATGGTATAATTGGAAATTACCTTCAAACTATAATGGCTCAACTAGTGCCGGAAACTGGTCCGATTATCAGGGTGTTGGCTACGACCAAAACGCAATTTATATTACATCAAATCAATTTTCATTTGCCGGATCATTTAACTATGCAAAAATTCGTATAATTAGCAAAACTGATTTATATGCAGCTACACCCGGTGTGATTAATTTCAAAGATTTATGGGACATTAAAACTCCTTCACCAAATACAAACGTTTTTGGTTTAAGACCTACCAGAAATTATGATAATTCAGGAGAATATTATTTAGTTAATAACTCTCCATATGTAACAGGCACATATTTTGTTGTTTATCGTTTGACCAATCCTTTAACAAGTCCTAGTTTAACTGCTGTTACGGTTCCGGTTACTGCATATACCGATCCGCAAGATGCAAGTCAATTGGGTTCATCATATACAATTGATGGTGGAAGTTCAAATTTACGCAATGAACCAATTGTAAGAAATGGAACATTACATTTAGTCCATTCTGTTAAAAGTGGTACAAGCGGTTTATATTCTTCTGTTAGGTATTGTGCTATTAATTTAGCAACAAATACTGCTACTTCAGATATTTCTATGGGAAGTGATACTTATTTCCATTCATATCCTGCTGTTGCTGTTGATAATAATAATAACGTTGCAATCACTTATTCACGATCGGCAACAACTGAATATGCAGGAGCCTTTTTTACAACAAAACCTGCAACATCAAATACATTAACAGGAAGTAAACCGTTAAAAACAGGCAATGGTTATTATTATAAAACCTTTGGCGGTGATAGAAATCGCTGGGGAGATTATAATGGTGCTTGGGTTGACCCTTCTGTTGATGGTAAAATCTATTTGCTAACAGAATATGTCTCTTCAGCAAATACTTGGGGTTCGTGGATTGGTGAATTAACTTTTACCACTGCTACAACCTCTGTTACAGTTTCTGCTCCTGACGGTGGTGAACATTGGGTTGTTGGTTCAGCTCAAAATATTACATGGGTAAGCCAAAATGTAACAAATGTAAAAATTGAAATTTCTACAGATAATGGTACTAATTGGTCAACTATTGTAAACAGCGTTCCGGCTGCACCGGCTTCATACAGTTATACTGTTCCTAACACTCCATCAGGTTTGTGTGTGGTTAGAATAAGTGACGTTTCAAATGCTTCATTATATGATGTAAGTAACGGTACTTTTACAATTGGCACACAAACAAGTGCTTACGATTGGGAAGTTGTTACATGTCCTGTAACTACAGATTTATCTGCTATTTCTATTGTAAATGCAAATATCTCTTGGATTGCCGGAGATGGTGGTGTTGTATTAAAGAGTATTGATGGTGGAACAACTTGGACTAAATGCACAAATGTTACCGGTAACGTAGATTTATATGCAATTTCCGGTTATGATGAAAACAAAGTAATTGTTGGTGACGGTTCCGGCAATATTTTTAGATCAACTGACGGCGGAACAACCTGGACAAAGGTTTCAACCAATGCTGGTAGTTTTATTGATGTTGTTGATTATGTTAATTCTGAGTTGGCATATGCAATTGGTGATCCTACAAGTAGTGTTTGGAGATTATTAAAGAGTACTGATGGCGGAGCTACATGGGCTTTAGCTACTTCTTTAGCTGCAGCATCAGGCGAAGCAGGTTGGAATTGTGCATACGAAAGAGTAGGTTCAAGCGTATGGTTTGGAACAAATAAAACTAAGGTTTATAAATCAACTACAGGTTTAGAAGGTCCTTGGACTAGTGGTACAACCAGCACTTATACCAATTCGTATGGGATGGCATTTAGCGATGCTTATAAAGGAATAGTAGTTGTAAATGATGGCACAAACGGAAAAGTTATGAGAACTATTGACGGTGGTGCAAATTGGACAGCTACAAATTACCCTATAACCGCTTTAAGTAATCTTGCAGATTATATTGAAGGTACGGGTTATTGCTGGGTTGGTACTTTCTCAAACGGAATTTTACACTCAACTGATTATGGAACTACATGGATTGTTGATAGATTACCCGGTTCAGTTGCAGGTGTTAATGCTTTGAAAGTTTATCCGGATGCCCAAAATGGAATTGCTGTTGGTCCTGCCGGCTTAATTCTAAAAAGTACAATGACAAGCGTTGTTCCTGTTGAATTAACTTCTTTTACTGCTTCAGCTACAGGTTCATATGTTAATTTAGCATGGAAAACAGCAACAGAAAACAATAATAGTGGATTTGAAGTACAAAGGAAAACAAATGAATTGGAAATTGAATGGACTACACTTGGATTTAAACCCGGTGCGGGAAATTCCACTAGCCCAATTTATTATTATTATTCAGATGATTTAAGCGGTTTATCTTCTACTTATGCAATCTATCGCTTAAAACAAGTAGATTATGATGGTTCTGTAAATTACAGTAATGAAATTAAAGTTGAAAATGTATTACCAACCGAGTTTTCGTTAGAACAAAACTATCCTAATCCATTTAATCCTTCTACAAAAATCAACTTTACTTTACCATATAATAGTAATGTAAAATTAGAAATATATTCTATAAATGGTGAAAAAGTTGCTACTTTAATTAACGAAATTAGAAGTGCAGGATTCCATAGTTACGAGTTAAATACTGAAAACTTGACAAATAAAGTGTTATCTTCAGGTATTTATATTTATAGATTAACTTCAGCAAATTTAACAAGCGGTGTTGTATTTTCACAAGCGCGTAAAATGATGTTATTGAAGTAATATTTTTTACTAAATTTTAATTATTTTGTGAATTAAAGTTAGGCCGCAAGTGAAAAATCTTGCGGTCTTTTTTTTGTCAGCTTTGAATACGTACCATATAAAAATATCAAATTTTTTTTATTCTGTTATTACAACCTTTATCAATACAAAAATTATTAAACAGGATTTAAATATCCAATTATCCTGTATTTTGCATTAGAAAATAATAGAATTGATATTGTTAATCACCTAAGCCAAAAAGTGAGGAAAAGAATCAGGGCTAAAGCCCGTTATGTCTGTTCCGCCAGCCCCCAGCATGAATGCTGGGGTTATTTAAACGGGGAGATTTAATAACGTTATCGGCTTATCTATAATAAGTTATAAGGAATTTAAATAACCATGTCATTTAGAGTTCGGGGAATAAAAACTATACTAAATAGCCTTTAGGCCTGAGTTGAAAAATATTATTAAATTATTAAGTCCAAAGTAATTCTATTTTCATGTAGATAATAAATGCAATTAAATTTTACATATCTTTAAATTAATAGAGAAATAGCTACTGCAAAATTAGAGATAAACATTTCTTTAGCAATGCAGGATTAATAAGTGTCATATAAATATTGATCTGATTTTTGAGGCGTTATTGAATAATTAAATTTTTGGTATCATTTCTGAAAGAGGGATTTATATCGCAAAATAAAGATTCTAAAAAATGGAGTTGCACCGTTGCGGCGATATTCTTTTCAATAATAAAATGCAAAAAATAAATAAATCTAATTTCAGCCAAAGTGCGAAGAACATCCCGTTTGTTAGGCAGATTATAATTTAGAAAGTGTTGTATATAATAGGTGATTTTTCAGAATCACTTTAACAATATTTTGGTTATAGATTTGATGATACAATATGATGCAAATTTTAAAATCCATTCTTTTTTGAGTTATTTAATTGCCATTTATTAAGTATTTTTATGCAATTATTTAAACACTGTTAACAAATTTTATAAAAAAATAAATTAAGTAGAGTATTTTTTTTAGTAATTTATTATATTTCAATAAATAAAAAATGAGCAAAGAATTATTTAATAGATTGCATGGTTATAATTATCACTAATTATTAAGTTCAATAATAAAAGGGGAAAGCATGAAAAACCGTACTATTTTTTTTGTAATTTTTTTATTTATGAACTTGTCTCTATTCGGACAGGTTTCAGAAAAACCTATTAAAGGCTCAAATTCTGCATCCGGTGTTGTTGATACTCCAAAAAGTACTTATGATTGGGAAGTTGTTACCTGCCCTGTAACAACCGACTTGACAGCTGTTTCGATTGTTGATGCAAGTGTTTCGTGGATTGCGGGCGAAGGTGGAGTTGTGCTAAAGAGCCTTGATGGCGGCACTACTTGGACCAAGTGTACAAATGTTACAGGTAATGTTGACTTGTACTGTATTTCCGCTTATGATGCTTCAAAAGTAATTGTAGGTGATGGGTCGGGTAATATTTTCAGAACTACGGACGCTGGGACAACATGGGCCAAAGTTTCTACCAACGCGGGTAGTTTTATGGATGTTGTTGATTACGTTGATGCTGATTTAGCCTATGCTTTAGGGGATCCAACCAGCAGCGTATGGAGATTATTAAAGAGTACTGACGGTGGGGCTACATGGGCTTTGGCTACTTCTTTGGCCGCTGCAAGCGGTGAAGCCGGTTGGAATTGTGCGTATGAAAGAATAGGCTTAAATGTTTGGTTTGGTACAAATAAAACTAAAATATACAAATCAACATCGGGTTTGGAAGGACCATGGACAAGTGGAGTGACCGGTACATATGTAAACTCGTATGGTATAGCTTTTAGCGATGAGTTACGTGGGATTGCAATTGTTAATGACGCCACAAACGGTAAGATTATGACAACCACCGATGGTGGAACAAACTGGACACTTGCAGGTTTTCCTGTTACAGGTTTGGCTAATTTAGCCGATTTTGTTAATGGAACGCCTTACGTGTGGGTTGGAACTTTTTCAAATGGGATTTTGCATTCATCCGATTATGGAACAACTTGGGTTGCCGATAATCTGCCAACTTCTGTTACAGGTGTAAATGCAATAAAAGTTTATCCTGATGTTCAAAATGGGTTGGCTGTCGGAGCATCCGGTTTAATTCTAAAGAGTCAGATGCCGAATGTTATTCCTGTTGAATTAATTTCTTTTACTGCCGCAAGTATTGATGGTAAAGTAGTGTTAAATTGGTCAACTGCTACCGAAACCAATAACTCTGGTTTTGCAATTGAAAGAAGTTTAGATAATACTTCATTTTCGCAGATAAGTTTTGTATCAGGTTATGGTTCAAGCACCGAAAAGCATAACTATTCATTCACTGATGCTTCTGCTGTAACAGGTACTTATTTTTATAGACTTAAACAAATTGATTACGATGGTACTGTAAATTTCTTAAATTCGGTTAAAGTTGAAGTTGGAATTCCTGCTGAATTTGCTATTTCGCAGAATTATCCAAATCCCTTTAACCCTTCAACAACAATTACTTTTGCAGTTCCGATTGAATCTAATGTAACAATTAATTTATTCAACACATTAGGCCAGCAAGTTGCAAATATAGTTGATGGTAACTTTACTGCAGGTTCACATGTATTGAGTTTTAACGCTTCAGCTCTTTCAAGCGGTATTTATTTTTATACTATTGAAGCTAACGGCCTAAATGGTAAAAACTTTGTTGCTGCTAAAAAAATGACTTTGATGAAATAGTTTCAAATGATACCGAAGCAAGGTATCAAAAGATACCGAAAAGAGGAAATAAAATAATATAAAGATCAAAAAGAATCAATAGGTATAAGATCAATATATTGTTGAATGACTCTTTTTGAGAGTCTAGTAACTAAA